>NZ_DATFBA010000326.1:0-5599 GCF_035254065.1 Geomonas sp.
CATGGAGGCCGCCTGGCCGATGCAGATGGTGGAGACCGGCGCCTTGATGTAGCGCATGGTGTCGTAGATCGCCATGCCGGCGGTGACCACCCCGCCCGGGGAGTTGATGTAGAGGTGGATGTCCTTGTCCGGGTCCTCGGCCTCCAGGAAGAGGAGCTGGGCAATCACCAGGTTGGCGACGTTATCGTCGATGCCGCCCCCCAGGAAGATGATGCGGTCCTTCAAGAGGCGCGAGTAGATGTCGTAGGACCTCTCACCCCGGCCGGTCTGCTCCACTACGATGGGTACCAGCATGTATGGCTCCTAGTCTTCGTCTTTGATTTGGTCCTTGGGAACCTCGGACACCTTGGCCTTCTCCAGCACGAAGGTCAGAGTCTTCTCTTCCCTCATCTGGGCGATCAGGCTCTCTTTGGCCTGCTGGTTGCCCTGGTACATGCCGAGGAGCTTCTCGGGGTCCTGGCCGGCGCTGGCGGCGATGCCCTGCACCCTTTCCACGACCTCCTCCTCGGCGATCTGGATCCCTTCCTTGTCGGCCACGGCGTCCAGGATCAGCGAGCACTTCACCTGGTTGGCGGCCACTTCCCTGAACTGGGTCTTGTACCCCTCTTCGGTGGTCCCCATCATCTCCAGGGTGAGCCTCTGGGCTGCCAGCTTCTGCTTGGAGTTCTCCAGCAGCATCTGCAGCTGGCGGTCGACCAGCACCTCGGGGACCTCCAGGTCGTTACGCTCGACCAGCTCGCTCATCAGCCGCTCGCGCAGGTCGCTGTTGATCCTCTGCTCCTCCTGGCTGCGGGCGACCTCGGCCAGCTTCTCTTTCAGCTCGTCCAGGGTCTCGAACTCGCCGAACTCCTTGGCGAAGTCGTCGTTGAGTTCCGGCAGCTCCTTCACCTTGATGTCCTTCACGGTGATGGCGAAGTCGGCCGGCTTGCCGGCCAGCTCGGCGTTATGGTAGTCCTCGGGGAAGTTGACGGTGATGGTGGTCTCGGCGCCGACGGTCAGTCCCTCCATCTGCTCCTCGAAGCCCGGGATGAAGCGGCGGCTACCGAGCTCGAGCTGGAAGTCCTGCGCCTCGCCACCCTCGAAGGGGACGCCCTCGATGGAGCCCTTGAAGTCGAAGGTCACGAAGTCGCCCTTCTGTGCGGCGCGCCCCTCGGCGGCCGGGGAAAGCTGGGCCAGGTTCTCCCTGAGCTGCGCCAGGCGGGATTCCACGGCGGCGTTCTCGTCCAGCTCCAGCTTCTCCTTCTGCACCGGCAGGTCGAGGTATTCCTTCAGCTCGACATCGGGGAAGACGTCGAAGGTGGCGGAGAACTTGAAGGGCTGCCCCACGATCAGGGTATCGGCATCGATCATCGGGTAGGAGACCGGGTTGAGGTTGTGCTCGGCGAGCGCCTTGAAGTAGCTGTCATTGACCAGGTTCTTGACCACGTCCTCGGCCATCTGGGCGCCGTACTGCTTCTCGATCACCGACTGGGGAACCTTACCCTTGCGGAAACCCTTGATGGCGGCTTGCTTCCTAATCGATGCGTAGGCCTTATCGACCTCGGCGGCAACCCTCTCTGCCGGGATCTCGAAGCTTATCTTCTGCTTGATGCTGCTGAGTTTCTCAACGTTGGTCTGCATTGTCATCCTCTCTTTAGTTCACTTTATATGGCAGGCCAGCTGCCGCAATGCCTTGCATCGTCTAGGGCGGGGAAACGGTGACGGGTTTTTCGGGAGCACTCGAAGGCCAGGTTGCGACCCGAGCGTGCGCGTGAAAGACAGGCGCTTTCCGGTACCGCCTGCGTCAAAGGCGTAAAATAACAAAGGGGGTGCGACCTTGTCAACCTAGAATGCGGGTTCAGGTTTGCAGCTGCGGGTTTGCGGGGTACCAAGAGGTCCGGCCACTTTGGCATCCCTGCCCCTCCCAAGGGAGGGGCAGGGATGCCAAAGCGGCCGTGATGGCGGCGGGATCAACTAAGGAAGGATCAGTAGGCCTCGTGGTCGGCAAGCACCGACTCGGCGGTGAGCCTGCCCCTGAAGACCCGGTACACCCAGATTTTGTACAGTATCACGATCGGCACGAAAATGAAAGCGACCACGGTCATGACCTTCAAGGTATACGGGGAGGAGGAGCTGTTGAAGCAGGTCAGGCTGAAGTTCGGGTCCAGCGTGGAGGGGATCAGGTTCGGGAAGAGCCCGATCACCCCGGTGGCGACCACGGTCAGGATGGTGAGGCAGGAGGCGATGAACGCCTTGCCGGGAGCCCTCTTGCCCAGGAACACCCGCACCGACAACAGTGCAGCGACAGCTACTGCCGGCACCGCGAAGAGCGCAGGGGTGGCGAGGTAGTTGTCGTAGAGCTTGGTGGCGAAGTTGGTCATGGCCAGGAAGGCGACCGCCACCAGCACCAGCGGGATCCAGACCGCGCGCGCCGCGTCCTCGGCGGAGGAGGCCAAGGAACCGGTGGTCTTCAGCGAGAGGTAGAGCGCGCCGTGCTCGAGGAAGAGCAGCACGAACAGGGCGCCACTCACCAGCCCGTAGGGGTTCAACAGCGAGAAGAGGGAGCCGTGGTAGCCGGCCTGGTCCATGGGGAGCCCGGCGAAGATGTTGCCGAAGGCGACCCCGAACAGCAGCGCCGGCAGGAAGCTGGAGACCACGATGGCCCAGTCCCACGCCCCACGCCAGGTGGCGCCCTCCTCCTTGCTACGGAACTCGATGGAGACCCCCCTGACGATCAGCGAGAAGAGCAGCAGCAAGAGCGCCGTGTAGAGGTAGCTGAACATGCTGGCGTATGCGCTCGGGAAGGCGGCGAAGGTGGCGCCCCCTGCGGTCAGCAGCCAGACCTCGTTACCGTCCCAGAAGGGGCCGAAGGTGTTGATGATGACGCGCCGGTCGGCATCGCTTTTGCCCAGCGCGCGGTGCAGCATGCTGGCCCCCAGCACAAAGCCGTCCAGCATGAAGTAGACTGCCCAAAGTACTCCCCACAGAATGAACCAGGTGATGTGCAATTCCATCTCTCTCTCCCCCCTTTAGTGCGCTGCGACGCGCGACGCGTCGAAGGCCAGTTGCTCGTCGACCAGCGGGCTCACCTTTTCGCCACCCTCGGGACCCTTGCGGGCGAACTTGGCGAGCAGGTAGATGTCCACGAAGCCCAGGAAGCCGTAGAGGAGGGTGAAGCCGACCAGCGAGCCGATCACCTGGGGCAGGCTCACCGCCTTGGAGACGCCGTCGGCGGTCTTCATCACGCCGTAGACGATCCAGGGCTGCCGGCCGACCTCGGCCACCACCCAGCCGAGCTGGTTGGCGATGTAGGGAAGCGGGATGGCGTAGACCAGAAGGCGCAGGAAGAGCGGGTACTTCTCGATAAGGTCCTTCTTGGAGAGGATGACCCCCAAGAGGGAGAGCAGGATGAACAGGCTCCCCAGCCCGACCATCAGGCGGAAGCTCAGGAAGACCGGCACCACCGGCGGGCGCTCATCCTTGGGGAAGGAGTTGAGGCCGCGGATGGTCGCCTTGGGATCGTGGAAGGCGAGGATGCTCAGCAGGCTGGGCACCGGGAACTCGGAGACCAGGTTGCACTGTTTCTCGGGGTCGGGGAAAGCGATCAGGTGCAGGGGGGCCGCGGAGCAGGAATCCCAGACGGACTCCATGGCGGCGAATTTCGCGGGCTGGGTCTTGGCGACGTCGGCGGCGTGGAAGTCGCCGATCACGGCCACCATGATGGAGGCGAACAGGGCGAAGGCAGCCGCCATGCCGAAGGAGGCCTTGAAGAAGGCGCGGTTGTTACCGCGCAACAGGTGCCAGGCGGAGATGCCCATCACGAAGAAGCCCGCCACCGTGTAGCCGGAGACGATCTGGTGTCCGAACTTCAAAAGACCGAACGGGTTGGTGATCAAGGCCAGGAAGTCGACCATCTCGGCACGGCCGTTTCTCAGCACGTACCCCACCGGGTGCTGCATCCAGCCGTTGGCCAGCAGGATCCAGAGACCGGAGAGGTTGGTGGCGACCGCCACCATCCAGATGGAGACCGCGTGCATCCGCTTGGATACCTTCTTCCAGCCGAACACCCAGACGCCGATGAATACCGATTCCATGAAGAAGGCGACCGTCGCCTCGATGGCCAGCGGCGCCCCGAAGATGTCCCCGACGTAGCGCGAGTACTCGGCCCAGTTCATGCCGAACTGGAACTCCATGGTGATGCCGGTCACTACCCCCAGCGCGAAGTTGATCAGGAACAGCTTCCCCCAGAACTTGGTCATCCTGAGGTAGAGCTCGTTGCCGGAAAGCACGTAGCGGGTCTCCATCATGGCGGTGAGCACGGAAAGGCCCAGGGTGAGCGGGACGAAGATGAAGTGGAACATGCAGGTGACGGCAAACTGAAGCCGGCTTAGGGTCAGGACATCCATCGATCGGTTTCCTCCTTGTGAAGAGTTGCGGTGAGTACTCGAATAAAGGTAAAAGGCCAGCCACAGCGGCATTAATTAGGCGCATCGAGACCCGCCACACATTAAGCAGTGTAGCAGGACATTGCAGACCAACAGGACCTTTTTAATCTCATTAGTGGGCAAAAAAAGGCGGGTTCAGCCCGTGCGTCCGCGGGCCAAGGTATCGATAGTGACGCCGTCCAGGATGTCGACCACCCCGGTCTGCACCTGGCGCCAGACGTCGTGCACCATGCAGGGGCCTCCCCTCTCGCAGGCGCTCCCCATCAGGCAGCGGTTGGGGACGATGGGACCCTCCACGGCCTCCACCACCTCGCGCAGGGTGATGGCCGAGGCCGGCCTCCCCAGCACGAAGCCGCCGCCGGTCCCCCGGGAGGAGGTCACCAGCCCGAGCTTCGCAAAGCTCTGGAAGATCTTGGCGAGAAAGGTCTGCGGGACGTCGGCGGCCTGGGCGATCTCGCTGATGAGCGAGACCCGTCCCGGCGGTTGCTGGGCCAGGTAGATGATGCCCCTGATTGCGTATTCACCCTTGCGGGTTAGTTCCATCATAAAAACACCTTTAGGACCAATTTTATCCTTTTATATCCAATGAGCCTGCCGGTGTCAAGGCCAAAAAGAAAGGGTTCACAATTAAAATAGCGCTGTCAGAATGCCGGGCTGCGCCGATCCAGCCGCAGCCCGAAAAAAAGGGACCGCACGGGCGGTCCCTCTTTCAATCGGTATCTCTTGATACATCAGCCCAAAAGGCTCTGGAAATTGCGCGCCCGATTCGCCAGTATGGTGGGATCCAGCACCTCACCGCAGCAGGTGCACTTCCAGGCATCGAACGACCTGACGAAGTCGTAGTACTTCTCGGCGAACATCCTGCCTTTGCACTTTGGACATTTCATCTCGGTGACCTCCCATGAGAAGTGGATTGAAGGGTTGCATGCGTGGAAGGTTCAAATACACCGATCGTGCCAAAACACCCCTCCCCCGGGGACGGTTGGGACCCTCGCCATCCCCCTCCGCCGCGAAGGCTGTAATGAGAGCGGTCTAAGGTGATAAAAAATATCTCCTGAGGGATGCCAGTTTACCGGGCCCCACCCCCGGCACCCGCTGGACTCCCTCCAGCGAACCGAAGGCGCCATTTTTCTGACGATCGGCAACGATGCGGGCGGCCAGTACCGGGCCGATGC
>NZ_DATFBA010000327.1:0-17787 GCF_035254065.1 Geomonas sp.
CTGAGTGACCGGATCGACCACCGAGACGTTGTTGCTGCCGAAGATCGCCACGTAGACCCGCCCGGTGGAAGGTTTCACGGCGACCCCTCGGGGTGAGGTGCCGACCTGAATGGAGTTGAGCACCAGATAGCTGGAGGTGTCGATGATGGTGAGGAAATTGGGGTTCCGGGTGACGTAGACCCTGCCGGCAATGGAGTCGACTGCGATCCCCTGCGCGCCGCTGCCGACCGATACGTTCCTGGTGAGGACGTCGCGGTCGGTGGTGGTATCGATCACGCTTACCGTGGTGGTACCGCTGTTGGCGACGTAGACGAAGGTGCCCGCGCTGTTGACGGCCACGTCGATCGGGCCCTGTCCGACGTTGATGGTGTCGATCAGGGTGTCGTTGGTGGTATTGATCACCGAGACGGTACTCTGGCCGAAGTTCGTCACGTAGAGGCGGTTGGTGGCACTGCTGACGGCGAGGCCTCGCGGGGTCGAGCCTACCTGGATGGAGTGGAGCAGGGTATTGGTGTTCCCGTCGATCACCGACACCGTGTTCTGGCCGGTGGAGACATAGACGCGGTTGGTAGTGGGATTCACCGCCACCCCCCACGGTCCGGGATCGACCCCGACGTTGGTGATGAAGGTGTTGGTATTGGCATCGATGACAGAGACGTTGTTGCTGTTGTGGTTCGCCACGTAGAGTTTCCTGGTGGTCGGGTTAAGGGCGACCCCTATCGGGTTGCCCCCCACCAGGACGTTGCTGAACACCAGGTTACTCCCTGCATCGATGGCGGTGACAAAGGAGATGGTGGAATCGGTCACGAATACCGCGTTGCTCGGTACCGTGGAACCCTGCTGAACGGTGACGGTGGAGGTGCCGGTGAAGCCGCCGAGGCTGGCGGAGATGACGGCAGTACCGCGTGCCACCCCGCTCACCACCCCCTTGGTCCCGGCGATGTTGCTCACCGTGGCGATGCCGGTGTTAGACGAGGTCCAGGTTGCCAGGCTGGTGACGTCCTGGGTGGAGGAGTCCGCGAAGGTCGCGGTGGCGGTCAGCTGCTGGGTGGTGCCGATGGAAACCGTCGGCGTGGTGGGGGTCACCGTCAGCGAGGAGACCGCCTTCACCGTCAACAGCGTGGAGCCGCTGGTCCCCCCTACCGAGGCGACGATAAAGGTGTTCCCGTTGGCAAGCGCGGTGGCTACCCCTTTGGAGGCGGTACTGTTGCTGATGCTGGCAATGCCGGGCGCACTGGAGCTCCAGCTGACCAGGCTGGTCAGGTTGGCGGTGGTGCCGTCCGCGAAACTCCCGGTGGCGGTGAAGGCCTGGCTGGTGCCGGCCACCAGGGTGGGATTGGTCGGGGTCACCAGGATCACGGTCGGCGCCAGCACCGAAACGGTGGCGCTCTGGGAGGTGATGCCGGGGAAAGAGGCAGTGACCGTGGCGCTGCCGACCGCCAAGGCGCTCGCCAGGCCGCTGGCGTTAACCGAGACCGCGGCCGGGGTGTCGGAACTCCAGCTGACCAGCGAGCTGACATCGCGGCTGCTGCCGTCGGAAAGGGTGCCCATGGCGGTGAACTGCAGGGTGTCGCCCAGGTCGAGGCTGGCCGAGGTGGGGATGAGCGCCACCGAGTTCAGGGTCACCGTGTTGAGGGTGGCGGCCCCGGAGATGGCGCCCATGCCAGCCAGGACGGTAACGCTCCCCACGCTGAGGGCCGTGGTGGTCCCCGAGCCGTTTATGGTGGCCACCGCTGTATTGGAGGTGCTCCAGGTTGCCTGGCTGGTCACGTCCTGGGTGGCCCCGTTGCTGAGGGTGGCCCTGGCGGTGAACTGCTGGGTGGTCCCCACGATGCCGGTCTGGCTGCCGGGGCTCACCGCGATGGATTGGATGGCGGCGGTGGTGAGGGAGGCGCTCCCCACGGCACCGTTGCTGGTAGCCGTAATGGTGCAGTTCCCGGTCCCCACGGCGGTGACCGTTCCCGCTGAACCGCTGGCGTTGCTGACGGTGGCGATGGCGGTGTTGGACGAGGCCCAGACGGCGGAACTGGTGACGTCGATCTGCTGGCCGTCGGAGAGGAGCAGCGTGGCCTTCAAGCGGGTGCTGGTGCCTGGCGCGATGGAGACCGAGCCAGGAGAGACTACTACCAGGGCCGGCGGGACCGAAGTCGACGATGAGCTCGAGCAACCGAACATAACCAGGGTCAACATCAACAGGGCCATCAGAGATTTGAACATGTTGTGTGCTCCTTCCACTGCCACTAGGTCGATTGATTGTAAATACACCATGAATGGGTTCTGTCAAGGAACGGGCCGGAATCAGTGGCGTTTTTCAAGATACGGAGCTGCCTCGGACGTGAAGAGCTCGGGGCGCTGACCGGTTCCTGACCGTTCACCCCGGCTCCCGTCTCACGGCCGGCGACTTTTCCTGGTGAGCAATTAGCAACAATTAATAAAATTGGTAAAATGGGCGGATATCTCAGCAGTGCGAGGGACGGAGGAGTCGATGCCGGAGCAGTCCCGGCATTCGGTCTGCGCCAAGTGCAAGCGGTCGATGCGAAAGACGGAGGTCGCCTCCCTCAAGGCAAACTCGGAGGGGATCCCGGACCGGGAGGAATGCTTCCTCAGCCAGGGTTACAGCTGCCTGGGATCGGTGACCATCGACCGCTGCCTTTCCCCTTGTCCGCTGAACGGCGTCCCCTGCACCGGCTGCGCCGGCGCCACCATGCAGGTGCTCACCGAGCCCAACCGCGACATCAGGACCGAGATCGCCGAGCGGATGTCGCGGCTGACCAGGATCCCGAGGGAGGAGATCGTGGCCGGCATCGAGCGGAGCGCCAAGTCGCACTACAGCTACACCATGGCGACCTCCATGATCGGCAGGAAACCCACCTTCCATATAGAGAAGTGGATCGCCGAGGAGGAATCCGATCACGAGGCGGGGAACCTGTCATGACAAAGACCATCAAGATCGACCCGGTCACCAGGATCGAGGGGCACGCCAGGGTCTTCATCAACCTGGACGACCAGGGGGAGCTGGAGAGCGCGGGGCTGGTGGTGAACGAGCTGCGCGGCTTCGAGAAGATCCTGGTGGGGATGGAGGCGGACCGCATGCCGCACATCACCGCCAGGATCTGCGGGGTCTGCCCGACCGCCCACCACCTGGCCGCCTGCAAGGCGCTGGACGACGCCTGCGGGGTGACCCCTCCTCCGGCCGCCACGCTGTTGCGCGAGCTCATGTACCTGGGGCACCTGATCCACTCCCACGCGCTCTCCATCTTCGTGCTGCAGGGGCCCGACCTGGTGCTGGGGGTGGACGCCGACCCCGCAGAGAGGAACGTGGTCGGGGTGGTGAAGGCGCAGCCGGAGCTGGCCAAGCTGGGATTGGGGATCAGGACCCTCGGTCAGCGCATCAACGAGATGGTGGGGGGGCGCGGCACCCACCCGGTCACCTCGGTGGCGGGTGGCATCGCCTTCGTGATCGACCGGGAGAAACAGCGCATACTCGCGGGGTGGGTGGAGGAGGCGGAACGGATGCTGGAGAAGATCGTGCCGGCCGTGAAGTCCCTCCTCTTCAAGATGCTGGACCAGCACCCCGCCATGAAAGAGAAGTGGCTGGTTCCCTCCTGGGGGCTGGGCACGGTGCTGGAGGACGGCACCCTCTCCCTTACCTCCGGCAAGCTCCGCTTGATCGACGAGCAGGGGAAGAGCAGGGCCGAGTTCCAGGCCAGGGAGTACGACCAGTACCTGGTGGAATCGGTGGTGGAGTGGTCGTACATGAAGAAGGTGGCCTGCCAGGTGGAGGGGCTGCACGACTACCGGGTCGGGCCGCTGGCGAGGATCAACCTGGCTGGGCGCCTGGGAACCGAGCGTGCCGAGGCGGAGCGCACCGAACTCTTCAAGCTGGGCAGGAGCCCCAGCCACTCGACCCTCATGCAGACCTATGCAAAGCTGATCGAGATCATCTGGGCGGTGGAGCGCGCCGGCATCATCCTGCGGGACCCGGAGCTGTTCGGGGAGACCCGGGTGCCGGTCAAGTTCAGGGGAGGCCGGGGCGTCGGTCACCTGGAGGCGCCCCGCGGCACCCTGTTCCACGATTACGAGATCGACGAAGGGGGGATCGTGCGGGCGGCCAACCTGATCATCGCCACCCAGCAGAACTACGCCCTCATCAACAGCTCGGTGGAGCAGGCCGCCCGCTCGCACGTGGCGGGAAGAACTGACGACGCGGCGCTCCTAAACGCGGTGGAGTTCGGCATCCGCTGCTACGATCCCTGCCTCGCCTGCGCGACCCACCTGCTGGGGGGGATGGCGATGCAGGTGGTGATCACGCGGGGCGGGGAGACCGTCCGGACCTTCGGGAGGTAGCCATGGGGCTGGAGATCGAAGTTCATGAGCAGTCCTGCAGGGGGTGTGAGCTGTGCGTCGACATCTGCCCCACCGAGGTCTTCGAGATGGACGCGGAGAAAAAGGTCTGCACGGTAAAGCAGGTGGATGACTGCATCGCCTGCCTATCCTGCGCCTATATCTGCCCCTCCCAGGCCATCACCCACCGCGGACACCACCTGGTGAAGAACTTCTACCGGGACGAGGAGTTCTGCCGGAAGATGGAGAGATTCCTATGACCACCAACGACCAGCAGTACCGGATCGACCTCTCCGCCGACGACTACCAAGCGGCCTTCACTGAAGTCGCCTTCCTGATGGACGCCTTCGCCAGCACCGTCGACAACATCATGGGAGGGGTGACTGCCCCGGTCGGCAGGATCGCCGGTCGCGAGATGGCCGCCAAGCTGCCGGTGCATCTTCGGGACCCTGCCCTGCCGGAGGTGGCGAGGCTTTTGGCCGAGCGGATGCAGGCAGGCTTTGAATTCGCGCTGGAGGAAAAGCGGCTGACCTTCGGCCGCTGTGTGATCCGCGATGTCTGCGAGCTGCGCGGGATGGAGAGCGGCGGGGCCCTCTGCCGCCTGTTCCACGCCTACCTGGACGGCGTGATGGACGGCCTTCTGTACCGCCCGATAAAGTCGGAGCTGGTCTCGGCCGGGAAGCGATGCGTGGCGGAGCTGGAAACGCTGTAACCCATCCTCACCCCTGCCCTCCCCTTGAAGGGGAGGGAGAGTAAGGTGTCGAGGGAAGAAGTTGGTAGGGAGAGGTAGGGTTCAGGGGATGGAGAGAAAGGCCGGCAGGAGTGGGAGAGAAGACTGCAGCCAGTTATAGAACGGCAACTGCCAGCAGAACTTTCAGAGCTACGTGGCTCGTCCCCTCCCCTTCAAGGGGAGGGACAGGGTGAGGATGGGGGTAACCCCGGAGGTGGGCGATGAGCGATCTCCACGATGTGGTACGGCAGCTTTCCGAGGCGATGGTAGAGGGGCGGCTGGAGGTGAGGGGTAATCCAGACGGCCTCGCCCCCCGCGACGCCGAGATGGTCTCCCTGATCAACGTCATGATCGACGCCCTCTTGGCCCCCATGCAGCTTGCCGGCTACGCCCTGGACGAGATCGCCCACGGCCGGCTCCCCCCCTTCGTGATCGACGACTACCCAGGGGAGTACAACAAGATCAAGCAGAACATCAACACGCTTTTGGCGATCCTCTACGGTCTGCACGCCGAGACCGGCCACCTGTTGGGGAGCATCGGCGACGGCAAGCTCCGTACCCGCGGCAACGCCTGGGATTACCAGGGGGTGTGGAAGGAGCTGATCCAGGGGGTGAACGATACCCTGGATGCCCTGACCGCCCCCATCGGCGAGGCCGGGGCCATCCTGGTCCGGCTCGCCCACTACGACCTGAAGGCGAGGATGACCGGGCGCTACCGCGGCGAGCACGCGGCCATCCGCAAGGCGATGAACGCCACCGCGGAGGCCCTCAACGAGGCGATCTCCCAGGTCTCCCAGACCGTCAACCTGGTCTCCCGGGTGGCGGCCAAGATGGGGGAGGTCAGCGCCGCCGTTACGGAAGGGTCCAAGGAGCAGAGCCGCCAGTTGGAAGAAACCACCACCAGCCTCACCCAGCTCGCCCAGACCGCCGGCCGCAACGCCAAGCAGACGGTGACCGCGCGCTCGAGCGCGAAGCAGGCCACCGAATCGATCCTCGGCGCCAAGAGCTCCATGACTCGCATGGTGAGTTCCATGGAGGAGATCTGTGCGGCTGCCGACGGCAGCTCTTCCATCGTTCACGAGATCGATACCATCGCCAAGGAGACCGGTGCCCTGGCCGGTACCGCGGTGGACAAAGCGGTCAAGATGAGTACCTCGTCGGGGGGCTTCGGCGTGGTGGCCCAGGAGATCCGCAAGCTCTCCAAGCAGTGCGCGGAGACGGCCAGCGCCATGAAGTCCCTGGAAAAGAGGATCGGGGACGAGATGCGCGCGGAGTTCGCCAGTGCCATCGCCAGCCTGGAAAGTGTGGCCAGGCTTTCGGGACTCTTAGGAGTGAACGCGGCCATCGAGGCTGCCCACGTCGAGGGGGCCGGCAACGACTTCAAGGTGATGACCGACGAGATCCACCACCTCGCCACCCGCTCCGCCGATGCCGCCCGGCGCACCGATGGGCTGATCCGCTCCTCGGTCTCCCTCTCCAAGTCCGGCGAGAGCCTGATCAAGGAGATCGCCCAGAGGCTCGACGAGGCGGTGCAGGGGGCCCGGGCCTTGAGCGCGTTTGCCGACGAGATCAGCAAGAGCATCGAAGAACAGACCACCGGCGTGGAGCAGATATCCAAGACCGCCATGTTGATCAACGAGGTTACCCGCGAGAATGCGGTGAGTGCCGATGAGTCACAAGGGGCGGCGCAGGAACTGGAAAAACAGGTTGAGAAGCTAGCCGGCATGGTCAACAAGTTCACCTTCTAGAGCCCCACGATCCCCTCACACTGCGGCGTACAATCTTGATCCAGCTTGAGAGCCTCCTTTCCCTGTTTGGGTCACATTTATGAGATAAACTTTGTTCAGACAGACCCGTTCACAGAGACACTCATGGCACAACAGTACTCCGCATCCGACCACATCTGGACCAACGCCCGGATCGCCACCCTCGATCCCGCCATCGGAACCGAATACGGGCTCTTGAACAATCACGCCCTGGTGGTGCGGGACGGGCGGATCGTTGCCCTGGCTCCCTGCTGCGATCCCGACCTGGCCTCCTTTCCCGGAGAACTCACCGACTGCCAGGGGGGCCTGATCACCCCCGGCTTCATCGATTGCCATACCCATCTCATCTACGGGGGAAACCGCGCCGCCGACTTCGTGCAGCGGATGCGGGGCGTCCCCTACCAGGAGATAGCCCGCGCCGGCGGCGGCATCCTTTCCACCGTAAAGGCAACGCGGGCGCTCTCCGAGGAGCAGCTCTTCCTGAAGGCGAGACCGCGGCTGCTTGCCCTGATGCACGAGGGGTGCACCACGGTGGAGATCAAGTCCGGCTACGGCCTCACCGTGAGGGACGAGCTGAAGATGCTGCGGGTGGCGCGGCGGCTCGGGCGCGAGCTTGCTGTGCGGGTGGTCGCCACCTTGCTGGCCGCACACGCGGTCCCCCCCGAATATCGCGGCAGGGGAGACGCTTACGTAGACCTGATCTGCGCCGAACTGATCCCGCGCGTGGCGGCGGAAGGGCTCGCCGACGCCGTGGACGTCTTTTGCGAAACCATCGCCTTCACCGTGAAGCAGGCCGAGCGCTTGCTGGCCTCGGCGCGCGAGCATGGCCTGGGGATCAAGATGCACGCCGAGCAGCTCTCCGCCTCCGGCTCCGCTGCGCTGGCCGCAAGCTACGGGGCCTGGTCCGCTGACCACCTGGAATACCTGGACGAGGACGGGCTGGTAGCCATGCGCGCTTCCGGGACGGTGGCCACCCTGCTCCCCGGCGCTCTCTACTTCTTGAGGGAGTCCCGCACCCCGCCGGTCGCTAAGCTGCGCGAATACGGCATCCGCATGGCACTTGCCACCGACCTCAACCCCGGGACCTCCCCGTTCGCTTCTATCCGTTTGATGATGAACATGGGGTGCCTGCTGTTGGGGCTCACCCCGGAGGAGGCTTTGGCGGCGGTGACACGGAACGCGGCCGCGGCCCTTGGTTGCGGTGACCGGCTGGGCAGCCTGGCGGTGGGCAAGGAGGCGGACCTGTTGTTGTGGAACCTGGAGGACCCGGCGCAGCTGCTGTGCGAAATAGGCATCGGTACACCTTCGCGACGGGTGGTGAGAGGGGAGGCGGGGGATGCATAGGGCGACAGAAATGGTGCTGTGGCGCGGGCGGGTGGACGGCGAGCCGGGGACGGAGCGCTGGCATCAGAAGGTGGTGGCACTGACGCCGGAGGTGATCGATTCCGGTCTGCCGGGCCGGGTGCTCCTCGGCGTCTGCAGCGACATCGGGGTAAGGCGCAACGAAGGACGGCCCGGAGCCGACGGTGGACCGGACGCCATCCGCGCAGCACTGGCCAACCAGGCCTGGCATCTGCAGACTCCCTGCTACGATGCGGGGAACCTCTGTTCCAGCGGCGAGGACCTGGAGGGGCTGCAGAGGGAGCAGGCCGACTGGGTGGCGAGGCTCCTCGACCTGGGGCACTTCCCGCTGGTATTGGGCGGTGGCCACGAAATCGCGCTGGGGAGCTTCCTGGGGCTTTGGGCGCATCTCGAGGCCAGGGAGGAGCAGGGAGTGATCGGCGTGATCAACTTCGACGCCCACTTCGACCTGCGCAGGGGAGGCAGCTCCACCTCCGGCACCTCGTTTCTGCAGATGGCGGAGCGCTCCCGGGGAGGGAGCCTGCGCTACCGCTACCTCTGCCTGGGGATCAGCGAGGTCGCCAATACCCGGGACCTCTTCGATACCGCCAAGTCGCTCGATGCCGCCTGGCTCATGGATGAGCAAGTTGCCAGCTGGAATCTGGCCCACGCTGAGCAGCAGTTGCGGGATTTCATTCGCGGCAGCGATTACCTGCAACTGAGCATCGATCTGGATGTGCTGCCGGCGGCGGTGGCGCCGGGAGTGAGCGCTCCCTCGCCGAGAGGGGTCGCGCTGGAGGTGGTGGAGCACCTTGTCCAGCTGATCAAGGGAGAGGGGGGAGGCAAGTTGAGGATCGCGGACCTTGCCGAGTGCAACCCCGAGTACGACATCGACGGCCGCACCGCGAAGGTGGCGGCCCGGCTCTGCCATCTGCTGGCGAAATGAGGCAGCAGTCCCGGCAATGCCTCCCCCCGAACGAGAGCCACAAGCTCCTCCTCCCGAAGGGGGGAGGCCGAGAGGGGGGGACGCTGTCACGGACGTGAAGTAGCGCCGATTGTTGCGGCTGAGTTCCCCCTCCCTAGCCCTCCCCCTTCGGGAGAGGGGAGGTCGGGAGATGGTGGAGGGAGTTTAATATGGATAACCGATTCGATCCAAACCGGCACATCTCAGCTCCCCGCGGTCCCCAGATGACCGCCAAAAGCTGGCTCACCGAAGCCTGCCTACGCATGCTGATGAACAACCTGGACCCGCAAGTGGCCGAGCGTCCGGAGGAGTTGGTCGTCTATGGTGGGATCGGGCGCGCCGCCCGGAACTGGGAGTGCTTCGACAAGATCGTGGAGGTGCTGCGCCGCCTGGAGGACGACGAGACGCTGCTGGTCCAGTCGGGGAAGCCGGTGGGGGTCTTCAGGACCCAACCGGACGCGCCGCGCGTGCTGATCGCCAACTCCAACCTGGTCCCTCATTGGGCCACCTGGCAGCACTTCAACGTACTCGACCGCAAAGGGCTCATGATGTTCGGCCAGATGACCGCCGGTTCCTGGATCTACATAGGCTCGCAGGGCATCGTGCAGGGGACCTACCAGACCTTCGCCGCCGCGGCGCAGAAACACTACGGTGGCGAGGCCGCCGGGCGCTGGATCCTGACCGGAGGGCTGGGAGGGATGGGGGGCGCCCAGCCGCTGGCCGCCACCATGGCCGGCTTTTCCATGCTGGCGGTGGAATGCGACGAGTCCCGCATCGACAAGCGGCTTGCCACCGGCTATCTGGACCGGAAGGTGCGGCAGCTTGACGAGGCGCTGGGGATCATCGAAGACGCCTGCCGGAGTCGGCAGCCGGTATCGGTGGGGCTCTTGGGGAACTGCGCCGAACTGCTCCCCGAGATCGTCTCCCGCGGCATCACCCCCGACCTCTGCACCGACCAGACCAGCGCGCACGACCCCCTGAACGGCTACCTGCCGGCCGGTTGGTCGCTGGAGAAAGCGTCGCTGATGCGCAGGGAGGATCCGGTCACGGTGGAAAAGGCGGCCAGGGCATCCATCGCGCGGCATGTCTGCGCCATGCTGGAGCTGCAGAAACGCGGGGTGCCGACTTTCGACTACGGCAACAACATCCGCCAGGTGGCTCTGGAAGAAGGTGTGGAGGATGCCTTCGACTTCCCCGGCTTCGTCCCCGCCTACATCAGGCCCCTCTTCTGCCAGGGGATCGGCCCATTCCGCTGGGTAGCCGTCTCCGGCGATCCCGAGGACATCTACCGCACCGACGCCAAGATCAAGGAGCTTCTCCCCGATGACCGGCTTCTCCACAACTGGCTCGATCTTGCGAGAGAGCGCATCCGGTTCCAGGGGCTGCCTGCCCGCATCTGCTGGCTAGGCCTGAAGGGTCGCGCGCGGGCAGGGGTGGCCTTCAACGAGATGGTGGCCAAGGGGGAATTGAAGGGGCCCATCGTGATCGGTCGGGACCATCTGGATTCCGGCTCCGTCGCCAGTCCGAACCGCGAGACCGAGGCGATGGCCGACGGCTCCGATGCCGTCTCCGACTGGCCGCTCCTGAATGCCCTGCTGAACACCGCCAGCGGGGCCACCTGGGTCAGCTTTCATCACGGCGGCGGGGTCGGCATGGGGTTCAGCCAGCACGCAGGCGTGGTGATCGTGGCCGACGGCAGCGAGGCCGCTGCCAGAAGGCTCCAGCGGGTACTCTGGAACGACCCCGGCAGCGGCGTGATGCGCCACGCCGACGCCGGCTACCAGTCCGCCATCGACTGCGCACGTCAAAATGGCCTCGACCTGCCGATGGTGCAGGGCAGGCAGCCCGGCCAGTCAGACCAGTCAGACAGGTCCGACAGGTCTGGCGACTGAGGCAAAAATGCTTTCACTAAACCTTCACCCCGGCCAACTCACCCTGGAAACCCTGCGCCAGATCAGGGACAACCCCGTGTTCCTCACCTTAGACACCCCCTGCATCGAAGGCATCAACCGCTCGGTGGAAACCGTGGCCGCCCTCATCGCGGAAGGGCGGGCCATCTACGGGGTCAACACCGGCTTCGGCCTCTTGGCCAAAACCCGCATCCCGGTGGCCGAACTGGAAAACCTCCAGCGATCCATCGTCCTTTCCCACGCGGCGGGGACCGGTCCACTCATGGAGGAATCCACCGTCCGGCTTCTGATGGTCCTCAAGATCAACAGCCTCGCTCGCGGGTACTCCGGGATCCGCCTGCAGGTCATCCGGGCACTCGCCCGCCTGCTGGAGGCGGAGGTCTATCCCTGCATCCCCCAGAAGGGCTCCTGCGGCGCGTCAGGCGACTTGGCGCCGCTGGCCCACATGAGCACGGTCCTTTTAGGCGAGGGTGAGGTGATCTACCGCGGGGAGCGCCTGCCGGGGCTGCGGGGGCTGGAGATCGCCGGGCTGGAGCCGGTCACCTTGGGGCCCAAGGAAGGGCTGGCCCTGCTGAACGGCACCCAGGCCTCCACCGCCTTCGCCCTGGAAGGCTTGTTCGCAGTCGAAGACCTTTTCCGGGCGGCGCTGGTGGCTGGCAGCCTGAGCGTGGACGCCGCCTTGGGCAGCAGGTGCCCTTTTGATGCCCAACTGCACGAGGTCCGGGGGCTGCAGGGACAGGTCGACGCGGCAGCCGCCTACCGTCGCCTGCTCGACCACAGCGAGATCGAGGCGTCGCACCAGGGATGCGGGACCGTGCAGGACCCTTATTCCCTCCGCTGCCAGCCGCAGGTGATGGGTGCCTGCCTGGAACAGATCCGCTGCGCCGCCAGGCTGCTGATTGCTGAAGCCAACGCCGTCTCCGACAATCCGCTGGTGTTCGCGGAACGGGGGGAAATCATCTCCGGAGGTAACTTCCACGCCGAACCGGTGGCGATGGCGGCCGACAACCTCGCCCTCGCCATCGCAGAGATCGGTGCCCTCTCCGAGCGGCGCATCGCCCTCTTGATCGACGCCAATCTCAGCAAGCTCCCTCCTTTCCTGGTCGAGAAAGGGGGGCTCAATTCCGGTTTCATGATCGCCCAGGTCACCGCCGCTTCCCTCGCCAGTGAGAACAAGTCACTCGCCCATCCCGCCTCCGTCGACAGCCTTCCCACCTCCGCCAACCAGGAAGACCACGTCTCCATGTCCACCTTCGCCGCCCGCCGGCTTTTGGAGATGGCCGACAACAGTGCCGGCATCGTCGCCATCGAACTGCTGGCAGCCTGCCAGGGGATCGACTTCCGCGCCCCGCTCAAGACCGCTCCCTTGCTGGAGGAAGCCAAGAGCATGGTGCGCCGGCAGGTGAGCTTTTATGACCAGGACCGCTACTTTGCCCCTGACATAGAGAAGGCGAAGCTGCTCGTGAAGACGGGAGCTTTCAACGACCTGGTCGGCGCCGATCTCTGCCGACCCCAGCCCCGTCAGTAGGTCGCCGTAAAGCTCAAGCCTCCGCCGTCGCCGTATATCTGCGGGGTAACCGCCATCTCTTTGAAGAAGGCCTGCCGGTCGCGCTCGCTCTGCTGGGCGGGCTGCTGCGGCCAGTAGTAGTGCAGCAGGCGGGGGAGCAGGAAACCCGAAAACAACCCGATGCCGGTACCGGCCAGCACATCGGTGGCGTAGTGCCGGTCCGACATCACCCGCAGGAATCCCTCGGCGGTGGCTGCCGCCAGCCCTGTCGCGCAGAGCGCGCGTTCGGCGCCCGGATCTGCGTAAAGGGAGTGGTAGGCGTGGTGGGTGCAGAGGAGCCCCGCCCCAGTGAAGGCGAAAGCGACATGGCCGCTGGGCATGCTGCGGTTGATCTCGTCCCCGCCACAGGCTTCCCTCCCGCAGTCACGCGCGAGCGGTCTCTCTCGTGCTACCAGATTCTGCAACAGACTGGAGGCGAGCGAGGTGAACGTGAAAGATTCCAGGTTAATCATCTCGGTCTGCCAAACCGCGTCCCAGCGCCCATCCCGCATCCCCAGGGTCGCAAAGGAATCCACCACTGGAGCGGCGATCATGATCCCCATCAGGACGTCGCTGCCGGTGTTAGCAGCATCCCGTCCGGAAGAGCTTCCCAGGCGCAGCGCGTCCCTGATCCCTTCGTCGAAGTCGTTACGCGAGCTCCAGTGCGGCTTGTCGGACTCACCATTCTTGTTCTCCAAGTAGAGGGTCCCCGCCGCGGCTGCCGTGACCCCCAGGTATTCGGCGGCTCCGGCCTTCCTCCAACGCCACTGCGCTGGGGGGGGTGTCTGCCCAGAAGGTGTCTCTAAACGGGCATCACTGGCAGAGGCGGAATGACTGGCTGAATCAGCGAGGCGAGGTAAAGGCACTGAGGCAGACTGGTCGTCGCTGGAAAAGGACGGCTCTGCGAAGGCGGGAGCAGCAAAGGCTATCTGGAGGGAACCGATAGCGATCAGGATGTGGGCTATGACAGTTCGGGGCATGTGGCATTAGATCAAATTAATTTTTTATTGTCAATACAACATTGGTCACCCTTGCTTCACACAGGGAAGGGGTGGGACGTAAGGGTGCAGGTGACCGGTACCGCCAAAAGCGGCCAGACTCTTTCAGTGCCTCGGCTCTCGGAGGTTCCTTTAAGTTTGGGCGCCGGCAACGGGGGATCATATTTCGGGGCGGCGAAGGAAATTTCGCTTGATCAAGGCGGCCGCTCGCCTCGCCGAAGCTCACTTCGTCGCAGTAGTCAAAATTTCAACCACTTAGGTCGGCACGGCACTTGCCTTTACAGTCAATAGGCTCTGTGTTTGCTCATTTCCAGATGGAGGAGGTCGCTATGCACGACATCGATAGAACCTTGACGGAGTTCGGCGGGGAGTACGAGAACGGCGAGTTCGGCAGCGGGGAGTATGAGTTCGAGTTCGAGGGAACGGGCGAATTCGAGGAACTGGAGAGCCCTTTCAACGAGATGCAGGAGATGGAGCTGGCCTCGGAACTTCTCATGCTGGGACACGAGGCTGAATTGAACCACTTCCTCGGAGACGTCATCTCGAAAGCGGCCGGAGCCGCCAAGAGCTTCGTCGCCTCCCCAACAGGACAGGCGCTGGGCGGAATCCTGAAGCAGGCGGCGAAGAAGGCGCTTCCGGTGGTGGGCGGCGCTATCGGCGGCTACTTCGGCGGCTCCGGGGGGGCTGATATCGGGCGCAGGATCGGCAGAGGCGCTGGCGACGTGTTGGGGCTGGAGCAGGAAGGGATGAGCCAGGAGGACCGCGAATTCGAGATGGCGCGCCGCTTCGTGCGCTTCGCCGGTGCCGCCGCGAGGAGGTCCTCCATGGCGCGGGGCGGGCGGCCGCAGGTGATAGCGCGCCGCGCGGCTTCCTTGGCGGCCCGACGCTATCTGCCGTTTCTGTCCGGGCTCTATAGCTCCGACGACCAGTCGACGGGGTCCTGCTCCGGCTCGCGGGGCAGGAGCGGACGCTGGTATCGGCGCGGCAATAAAATCATTCTGGTCGGCATCTGACCTCGGCGAACTAAAAAACTACCAGAGGAGGGGACGATTATGTGGGAATACGAAGGCGAAATGGGCGAATACGAAAGCGAAATGGGGGAATATGAAGGCGAGGCGGGCGAATACGAAGGCGAAGGTGAGTACGAAAACATGGAATTCGGGAACGAGTTTGAATTTGGCGAGTCCGAAGGAGAGGTTCCCCTGAGCGAATCCATGGAGATGGAACTGGCCGCCGAACTCTTGTCGGTAAGCAACGAGGCCGAACTGGAGCAGTTCCTGGGCGGGCTGATCAAGAAAGTCGGGGGCTTCGTCAAGGGGCCGATCGGCCGGGCGCTGGGCGGGGTGCTGAAAACGGTCGCCAAGAAAGCGCTCCCCATCGTCGGCGGTGCTATCGGGAGCTGGGTCGCCCCTGGGGTCGGTACTGCGATCGGCTCCAAGCTCGGATCCATGGCAAGCAACCTCTTCGAAATGGAGCTGGAGGGGCTCAGCAACGAGGATCGGGAGTTCGAAGTGGCACGGCGGGTCGTGAGGCTGGCATCGTCGGCGGCACGGCACGCGGCCCGGGCGCCCCAGCATATCCCCCCGCAGCAGGTGGCCCGTAAGGCCGTCTTGGCTGCCGCACGTCGTCATGCCCCCGGACTCGCCGCCAAAATGATGCGCCCGCAGCAGCGCCCGGCGGCACCTATGGCAGGACGCCCCGGGTACGGCAGGCCCTGGCCGGGAACCCCTCAGTACGGGAGGCGGCAGTCTCAGGGAGCGCAGCCGCCGCCGGGAATGCGGCCACCTCAGGGGGCGGTACCGTCCCAGCGTCCGCAACCCGGCTGGGGCCCCGGCCCGAGATACTCCCAGTACTGGTGGCGGCCCAATGGCGGCCAACAGGCGCCTCAACAGGGGTGGACCGATGGCTGGGGGGGAGAGCCGCAGGGCATGTGGGGCGACAACGGCTACGATCAGCAGGGCCAGCAGAGCCAGCAGAGCGGCCGCTGGGTTCGTCGCGGGCGCAACATCATCATCTTGGGAGCCTGATCATGGACCCCTGCAGCACTCCACATGCCCTGCTGAAGAGCGAGGCGTACGGGCTGCTGACCCGGATCGACCGGATGGAGCCGTTCGCGCTCCACGTGCCGATGGTCCCCGCCGCGGCCATTCCGCTCACGGCCCAGGTCGCCATCGAACGGCATCTGACCACGGAGCAGCGCAAGCTCAGGGCGATGGTCACCGGATACCTGAGGTGGCTGGAGTCGCTCAAGGGGAGGGCTTCGGCGCCGGACCAGGCGCAAAGGCGCTACGCCTTCCTTCGGCTTCGCTTCATCGCCATCCTTGGGCACCTCGACATCTTCGCCGAGGTGATGAACCAGCGCAGCGAGCACGAGACCGGGGTCTGGCTCTCCGGGCTTGACGTGCTCGCCGCCGACGCCCTGAAGCTGCCGGGGGGGTACTACCAGACGCCTCCGGTTATCTGCTACCTGAACCGCAGCGCGGGAGCTGCGATTCGGCGGGCCCGCACCCGTCTCCCCGGCGGGAGTTCCAACCCGGTCGCCGTGATCCAGATGCCCAGGGAGCGGATGATCGGCTCGGGTATCGGCTCCTCTTTGGTGCATGAGGTAGGGCATCAGGCTGCGGCGCTCCTCGACCTCCTCAACTCCGTAAAGCCGGTACTGCAGCAGAGGGTGTCGGCTGCCGGGAGGGAGCGGGCTGCGTGGCAATGCTGGAACCGCTGGATTTCTGAGATCGTGTCGGATCTGTGGTCGGTCGCGAAGCTCGGCGTGACAGCGACGGTCGGGCTGATGTCGGTGGTGAGCCTCCCCCGGGCCTTCATGTTCCGGATCGACATGGAGGACCCGCACCCGTCGCCCTGGATCAGGGTGAAGCTCTCCTGCGCCATGGGGGCCGCGCTCTACCCTCACCCGCAGTGGGAGAACCTGGCCAGGGTCTGGGAGGCGTACTACCCGCGTCGCGGGCTGGCCCCGGAAACGGAGGCTGCCTTCGCCCAGCTTGAATCGGCAATGCCGGAGTTTGTCCAACTGCTGCTCCGACATCGCCCGGCGCGGCTAAAGGGGAGGTCGCTGGCGGAGGCGCTACGAGCCCCCGAGCGGCTTCCGGAGCGACTTCGAGAGTTGTACGAGGCGTGGCGGGCCACACCGGGGCTGGTGCGTCGGGCGCCCCCGTCGCTGGCGGTGGCGGTGATCGGACAGGCCAAGATGGACGGCACCATCGCCCCCTACGAGGAGAGCGCCCTGCTGGCGGACCTGCTCAGGCACTGGGCGCTGCAGATAACCCTGGACACGTCGGCCATCTGCGCGATGATGCCGACTCAAAGGACAGCTGCTTTAGCGGTCTGAGATAGACTCAGGAGGAAGCCATGGAACAAACCAACGGAGTATTGGAAATAACGATAGACACACCAACGGTGACGGAAGGGAATGAGATAGTCATTCTCCACATTGTGGGCGCAGGGGTGCTAGCGGAACAAAGCCGAAAGTACCACTGGACTGTCAAGAATAGCAGGGAAGAAACCTTCCTGGCCGACCCTGACATCAGATACTTTTCTGACACGGAAGGCGATTTCAAGTTCAGAACCACCCTTTTGCCGCCAGGAATGTACAGCATACACTGCATCTACAAAGAGGGACGTCAGGTTGTACAGGGAAGTGTAACCTTGACGGTATTGCTGAATTTCGAGGCCACCCCCGATCCCTCATCTGTCGTTGAGGGACAGCCCATTAAGCTGAGCATCACGCCTGGCCGGACGCGAAAGAAGCTAGTGAGGGATGCAACAGGATCAGAGGGCGCTGTGCCAGTGCCGGCCAAGCTTTCTATGTTTAATTATGATTGGAGCGTTGACAACGATTCAGTCTTCCCCGTTGGTAAGCCTGGTGTTACAACATGGACATGGAACACAAACGGACTAGATGCGGGCATTCATACCGCCAAGGTGAGTGCAGCAAATGGCCTTGGAGACTTTGTCGGGGAGCAGAGCATCGACGTAACAGTCACGCAACGAAATGTGATGCAGGGCGACATCCTTCCCGTCACCCTGCGCCGCACCGCCTCGGACCCCACTGACGACCAAGCTCTGTGGGTCGCGATCCGCAAACGCTGCGACGCCATCAACTTCTCGAACTACAACCATTTCATCGAGTACGTGTTCTGCGGTGCAGACGTTGCCAATCTGGTTGGAAACGCC
>NZ_DATFBA010000328.1:0-6009 GCF_035254065.1 Geomonas sp.
GGCTTCCCTCACCCTAGCCCTCTCCCGGAGGGAGAGGGGACTTTCGGACGGGAGTGACGGCAATTTAGCCGCGTTAGTTTGCGGCCACCTTTTCCCGCACGGTGCGCTCCATCACTTCCAGCACCTGCTCGATGCTAAGGCTGGTGGAGTCGATGACGATGGCGTCCTCGGCCTTGCGAAGCGGGGCGTGCTCGCGGCTTTCGTCCTGGCGGTCCCGGCAGATGACCTTCTCGATGGTCTCTTGCAGGGAGACGGTCTCGCCGCGCTCGGTTAGCTCTTTCCAGCGCCTCCTGCCGCGCTCCTCGGCGCTGGCGGAGAGAAAGAACTTCACCTCGGCGTCCGGGAACACCACGGTGCCGATGTCGCGCCCCTCCAGGATGACGCCCCCCTCCTCGCCCATCTTGCGCTGCATGGCAAGCAGGGCGTCGCGCACCGGCTTCCTGGCCGAGATGCAGGAGGTGAGCAGACCGATCTCCTCGCTGCGGATGGCGGTCGAGACGTCCTCGCCGTTGGCGAGCACCCGGCAGATTTCCCCTTCGCGCTGGAAACGGATCTCCAGGCGCTGGCAGAGCTCGGCAAGCGCCGGGTCGTCCTCGCAGGCGATCCCTGAGCGCCTGGCCATCAGGGCGACGGCGCGGAACATGGCACCGGTGTCGATATGGACGTAGCCCAGCCGGGCGGCCAAAAGCTTGGTGAGGCTGCTCTTGCCGGCGCCGGAAGGACCGTCGATGGCGACGATGACTCCGTTTACTCTCTGTTTCCCGCTCAACGCTGCACGACCCCCATCAGGAGATCGCGGAAGCCGGGGAACGAGGTGGCGATGCAGTCGACGTCGGAGACGCGGGTCTCGCCCTTGGCCACCAGGCCGGCCACCATCATGGACATGGCGATCCGGTGGTCGCCGAAGCTCTCGGCCATACAGCCGGAGATCCTCTCCATGCCGATGATCTCCATGCCGTCCGGCAGTTCGAGCACTTCCACGCCCGCTTTGCGGAGGTTGGTGGCCATGGCGGCTATGCGGTCGGTCTCCTTCACCCTGAGCTCCATGGCGCCGCGCAGCACGGTGGTCCCTTCGGCGAGCGAGGCGGCCACGCAGATGACCGGGAACTCGTCGATGGCGCGCGGCACCAGCTCGCCGGAGATCTCGATCCCCTTCAACTGGGAGGAGCGGACCCGGATGTCAGCCACCGGCTCGCCCGATTCCTCGCGCTGGTTGAGCAGTTCGAGGTCGCCCCCCATCGCCTTCAGGATGTCGATGATGCCGGTGCGGGTCGGGTTGACGCCGACGCCGCGGATCAGAAGTTCCGAGTTGGGGACGATCAGGGCGGCCACCATGAAGAAGGCGGCCGAGGAGATGTCGCCGGGCACCGAGATCTCCCTGCCAGAGAGTTCGACGTCGCCGCCGATTTTCACCCCGCCGTCGAAGCTCTCCACGCTCGCGCCAAGGTAGCGGAGCATGCGCTCGGAGTGGTCGCGGGAGACGTGGGGCTCGCGGATGAGGGTTTCGCCGTTGGCGTAGAGGCCGGCCAGCATGATGGCAGATTTCACCTGGGCGCTGGAGACCGGGGAGTCGTACTCGATCGCCTTCAGTTTTGATCCCTGGATGGCGAGCGGCGCCTTCTCACCGCCGAAGCGGCCGTGGATGCGGCCGCCCATCAGGCCGATCGGGGCCACCACACGCTTCATGGGGCGGGCGCGCAGGTACTTGTCGCCGGTCAAGACCGAGAAGAAGTTCTGCCCGGCCAGAAGACCCGCCAGAAGGCGCATGGAAGTGCCGGAGTTGCCGCAGTCGAGCACGTCGGACGGCTCGGTGAGGCCGTGCAACCCCTTGCCGTGGATGGCGAGGGTCATACCGTCGTCTTCCACCTCGACACCCATGGCGCGGAAGGCGTTCAGGGTGGCCAGGGCGTCCTCGCCGCGCAGGAAGCCAGTGACCCGGGTGATACCGCAGGCGATGGAACCGAACATGATGGAGCGATGGGAGATCGACTTGTCGCCGGGGACCTTGATCTCACCCTTCAGCCCCTTGGCGGGCTTGACGGTATAGCTGTTCATATGACCTCTTTCGCTTATGCCTGCCGAAGCAGGTAAAGCGTCAATTTCGGTTAGATGCGTGCGTCAACGGCCAAAGGCAATCCCCCCCTGCCCCCCCCTTTAACAAGGGGGGACGCGATTGGGAGGTGACAATGATGCTAGAGTATCGCGTCCCGCTTCTGCTTGGAGTTCAGGAAGAACGCCTCCAGCCCTTTGGAGTCTTCCGACTCGACCAGGGTCCTGAGCCTGTCGAAGTAGTCGACGAAGAAATCCATCATCTCGATGATGGCGTCCTTGTTGGTCAGGGCGATGTCGCGCCACATGACCGGATCCGAGGAGGCTATCCTGGTGAAGTCACGAAACCCTCCGGCGGAGAAGGAGAGCAGGTCGCCGCCGAAGCGGTCGTAGCCGTCCACGGCGTTCACCAGCGAGTAGGCGACCATGTGCGGCAGGTGCGAGATGGCGGCCACCACCCGGTCGTGCTGGACGGGGTCCATGAGCGGCACGTTGGAGCCGGCGATCTTCCAGAGCTCCACCACCTTGGCTAGGGCCGCGGCGTCGGTGTTCTCGGTGGGGGTGACGATGCAGCGCTTCCCCTGGTACAAGGTGGAGAAGGAGGCCTCGACCCCGGAGTGTTCGGTGCCGGCGATCGGGTGGCCGCCGACGAAGAAGGTGCCCTCCGGCATGAGCGGCTCGCAGGCGTTGACCACGAATTCCTTCACGCTGCCGCCGTCGGTCACGATGCAGCCCGGCTCGAGGTACGGAGCGATGCGCTCCACCATGGCCGGAATCGAGCAGACCGGGGTGGCCAGAAAGACCAGATCGGCGCCGCGCACCCCCTCGCAGGGATCGAGCGAGTAGCTGTCCAGGACGCCCAGCTCCACACCGCGCTTAAGGTTCGCCTCGCCACGGCCGATGCCGACCACCTCGCCTACCGCCCCTTTTTCGCGCAGGATGCGGGCGAAGGAGCCGCCGATCAGACCGACCCCTATCACGGCCATCCGTTTGACAAATACCATGGCTATCTATCCCTCACGCACGGGCCCGGGGATAGGAACCCAGCACTTTGACGAACTGGCAGCAGGTGCCCAGCTCCTGGACCGCCTCGGCCACCTCGGGATCAGTGATATGACCGGTGAGGTCGAGGTAGAAGATGTATTCCCAGGCCTTCTTCTTGAGCGGGCGGGACTCGATCTTGGAGAGGTTGATGCCGCGCTTGGCGAAAGGCTCCAGCATCCGGTGCAGGATGCCGGGCTCGTCGCGGACCGAGAACATCAGCGAGGTCTTGTCGTCGCCGCTCTTGTCGGCGATCTTCCTGCCGATCACCAGGAAGCGGGTGAAGTTGTTGACCTGGTCCTCGATGCGGGCCTTCACCACCTTCAGGTTGTAGATGGAGGCGGCGTACTCGCTGGCGATGGCGGCCGCGGTGTAGTCCTCGCAGACGATCTGGGCGGCCAGCGTGGTGGAGGCGACGTCCACTAAGGGCACGTTGGGGAGGTTCTCGGCCAGCCACTTCCTGCACTGGGCGAGCGGCTGCGGGTGCGAGTAGACCTTCTTGACGTCCTCGAAGCGGCCGGTGCGCGAGAGCAGGAAGTGCGAGACCTCCAGGAGCACCTCGGCGTTGATCTTCAGCTCGCTCTCCATGAACATGTCCAGCGTGTGGGAGATCATCCCCTCGGTGGTGTTCTCGACCGGCACCACGCCGTAGTACGACTCGCCCTTGGCCACCGACTCGAAGACGGCGGGGATGGAGCGCTCGGGGCAGAGCTCGGCGGCCAGCCCGAACTGCTGCAGGGCGGCCAGGTGGCTGAAGGTTGCCTTCGGCCCCAGGAAGGACACCCGCATCGGGTGCTCCAGGGCGAGCGAGGCGGAGATGATCTCGCGGAACACGCTCTTGATGGAATCCGAAGGGAACGGCCCCGGGTTGGCGGCGGTCAGCCGCTCGTAGATCTCACGCTCGCGGCTGGGGACGTGGAAGTCGCTGCGGGCCTCGGTCTTGAGGGCGCCGACCTGCATGACCAGCTTGGCGCGCTGGTTCAAAAGGTCGAGAATATTGTCGTCAACCGCGTCTATTGCCTGGCGCAGCTTTGGCAGTGTCAGCTTTTCTTTCAAGCGAGGTTACCTTCCGGGGCGGGGGTAATGACAGTTAGCGAAGGGTCTAGTTATATGTCACGACTGGCAAATTTGCAACGATTTTCTCTTGCCGTTCAGGAGACCTCCGCGTGGGCGTTGGGGTCCATCGGATTCATCCTGACCGCCAGCGAATAGAGGTACGGGTAATCGTCGTGCAGATGCTGCATGTAGGTGATCCACTCCGTCAGAAGATGGGTGTGGGCGCGCTTCAAATCGCCGGAGAGGTGGTCCAGATCGCGCTCGGCAAGACCCTGCAGGGAGCGGCGTGCCTGCAGTTCCTCGGCGAGGTGCATGACCGCCCACAGAAGATCGGTGAAGACGTCGTGCTCCAAAAGGTTCGGGTTTTCCAAAAGCGTCAGCATGACCCCCTTCTTTTCGGAAAGAAACTCCTTGAGAGAGCCGAGGTCACCCACCCGGGCGTCGAGATCGGCATGGGTGGACTTGATGAATTGGCGCGCCTCCTCGAAGTCGTGCCGTTTCCATTGCGGGGTCGGGCGAAGTCTTTTGGAGAGTTCCACGCCGTCGGGGAAAAATGCCAGCAACCGGTGCAAAAGTTCGGTGCCGATCTCGGAGAAGAAGACGCCGATCACCATATTCAGCTTCTTGATGATCGCTTCCCGCTCGCGCTCCTTGAGCACGCGCTCGATCATCAGCGTCACGAACAGGACGTAGACCGGCAAAAAGGCGACGTTGGACATGAAGCTGAAGCCGATTTCGCCGGCACGGCCGAACATGAAGTAATCGACGAAATACAGGATGAGGGAGACTACCAGCAAAAACCAGACGATCTTGTCGGTGGGAAAACGCATGAATCTCAAATCACACCCTCCAGGAACATGTTGCATAAAAACAAAAAGAAAAGCCGATCACAGAGGACACGGAGGTCGCACGGAGGCCTCAGAGGAAAAACTTTTCCGGTACAGGAGCAGGAAATTCTAGAGACTGAAAAATAAAAGTCAAGATACCACACGAGAACCAGGTTTTCACCCGGTATCCTCTGTGTCCTCCGTGGAACCTCCGTGTCCCCTGTGGCCAGGCTTTTATGTTTTTTGTCTTTTGTTTAGCCAATCCGCTTCAGGCCGTCCGCGATGCGGATGGTGGCGCCGCGCCAGGTGGGGAAAATGCCGGAAACCACACCGACGGTCAGGGCGCAGAGCATCTCCAGACCGATGGTCTGCTTGGAGACGCTGAAGTACGGGAAGTACTGGGCAAGCTGCACTTCGATCCAGCGGGCAGCCGGGAAGGTCAACACTACCCCCACAGCACCCCCCAACAAAGAGATCGCCACCGATTCACCGAAGATGAGCAGCCCCAGGTGCTTCGCCTTGAAGCCGAGGGTCTTGAGGGTCGCGTACTCGCCGATCCGCTCGCGGGCCGTCATCGCCATGGTGTTGGCGGCCACCACCATGATGATGGCGATCACCATGTAGGAGACGATCTGGATGGCGACCATGATGGCCTCGGTCATGGAGACGAAGCCGAGCTGGAACGCCTTCTCGGTCTCGGTGAGGGTCTCGGCGAGCGAATTCTTGAAGAGGGAGTCGACGGCCAGGGAAACCTGGGCGACCTGCTCCGGCTTGTCGACCCCGACGATGTAGAAGCCGGCCTGGTCCGCACGCCGAGGGGTGGTCTTCCTGAGCGCCTCGTTCAGGTAGTCCCAGTGGAAGAGAAGCATTCGCTCCTCGGTGGTCTTCTCGGCACCGTGGAAGATTCCCCGCACCACGAAATCCCATTGGCCCGGGAAGATGGTCCCCTTCAGGGTGACCTGGTCGCCAACCCGCCAGCCGTAGGTCCTGGCCAGCCGCCGGCCGACGATGCACCCCTTGCGGTCCAGGAAGAAGT
>NZ_DATFBA010000329.1:0-9136 GCF_035254065.1 Geomonas sp.
CGCCGCGCGCTCGCAGGCAAGGAGGCTGCCGTAAAGGAGCGAGCCGGCCCCCCAGGCGAGAAAGAGCTCGCGCGGGCTCTTCAGCAGGTAGACCGCCTCCATGGTGACCACCAGGTAGAGCGTCCAGACCCAGCTGACCGCGCCGCCGGTGAAATGGATCAGCACGGTGACCAGCAAGAGGTCGAGGAAGACCTGCAGATGGTCGGCGTAGCGGAAGCGGGCCAGGACGGAGCCGTTTTGGTAGGCGAGGTTGTAGACCACCACCGCGCACATGGTGAGGAAGAGAAAGGAGGTCTGCTGTTCCGTGAGGAAGAAGCCGAAGCGGCTGAGGGTGTAGAAGATACCGGCGTAGAGGGCGTAGATGAAGAGGATGAAGACGATGACCCACCTGGCCCTGACCAGGTGCGCTATCTGCGGCGACAGCGCAGGCTCCCCCACCCTGTCGACCACGTAGCCCGGCCGGCGCGGGAAACCGTCGCTGCAGGAGATTGCCACCTCTTCCTCGCGGGTCACGGTCCTCTCCTTCAGGCAACCTCCTCGAGGAAGCGGATCTCGGGGAGGCTGGGGATGAGCCCCATCTCGAAGGCATGCCGGAAGAAGCAGCGGGCCCCCTCGAGGTGGGCGTCGGTTAATTCGTAGGAGATGGTCTGCCAGTAATCGACCAGTTCGTCCACCCCCAGCCACTCGCGCTCGGCGGAGGTCTCCGCGATCCGCCGGTAGCTGTGGTAGGCGAGTTTTTTGGCGGCGATCAGGTCGCGCCCGAGGGCGGCAAGTTCACTCCTCTTTTCGCGTACCGCCTCGCGCCTCACGATCCAGAGGGCGAACACGAAGGGGAGCCCGGTGAACTCGTACCAGAGCTGGCCAAGGTCGTAGGTGCGGTAAGGGCCAGCAGCTGCCGCCCCCTTGAGCGCTGCGTCGCCGATCAGCAGCAGGCCGGGGTAGCGATCGAGCGCCTCTTCCAGCGGCAGCGAGGTGCGCTCGAAACGGTTGGTGAATCGATACTTGCGGGCCAGCAACACCTTCAGGAGGTTCACCGAGGTGTCGGATTCGGCGGTCAGGCCGATATCGCAGCCGTTCAGCTGTTCGACGGGAACCCTGGAGAAGAGGAAGACGCTCTTGACCGGGCCGATCGCGCTGATGGAGAGTTCCGGCAGCAGGCAGTACTGGTCATGGGCGGTGGCGTACTCGATGGAGGAGGAAGGGCTCAGGTCGATCTCGCCGGCCCTCAGCATGGCGTTGAGACGGGCGGGTACCCCGTCCACGAAGCGGTAACCGCTGCAGTCGAAACCGGAGGAAAGCGCGGTGAAGATCGGGGTGCAATTGGCGTACTGGATATGTCCGATTCTGACTGTCACTGCAAAACCTCTGTCTGAACGTTCGGTTGCGTAGACTATAACAACACCTCATCGAGATCAAGATGAAAGTGGTCCTAAATCTCTGCTTTAGGAAAGAAAAAAGGCGAGAAGCATCTCGCCTTTTTTCCCACAGTATCAACCTGCAGTTACTTCATTCTTCGTCGTCTTCGGCAACCGCAACCTGGTCCTCGTAGTGTTCCGCGGACATCAGGAGGTTGGCCTCCTCGGGGTCGGCCATCTCGATCACCACCAGCCAGCCGGCGTCGTAGGGATCGTCGTTGATGAACTCCGGCGAGGTGTGCAGTTCCGAGTTCGCCTCCAGCACGGTGCCGGAGAGCGGCGCGTACAGTTCAGCCACCGTCTTCCGGGCCTCCACCGACCCGAAGGAGTCGTCCTGTTCCAGGTCGTCGCCCGGCTCCGGAAGCTCCACCGAGGTGACCATTCCCAACTGGGTCTGGGCGTAGTCGGTGATGCCGATCACCGCCCGGTCCCCTTCCATGCGCACCCAGAGGTGCTCCTTGCTGTACTTCAGTTCTTCGGGAAAGTCCATAGGCTACTCCATTACCAGCCTTTCGATGAAGCCGGTGTCTATGTTACCTTCGATGAAGTCCTTGTTGGCCATGATCCTCTTGTGGAAGGGGATGGTGGTCTTGATCCCCTCCACGATGTACTCGTCAAGGGCGCGCGCCATGCGCCTGATCGCCTCCTCCCTGGTGTCGGCATGCACGATCAGCTTGGCGATCAGGGAGTCGTAGTGCGGCAGCACGGAGTAGTTGGTATAGACGAAGGAGTCGACGCGGACGCCTAAGCCGCCCGGGGTGTGGTAGTCGGTGATCTTGCCGGGAGACGGCGTGAACTTGATGCTGTCCTCGGCGTTGATCCGGCACTCGATGGAGTGCCCCTTGATGGTGATGTCGTCCTGGGTGTAGCGCAGCGGTATGCCGTAGGCGGAACGGATCTGCTCCTTCACGATGTCCACGCCGGTGATCATCTCGGTGACCGGATGCTCGACCTGCACGCGGGTGTTCATCTCCATGAAGTAGAAGTTGTTCTGCTTGTCGACCAGGAACTCCATGGTGCCGACGCTGGAGTAGTTGACCGCCTTGGCGGCCGCCACTGCAGCCTCGCCCATCCGCTTCCTGAGCTCGGGGGTGGTGACGGTGGAGGGAGCCTCCTCGATCACCTTCTGGTGACGGCGCTGGATGGAGCAGTCGCGCTCGCCCAGGTGAACCACGTTGCCGTGCTTGTCGGCCAGGATCTGGATCTCGACGTGGCGCGGGTTTTCGCAGTAGCGCTCGATGTACACCTCGGGGTTGCCGAAGCCGGACTGTGCCTCGGCCCGCGCGGTGGCGAAGGCGTTGGGCAGCGCCGCCGGCGAGTGCACGATCTTCATGCCGCGCCCGCCGCCGCCTGCGGTGGCCTTGATGATGACCGGGAAGCCGATCTGCTTGGCGACCTTAACAGCCTCGTTGACGTCGTGGACCCCTTCCTTGGTGCCGGGGAGGATGGGCACCCCTTCCTTGATGACCGCCTGACGGGCGCTGATCTTGTCGCCCATGATGCGCATGCTCTCGGCGGAGGGGCCGATGAAGGTGATGCCGCACTTCTCGCAGATCTCGGCGAAGACGGCGTTCTCGGAGAGGAAGCCGTAGCCCGGGTGGATCGCCTCGGCGTCGGTCAGTTCGGCGGCCGAGATGATGGCGTTGATGTTGAGGTAGCTGGAAAGGCTGGGAGCGGGACCGATGCAGACGCTCTCGTCGGCAAGCTTGACGTGCAGGGACTCGGCGTCGGCGGTGGAGTAGACGGCGACCGTCTTGATCCCCATCTCCTTGCAGGCCCTGATGATCCTCAGGGCGATCTCTCCCCTGTTGGCGATGAGCACTTTATGGAACATATGTAATCTCCTGGGCACGACTGAAGAGTCCGGGCTGAGGGGAAGCCCCTGCATGCCGGGCCGTCAGCGGCGCCCGTTATCACGGGTTAAATCGTCACCGTACAGCTGGTAGAAGAAAGGGCCAAAAACCGTCAGCTTTTAGCCCTTGCCGTCAGATATTAGAGCTTTTCGACGATGAACAGCTCGTCGCCGTACTCGACCGGCTCGGCGTTCTGCTTCACGATGCGGACGATCTTGCAGCGGTACTCCGCCTCGATCTCGTTCATGAGCTTCATGGCCTCTACGATGCAGAGCACCTCGCCCTTCTCGACGATCTGGCCCACTTCCACGTAGGGGGGCGCATCGGGAGCCGGAGCGCGGTAGAAGGTGCCGACGATGGGGGAGGTGACGGCGTCGCCTTCCTCGGCGGCAGCGGAGCGAGCGGCGGCGGCCGGTGCGGCCGGTGCGGCTGCGGCGGCTGCGGGAGCCATGGGAGCGGGGGCCAGGTAGGAAACCGGCTGGGGCATCTGGAACTGCGGAGCGGCAACGGTGCAGCCCCTCTTGATGACAACCTTGTCCTCGGCGTTTTCCAGTTCGAACTCGGTGATGTCGGTCTCGGTTACCATCTTGATCAGCATCTTAAGGTCTTTTATATCCACGACTTTTCTCTCCTTTTCATTGCAGCTGGAATACTTAGTTACTGCCTGCGGTGTTGCCTTATACGTAAAAGTAACCGCCGGTACCCGCTGCGGCTGACGGGCCGAGACGGATATGAGCGGTACATGGTGCGGATCTTACACAAACGCCCCATCCTCACCCCTGCCCTCCCCTTGAAGGGGAGGGAGAGCGCAAGAAAGAGGATCGAGATAATTACAGCACGCGGAGCGCCTTGGGGACCTTGGTGAGCCGGCGGCAGCCCCCCTTCTCCATCACCACGGTGTCCTCGATCCTCACCCCGCCCCAGCCGGGGATGTAGATGCCCGGTTCGACCGTGAAGACCACCCCTTCCTCGATGGTGTGCACGCTGCGGGGAGAGACGGGCGGGTGCTCGTGGATGTCGATGCCCACCCCGTGCCCCAGGCCGTGGCCGAAATACTCGCCGTACCCTCGGGAGGCGATGTAATCTCTGGCCAGCGCGTCGATCTCCTTCAGCGGCATGCCCGGCCGGGCCCCCTCGATGGCGAGCCGCTGGGCCTCCAGCACCGTCTCGTAGACCTCACGCTGCTTGCCGTCCGGCTCCCCCACCGCCACGGTCACCGTCTCGTCCGAGCAGTAGCCGCGGAAGATGGCGCCGTAATCGAGGGTGACCAGTTCTCCGGCCGCTATTTCCTTGTCCGAGGCCTTGCCATGCGGCAGCGCGCCGCGCGGACCGGAGGCGACGATGAAATCGAAGGACTTGCCGTCGGCCCCCCGCTTCCTCATCGCGACTTCCAACGCCCAAGCGACGTCGCTTTCCAGCGCGCCCGGCTTCACCAGGGGCAGGATCTCCAAGAGCGACTCGGAGGCGATAGTCGCCACCCGCTCCAGGATCTCCAGCTCGTCAGCGTCCTTCACGCTGCGCAGGGAGACCAGCTCCTTGTCGGCGGCAATGAAGGCGATCTCCGGGTTGCGGTCGCAGAGATCCTGGTAGGACTGCACCGTCAGGTTGCCGGCTTCGAAGGCTACCCTTTTCGCGCCGGCCTCGCGGAAGACCGCCGAGACGGAGTCGAGCTTGATCTTGAACTCGACGATCCTGGCCTCGGTGACCTGTTCTGCTGCCTGCGATGTGTAACGGGAATCGGTGAGAAACCAGCCATCTTCCCGCGACAGGATGAGCGTTCCCTCGCTGCCGGTAAAGCCGGTTAGATATCTGATATTGCTGAGGTTTGTGACCAGTAGCAGGTCGGCCCCGACCGCCTCCAGACACTCTCTGGCCACGGAGATTCTGTTGTTTAACATAATAACCTCCGTATGACAATCTATTTTTCCAGCCGTTTTACCAGTCCTCTCAGCCCCAAAAGATAGCTATCAGCGCCGAATCCGCAGATCTGTCCGACTGCCACCGGTGCCAGGTAACTCTGCTCCCTGAAGGGCTCCCGGGCGTGGATGTTGGAGAGATGGACCTCCACGGTGGGAAGCGCCACCGCGGCGACGGCGTCGCGGATCGCCACCGAGGTATGGGTGTAGGCGGCCGGGTTGATCAGGATGCCGTGGCACTCCCCCCTCGCCCCCTGGATGGCGTCCACCAGCGCCCCCTCATGGTTGGACTGCAGGATCTTCAACTCTACGTTAAGCTCGCCGGCCAGTTCGGTCAACGCCTCGTTGATCCCCTCCAGGGTGGTGCTGCCGTAGACGCCCGGCTCGCGGGTGCCGAGCAGGTTCAGGTTGGGACCGTGCAGCACCAGAATCTGGAAGCGGGCGCTCATTGCAGGGCCTCCCTCAGGCGGGCGGCTTCCCGCTTCATGAGGTAGCGCGCCTTGCCGAAGTTTCCTTCCGGCGTGAGCACCACGGCGACGAAGAAGTCGGCGGTGATGCCGCGCACCACCACGGTGCAGCGGTCCGAGACGATGGAAACCTCCTCCAGTTCGCCGGTCTTCAAGACCCCCACCGTCCGCTTGATCTCCTTCAGCACGGAGGCGTATTCCACGGCGAGGATCTGCACGTCGAGCCCTCCGGTGTCGCGCAGGTACTCGTCGATGGCGATGCCGTCGTACCCCATGACGACCCCGCCCACTCCACCTGAGCTACCTTCGACAATGGCCTTCAGTATCGCCTTAAACTCCATCTCTTCTTCTCCTTATGTTGCCCAGCCAGCGGGTAAGTTCACTCTCCAGATCGACCGGGCCGGCCGCGGCTTCCCCGGCAAGGGGCGTGCCACATTCTACCTGGGCGGCCGTGGGCTCCTCCCAGGCGGGAGCCTGGTGGCGCGGCGCCTCTTGCTGCGCGGCCGGAGTTGCCCCTTGTTGTGCGGTTGGCTGAGATAGCTCATGGGTAACCGGTGCTGCCGGTGCTGCCGGTGCCGGCTGTGGCGGCTGTGCCGGCTGTGGCGGCTGTGGCGGCTGCGGAGCTGCCGGCGCGGCCGACGGCTGGAGCTGCTGCTCACGCAGGCGCGCCAGTTCGCCCCCCCGTTGCAGGTAGGACTGATTGGCGGGCTCCTCGCTCAAGAGTTGGCGGTAGATGGAGATCGCCTTGTCGAGGAACCCCTGCGAGACGTACAGTTCCGCCATGGTCGCCGTGGCAAGGGGATCCTTGCCGCCCGGTTGCCGCTCTGCGCTCCGACCGCTCGGGGCAAAGGACGGTGCCGCGGAGACCGCCGGCTCATCAACCTCCTGGAAGGCGTTGAAATCCTCGTCGTCCCAGAGGTTGGTGGTCTCTGCACCCCGCTCTCGCGCGGCCGCACCGCCGTAAGCGGGCTCGACACCGGCCATCCCCTCGATCTCCGCCTCCGGCCCCGGTTCCAGCTCCTCGGTCAGCTCCTCGACGAGGTCCAGTTCCTCCAGTTCCTCCTCTGCAGCGGGGGTGGCTGCAGCCGGAGCGGCACCGATGGAGCGCAGGGTCAGGGTGGTCTCGGCGTCCTGGGGATCGAGTTGCAGCGCCTGCCCCAGCACCTGCTCGGCCAGGTCGGTGCGCCCCTCCTCGATGTACACCTTCCCCAAAAGCTTCAGGGCCTCGGCGTGCTCCGGCTTCAGGGAGACCGAGGTCTCCAGCGCCTTTCTCGCCTCGGCGTTCTCGCCTTTGGCCTGGTAGGCCGCGCCCAGTGCGAAGAAACCTCCCGGGTAGTCAGGATGCAGGCCGCACCCCTTGAGCGCGACGGAGATGGCGTCGTCCAGAAGGCCCAGCTTTCGATACAGTTCGGAAAGCGGCACGAAACAGTAAGAGCGGGGGTCGGCCGCCAACATGTTCTCATAGCGCTGGATATCCGTCCAAAACGAAATCGCATCCTCTACTGCCATGTCACTCTCCTATGCCGCAGATCTCCAAAAGTGCAGTAAGGTCCTTGATCCTTTCCATGCGGTGGCCGCCGATGCCGTTGTTGCAGATGAACAAAAGCCCGCTTTGGCGCACCTTCTTGTCGTGGGAGAGCGCCTCCGCGTAGGCCTGGGCCGGAAAGGGGGGAAGTTCGGTGGGAAGCCCCAGCGACACGATGAGCGAGACGATACGGTCGTGGTCCTCCTGGCTGCAGAAACCGTACTGCTGCGAGATGCGGGCGGCCTGCACCATGCCGATGGCAACCGCCTCACCGTGCAGATAATTGGTGTAGCCGGTCAGGGTCTCCACCGCGTGCCCCAGGGTGTGCCCGTAGTTGAGCACCGCGCGCAGCCCCCCTTCCCTCTCGTCCTGCTCGACCACGTACCCCTTGATGGCGCAGGAGCGGCTGACGGCGTGGATGAGGGAGTCGCGGTCGCGGGCGAGCAGAAGCTTCGCGTTGTCTTCCAGGAAAGAGAAGAAATCGCGGTCCAGGACGGCGCCGTACTTGACGATTTCGCCGAGGCCGGCGCGGAACTCGCGCTCCGGCAGGGTGTCCAGGGTGGCGACGTCGATCAGCACCGCGCGGGGCTGGTAGAAGGCGCCGATCAGGTTCTTCCCCCTGGGATGGTTGATGCCGGTCTTCCCACCCACGCTGGAATCGACCTGGGAAAGGAGGGTGGTCGGCACCTGCACGAAGGGGATGCCGCGCAGGTAGCTGGCGGCGGCGAAGCCGGCCATGTCGCCGATCACGCCGCCACCCAGGGCGACGATGAAGGAACCGCGGTCGAGGGAAGCGTCTACCAGGGCGTCATAGATGAGGTTGAGGGTGGCGCTGTTCTTGTAGGACTCGCCGTCGGGGAGGGAAACGAGCAGGGTGCGGAAGCCGGCTGCCTGGAGCGAGGCCTCCACCCGCTGAAAGTAGAGAGGAGCCACGGTGGTGTTGGATACCACGGCGGCGGTGCCGGAAAGGCCGAGCTTCTTGCAGAGCGCTCCGATGCCGTCCAGGTTCCCGGCGCCGATGCCGATCTCGTAGCTGCGGTCGCCGAGCTCAATCTTTATGGTGTCTACTGTCACAGCAACCTCTTCAACATTTCCGATCTTTCATTCTGGCCTCGCCTCCATTTCCCCTCGCCCTCCGGGAGAGGGAGAGTTGAGGGAAGCTGATCTAGTGTTAATTTAGAACGTCTTCAGGTACTCGAGGTACGACTGGTAGTTCCTGGTGGTCTCGGCGATGGAGTCGCCGCCGAACTTCTCCATGAAGGCGTTGGCGATCTCGATGGCGATCACCGCCTCGGCCACCACGGAAGCCGCCGGCACGGCGCAGACATCCGAGCGCTCCACGGTCGCCTCGAAGGGCTCCTTGGTGACGATGTCCACCGACTGCAGCGGCGTGTAGAGGGTCGGGATCGGCTTCATGGCGCCGGTGACCACGATCTCCTCGCCGTTGGTGATGCCCCCCTCCAGCCCCCCCGCCTGGTTGCTCTTGCGGCAGAAGCCTCCCTGCCTGCTCTGCTCAACCTTGGCGGCGTCATAGAAGATCTCGTCGTGCACCTGCGACCCGGGTTTCCTGGCGGTCTCGTAACCGGCGCCGATTTCGACCCCTTTGAAGGCCTGGATGCTCATCACCGCCGCCGCCAGCCTGGCGTCCAGCCTGCGGTCCCACTGCACGTGGCTCCCCAGGCCTGCCGGCACGCCGCTGACCCGGACCTCGACCACACCGCCCAGGGTATCGCCGGCGGCCTTGGCGCGATCGATCACCGCGATCATCTCCAGTTCCGCCTCGGCGTCGTAGGTGTAGACCGGGGAAGCAGCGATGGCGGCCCGCATCTCCTTCAACCCCATTTCCGGAAGCTTGGCCTTGACCCCGCCGAGTTCCAGCACGCAGCCGGTGACAAAGATGCCGAAATGGGAGAGGTAGGCCTTCGCCACGCCGCCCACTGCCACACGGACCGCGGTCTCG
>NZ_DATFBA010000330.1:0-12076 GCF_035254065.1 Geomonas sp.
ATGTAACGCCGACGCTGCCATGTTCGAGCAGTGCATTTTTCCTTCCGGCAGACCATCGAGGGCCGCGGCGATCTTCAGGTCGTCGATGGCCATCACCTCTTCAAGGGTTGCCCCCATGACCAGCTCCGTTGCCATGGACGAGGTGGCAATGGCTGCGCCGCAGCCTTTGATGAGGAACTTTATGTCGCTCACCCGTTCGTCCGCGATCTTGATGAAGAAGACGAGGGCGTCACCACAATTTGGGTCACCGGCCTGTACGACGACATTTGCGTCCTCAAGGGACCCCACATTCCGCGGATTGTGGACGTGATCCATCACCTTCTCACTATACAGCTCGCTCATTGGGGGTCCTTCCCTGTGTGCATGTTCATTGAATGACGCGTGACGCGCTGGTTTAGCCTTTTCCTCAGGGGACGGGTTGGCAGATATGCCCAGAGCCCTTTGCCCCACCAGGGCCTGGGCCACCTTCTGGCGGGCGCTGGCCAGCAGTCGCTGCACGGTCCCGCGTGAGATCCCCATCAGCTTGCCGGCTTGCTCCTGGGTCTTCCCCTCACCGTCGCAAAGGTGCAGTGTTTCCAACTCGTCATGCCCGAGCTGGATGACGGCCATATCCTTGAGTGGGGTGCCGGCCGGCTTGAAGACCGCTGCATAACCGGACCGGTGCGGGCAGCTGCAATTTCTCGGTTTCTGCGGACGCGTCATGTTTAGTGCGAGCACCCGCCGCCGTGACCATGGCCGCCACAGGTATGAGTCGGCAGGTATTCAGGCAGCCTGTTGTCACGAAAGAGCGCCATGTTCTCGGCAATGGTCCCTTCATGTGCTTGAAAGACCCTGATGCCGGCGTTGTTCAGCTTGAAGAGAGCACCCCGTCCAATCTCGCCTACCACGATGGCGTCGACCTGCTGGCCTCCCAACCCCGCAAGGGGATTACACGCTCCATGCTGATGGATCCGATCGCCGTTGCCGATTGCCGCTACCTCGTTGGTTGCAGCGTCCACGATGACGAAGACGGGAGCCGATCCGAAATGGCCGAAGACGTCGCTTGCGAGGCCACGGTCTACACTGGTGGGAAAGCAAATTTTCACGGTACACCTCCTGTAGATGGCTTACAGGAGGGGATTATATATGGGAAATTTAATACGTCAACGAATATTTTGTGCATATGCACAAAATTACTGTTCCAGCCGGACAGCGGTGAGAAGGTGATTTGACAGTGGGTGACGAGTGCAGTGGCGGGAACCGACACCTGCCGTGGTCGATGCAGGGAGCACGGCAACCCTGGTAGGTAGCGATGCTGACCACTTCAACGAGCCGCAGAGATCATCTTTCCAGAGGCAACCCAGACCGCCGCCATCCCGCCATCTGCCCGACGAGGAGTACCACGTTGCGGTACCCGTAGGCGCGTAGCAGTGCCTGCGCGATGCCGGCACGCGGCCCCAGCTCGCAGGTGACCACCAGTTGCGTGTCCCGGTCCTGAGGTAGTTTCGCAAGCTTCAGTAAAATCTTCCAGGTCGGGGCATGGACGGCACCGGAAATGTAGCCGCGCCTGAACTCGAAGCTATTGCGAACATCCAGGAGAACCGGTGGATTCTTTGCCTTCATCGCCTTCAGTAACTCGTGCGGTTGCATGTTTACCTTCTTTACTCCGACACGTGCTGGCGTCGGCCAAGCCGCTCTTTTCCGTCCAGGAGCAGCCTATAGCCGAGCAGAAGGAAATGCCCCCCGTGCATGAGCAAGGTCGAAGATGTCGACCGGTCTGCTCAACTGGCCGGACATCAGCATCAGGATTTTCGTATCATGTGCGGTTGACGGTAAAAGGGGACGCCCCCCAGTACCACCGGCATGAGGAGCACTCAAGTTTACAGGAACTTCAGCTGGGAGAACCACCTATAGGATCCCTGAGCAGGAGCGCCACTGCGCCCCTGCTCTCCGTTTCCGTAGCCGCCGAACTGGCGACGTTAAAACCTTCAGCCCTTCGGGGTGCAGCAATCTGATGCCGAAGTCCCCGATGCTGCGACCGGGTCTTTGATTTCAGCGGAACCGCATGCAGGACATTGTGCTTCATCGGCAATCTGGTTGTCTGGTTTCTCGAATGCGTTGCCACAGTCCAGGCATATGTACTCATAAAAAGGCATCAGGAAAGATCCTCCATTCTCATACCGTCCATTCATACCGCCGACCAAGCAGAGAACTGGCCGGCTTCAGGCTCAACTACCGCCCTTGCCTCCAGCCACTCCACACCGGGACGCCACTGGCATCCCGTAGCTTCAACACCTGATCATTTTTTTTGACCTCCGAGGCGATCAGGGCAGGTTTGCCACCGACCGTGACCCGAGAGCCGGTGACTTCCACTTCATCCCCTTTTTCGATCCGGGTATCCTGCCGATCCAGGTACCAGGCGGGGCCCAGGTGTACCGACACGGTCTCCTTTTGGGTCTGGAGATCAAGGTGGATTCCCGGCCCCATCCCCTTCATGGGAGTCATTTTGCTCACTCCAACGACCTTGCCAGTGACCGTTTCTACTGTCGAAGGGTTATAGAGCCTACCATAGGCGCCATTCATCCCCCACCCGCCGCTTCCTTTCCCGCCCTGAGCTGAAGCCACAACCGCCGTCGCCAAGAGCAGCAGAAGTATTCCGCCCAGAACCCGCCACGTCCTTCGGTTCATGATGCCTCCTTCGTTGCAGAATTTGCTCACCGAGCCGAACTCATATTTTATATCGGTTTAAGAAGATGCACAGCAACCGGCAACCATTCTCCACTACCCAGTCCGGAAAAAGGCGACCACGGCAACGACTCCCCAACTCAACGCCGCTACTGAGACTACTACCGTCATCGTTGCCTCCCGCCATGAGGCATGAGTGTATATTACATTCACGTATTCATATGTCAATATATTTCCTTTTGAGCAGCTACGACAAGCCGGCGGGTACCCTTCCGTAGCGGCAGCCGTTAGGCATTGGCCAAGACGGCAGATTTTGGTCATCGCCGTCTTGCCAGTCGGTACTGACGCCTATATAGCCGAAAAAGCACATTCCGTTCGCACCCCGTAGCACTCGTGTCGGCGTAATCGCCGTCACCCCTTTTTTCTTACATCTTCACGCGAGATGAAAACCTTTTGCGGCTACAGCACGGAAGGACAGTTCACGGGAGCATTCGCATTGGGAAGGGACATGCTTTGACAGCTTTGGCAGGGCACGGCAGGGCTAAACGCAAAAAGACCGTGCAACTCACTTGAGTACACGGTCTTTTTATAAATGGTGGCGGTGCAGGGACTTGAACCCCGGACAACACGGATATGAGCCGTGTGCTCTAACCAGCTGAGCTACACCGCCAAGCTCTGAATATACTATTAGTGTTTCAATACTGCTGAAGATTCCCGAGGCCAGCGCCTCAAGAGCTTCTCTTTATAGTGCAGGCGAGGATCTTTGTCAATAAAAAATTCGGCTAGAAGATTCTCATCGACCTTCGCTGCCGGCTTACTTCAGTACCTTGATCAGCTCGACCTCGAAGACCAGGGTGGAGTTGGGGGGGATGGCCTGCATCGCGTTCTCGCCGTAGGCGAGCTGGGGCGGACAGACGAGCTTGGCCTTGCCGCCGGGCTTCATCATCTGAACCCCTTCGGTCCAGCACTTGATCACCTTGTCCAGCTGGAATTCGACCGGCTGGCCGTGGGAGTAGGAGCTGTCGAACTCTTTGCCGTCGATCAGGGTGCCCTTATAGTTCACCTGCACCTTGTCGGTCGCCTTCGGGCTGTCGCCGGCCCCTTCCTTGATCGGCTGGTAGACCAGGCCGGACGCGGTCTTCACGGCGCCTTTCTCCTTGGCCGCCTTGTCGATGTATTCCTGGGACTTGGCGGCGAGCTTCTTCCCTTCGGCGTTGCGCCGGTCAACGGCGAACTGGTTGATCTTCATCTTGTAGGCTTCCACGTCGACCAGCGGCGCCTTGCCGGTCACCCCGTCGGTCATCCCCTGCTTTACCATTTCCAGCTCTTCGGGGGTCAGCGACAGGATCGAGAGTTGGCGAGCCATCACCAGGCCGACGGCGTACAGGGTCTTCTGTTCCTCGGTCTTCGGCGCCTCAGCGGCAAAGGCAGGTACGGCAATGAGTACGGCGAGTGCGGCCAGCAGTGTCTTTCGCATGTCTCCTCCAGTGAAATGAAATGTGAAGTAGCCATTATAGCAACGGCTTAGGTGCTGTAAAGCCGGGTGGAGCCGGACTGTCATGAAAAAAGGCACCCCTTGGCAGAGGTGCCTTGGCGACCGGCGGAGGGTCGTTTATTTCTTGGCCTTGGGTGCGGCCTTGGCCTTGGTGGTTTTGGCTGCCTTGACCGGGGCTTTTGCGGCTTTGGTTGCCTTGGCGGGGGCGACTTTCTTGGCCTCGATGTTGGCCATACGCACCTCTCTCGCCTTCGCGAGGTTGTCTGCCAAGCCCCTGTCCTGAGCCATCTTCCTCCTCGATTCGGAATAGCTCTTGGCGGAAAGGGCCTGTTTGCTGGAGATGCCGAACTGTTTCTTGTAGGCGCCGGGCTTCATGCCATGGGCGGTGCTCAGGTGGCGGGCCAAGGTCTTGAAGCCCCCCTTGCCGCACAACAGACAGACCACCTCGTTCTTTTTGAAAGCTTCCTTGACGGTAAGCGCGGGCTTGGCTTCTTCGACCCCTTCGACGGCCTGACCTGCCTCAAGGTTCTTAAGAGCGGCGTGGACCTTGCTGATTTCTGCCAGAAGCTCATCGGAAGTCATCGGCGTGCTGGAAGCGTGAGACGCCACAAGCTGTGCTGCTATTTCAACTAAAGTCGCCATTGAACCATCCTCCTTTAATAATCATGCACTGTTTGATTAATAGCAGAGACGGGAAAATTGTCAATGGCAAACTGTGAGATAGTCATTGTGCCGTTGTGTAGTGAATTAAGTATTCTGATTAAAGCCAACAGGATGCTCTTGTGTCAATGTACCCCAAAATGTATGTGATGTCAGGCTACTTTAATACGTTGCAGCCTGCTTCTACTGTCGAAGCAGGCTGTCAATGTCGCATACCGCGACGTGCACGATTCATTTTCAATTCGGAGTGAACTAAAGATGAAGGGTAATGGGGCGGGGCAAAATCCGGAAAACGGGAGAAATCTGCTAGCGGCTGCCGACCTATCTCAGGTGAGCAGGAAGCCAGCCCTGCCGGCTCCCAACAGAGCGGTCTTTTCCTGGAGAATGACGTGCACCGGAATGGATTGCACCAGTGCGCTGAGCCTCCCCTTGGAGGAAAATGCCACCATGAAGGTGGGACCCTTCAGTTTATCCAGTATGCGCGGAGGGATGCCGCCGCCGAGGTAGACGCCACCGGTTGCCAGAAAGCGCAGGGCGGCATTGCCGGACTCGGCCCCGTAGACCGCCAGGAAGATGTCGAGCGCCTTCACGCAGAGCGGACAGTTCCCCGCCAAGGCGGCGGTCGTGATGACGGCAGGAGGATCGCCGGCGTGCATGGCTGCGCTGATCTCGGCCTGCTCCGAGAAGTAGTGCCGGTCGCGCAGGAACTGGTAGATGTTGAGAAGCCCCGGCCCGGAGACGATCCGCTCGTAGCTCACCCTGCCGTGCTTGGCCTGCAGATAGAGCAGCAGGTCGGATTCCACCTCGTTTCTGGGAGCGAAATCGGCGTGGCCCGCCTCGCTGGGGAGCGGCCGATGATGGGCGCCGGTCCAGTAGGCGAGCGACTGACCGAGGCCGGTGCCGGCGGAAACTACCGCGATGGTGCCGGTGGGGTCGGGGGTGCCGGGGTTGAGGGTGAAGAGGTCCTCCTTCTTGAGGGCGGCGATACCGTAGGTGTTGGCCTCCAGGTCGTTGATCAGGCGGACCTGGGGGAGCTCCAGTAGCTGGGCGAGCTCGCGGCTGTCGATGTGCCAGGGGAGGTTCGGGGTCCTCACCCGTCCATCCAGCACGGGGCCCGCGATGCCAAAGCAGGCCCGCTCAGCGGTGAGCCGGTGCTGAGAGACGAAGCGGCTGACGATCTCCACCAGGCTGCTGTGCTCCCTGCTCGGGTAGCGGCCCTCGGCCAGAGCCACCAGTTCGCCCCCCTGCTCCTCGAAATAGGCAAGGCGGGTCGAAGTCCCTCCTACGTCTCCAGCCAGAATCAACATGTCTCCCCCTGCGATTAAAGTTCTACTTCGTTATCAGCTTGTGGTTTGCGCAGCTGCTCATTCGGTTACTGCGGTCCGACCTGTCGGACCTCTTTGCACTCCCATTTTAGCCTTTCCTGGTGCCCAGGCCGTCCGCGGCGGCTACGTCCACCATGAAATCGGCACCCTCCCAACGGTCGGCGCCGGGCCAGTAGAAGGTGAAAAGCACCCTCCCACCCTCGGGCACTTCCCCGGTCTCCAGGTCCGCCACCTGCATGGTCAGTCCGCTGTCCCGGGTCGAGGTCTCCTGGAAGCTGCGCCAGTCGTCGGTGCTCCAGTGGACGCGGGCGGGGGCGAGGGTCTCGACGCGCAGTTTCATGCCGGTCGGAATGGAGCGGAGCTTGTGGTTGAAACGCCAGACCAGGAACGAGGAACCGGTCTTCTCCTTCAGGTAGCGCTGGACGGTCTGCTGCGGCAGGTCGAAGACCTTGCCGTCGTACAGCGAGCGGAGCAGCTTCAGGTACTCGGCGTGGGCCCACACCAACGGCATCGCCGAGCCGGAAGCCTTGCCCTGGAAGAGCTCCCGCTCCGGGAGATCGGGCGCATCCCAGATCTGCTCCGGCATGAGCCCCTCGGTACTGGCGTAATCTTCCATGGCCACCAGCATCCTGCGCGCCTCTTCGGCGCGACCGGCCGCCAGCTCGTAGTGCCCGCGCTCGCCGGTCAAAAGCGGCCAGGCCCGCCCTACCCCGGTGCCGTCGAACGGTTCCCCGTCGTCATGCTCGCCGTAGCCGTCGTCGTTGTAGCGGTGCCAGAGCGGCCCCTTGGCGGTCTCGAACTTGAGCAGCGCGTCGATCACCTTGATGGAGTCGGTGATGCGCGGGTCGTCCGCCTCGCGCAGGCCGAAGCGGACCAGGGCCAGGGTGTCCGGGCTCACCAGGTGGCTCGCCACCATGGTCTCCCGACCGGGGACCACGTTCTTCACCACCACCTTCTGCTGAAAGCGCAGCACGGGTTCCACCAGGTCGGCCGGGGATATGCGCACGTAGTAACCGTCAACCTGGTAGCGCTCGGCCCAGTCGCCCCCTTTCACGTACATCCAGCGGTCGATGCAGGCGTTCCAGACGTCGGCAGTCTCGCGCAGATAGATCGCCAGCGACGCCTCACCCTGCAGCTCAGCCAGGTCGGCCGCCACCAGAAGCGCCGCTATCTCGGCCGCCACCGTGAAGGGGGAGTAACCGGGATCCTCTTCCCAGCGGTCCTGCGGGCTGACCGGCCCGTTGCAGACCAGGTAGTTCACCGCCCGCCTTACCATCGGCCAGAAGCGGGCCACGAGCTCGTCGTCCAGCACCCCTTCCCGCCTGGCCAGATCGACCAGCAGCACCGGCAAGGCGGTCTCGTCCATCTGGATGCCGTTCCAGTAGGGGGTACCGTCCAGCCACATGTTCTGGCCCCAATGGCCGTCCTCCTCCTGGGTGGACTGCAGGTAGCGAAGCACGCGCCCCACCTCGCCGTGCGCCCCTACCGCCAGCAGGGCCCCGGCGGACTCCACCAGGTCGCGCGGCCAGACCAGGTGGTAGCCACCCAGGTCGTTGTCCCCCTTGGCGAAGCCCCAGGGAACCGACAGGCTGGCGATGATGCCGCCCGGGAAGTTGTAGGCTTCGTGACTCCTGATCACCGCGGTGCTGACCCGGTAGTAATTGAGCCGCCCGGGCGAGGTCTCCTGGTCCAGCGGGAGCAGGTTCTGCTGCCAGAGGTTCCACTGGCTCAGGTACTCCTCCCGTGCCGCCTGGAAACCGTCCTGCAGGGAGGCGCGGGCGCGGTTGCCGGCCTCGCAGGCCTTGTGACCGAAGCCAAGGGCGATCAGGAAGCTACCGTCGGCAGAGAGGTCGATTTCGCCGGTGAGGGCCACGTTCCCGTTCTGAGCGCGCGTGTACTCCCAGGTGAGTTCTCCGTGTGACATGAGATCCTGCCAGCCGTCCGACGGGCCGACGAAACCGACGCTTCTCTTGAGCCAGGGGACCGAGCAGGCCAGGGCCAGCGCATGGCCGTCCCGCTGGGCGAACAGCATGGGGACCCCCTTGTACTCTTCGAGCCAGCCGGTATTGCCGGCCCCCTGGTTGCCGAGGTGGGGAGCGAGCAAAAGGAACAGCCGGTAATCGTCGAGGCTTCCCTGGAGGGGGATGAAGCGGGTCTGCTGCAGCACGGTGTCCCGCCGGGGATCGGTGATGATGGTCTTTTCGATCCGGTAGGTCCCGTATCGGCAGCTGTTGATCAGTTGGAAGCCGGGCACCCCCTCGTCGAGCCAGCGCACTTCGGTGTCGGTGTCGCGCTTCTCCTCGGAGCGAAAGCCCCCCTTGCCGGTGATCAGCATCCCCATGTCGCGGACGCAGGACTGGTCGATGCGGGGATAGTAGATCTCGTTGAAGATGCCGTGGCTGAGAGTGAACCAGACCGTGCAGTTGTTGGTCAAGGAGGCACCAACCGCTGACTTGGCGCTGGAGGTCCAACGCCCCGGGATTCCCGGGCCGCCCGGTGCGTAGCGCTCTTCACTCTTCATGACATCTCCTGTGGCGACCCATCCTCACCCTGTCCCTACCCTTGAAGGGGAGGGGACGCAGGGGGAACGTCCTCACCGAAATCCGGCACAACAAACAGTCGACTCAGCCGCCGTGCGAGAAATCGGGGAAATCGGTCATGCCGCCGTCTACGAAGACGGAGCGGCCGGTCAGGTAAGAGGCGACGTCGGAAACCAGCACCACCACCACGCGGGCGATCTCCTGCGGGTCACCGATCCGGTTGAGCGGGATCTTCTCCAAAAGGTCCTGGCGGCTTTGCGGATCGGTCCAGACCGCGCGGTTGATCGGGGTCTGGATGGCTCCCGGCGCCACGGCCAGCACCCGCACCCCATGGGGCGCCGCCTCCTGCGCGAGGTTCTTGGTCAGCATGCCGAGCGCCGCCTTGCTGGCGGTGTAGGCGCTGTAGCCCGACCAGGCGATCTCCTCGTGGACGGAGCTGATGTTGAGCACCACCCCACCCTTCTGGGCGACCATCCTTCTCAGGGCCTCCCGGGCGCAGATGAAGCTACCAAAAAGGTTGACCTCCAGCACCCCTCGCCAGGCGGTCAGATCGCTCTCCCAGGCGAAGGCCCTCACCCCGTCGATCCCCGCGTTGTTGATCAGGATGTCGACGCCGCCCCAGCTCTCGTCGAGCCGGCGGAACATGGCGGCCACCGCATCCGGATCGGAGACGTCGGCGGAGATGGCCATCGCCTCTCCTTTTTGCTCCATGACCCGCTGCACCGCCGCCTGGGCCGCTTCCGGCCGATTGTGATAGTTGATGGCCACCTTGGCGCCCGCCTCGGCGAGGGCGGTGACGATCGCCTCTCCGATGCCGGAATTGCCTCCGGTGACCAATGCGCGCTTGCCGTCCAGTCTGATCTCCATCTGATACCCCCGAGGTAGTGGTAGGACAGGAGAAACGTCAAACGACATCACTGATGGAAGCACTACCAGCCTATCTCTTCAATGTGCAGACTGTACCGCGATTTCACTGAAAGCTAAGAGGATTACACGTAATAGTGAAGCAAAATAACGCAACAGAGTTTATCGCCCCGACCGCAATTTGCAACCGGGACCTGAAGAAGCAGTTACCAGGCAGGGAACAGTATAAAATGGTGAGCGAGTGAAGTATAACGTGTTGTAGTGGGAGATATTGTACTGAATTAGCTAGATAGGATGGGGGCAGCTAGTGAGTGTGCAGCCGACGCAAGGTGGGCAGACTGCAAGTGGTCTCCAAGCCGCTCCTTATAGCACCTGAGTTGAAAGCTTGGACAGTCCCTGGTTGCCGTAACAGTTTCACCTTCGACAGGCTCAGGGTGAACGGCCATTTCTGTCTGGCAGAAACTTGCAGTAACCACTGCCGGCTTGCCCTTTTTACGGAGTGAGTGCTTGCAGCCCGGAGGCCACCTCCGCACTGAGCACGGAGAGGGCGGCGCTGTAGGCGGCAACCAGGGCGTCGTAGCCTTCACCCTGGATTTTCTGGCGCACCAGCGAGTGACCGGCCCTGGCGGCCTTTCCCTGGTGTCGCACGGTCCAGTCGGCCTCGACGGTGACGGCCTCGCCCGGCTGGGAGTCGAAACGGCTGAAGTCAACCAGCACCCGGTAATCGGCGGCGGCCCCGGTCATCTCCAGGTAGGAGAAGACGCGCCGGGAGGCAAGCTGCCGGCCGATCTCCCGGGCCATGAAGCGCGGGATGCCGCTTTTCAGGGGCTCGGCCCACCTCTTGGTCTCCAGGATCTTCACCTCGTTGGGGCCCGCCTGCACCACCATCTGGGGCCGGTCCACCACCTCCGGCAGGGTGATGGGGCCGATGGCGACCACCGGGAGGGCCCGGGCGCTGGAGGCTCCCTGGAAGGCGGGGGAGGAGGCGACCGCCGGCTGGGGAGCCGACGACTGGGCCACGGCCGCGGGGGTGAGGGTATAGAAGTTGATCTGCGGGGACCTGCTGCACCCCACGCTGGCCAACGCCAGACAGATTGCCACCGCCGTCCATAACATGCTGCGCATCATGGTCACTCCTCCTTCTTGCCGCGGATCAGGGACTCGGGATGCTGCTCGAGGTAGTCCCCCAGGACCCGCAGCGACTGGGCGGCCCGCGACACCTCCCTCAGGGTGTCGCGCAGGTCGACCTGCAGCGGTGCATCGGGCGACAGCACGCCGTTGGCCCCGCCGATGGTCTTTTGCGCCTCGCCCAGGGTCTTCTTCAGCTCCGCCATCGACTGGCGCGCCTCATTCAGGACCGAGCGCGCCTCGGGTACCAGGGAGGCGTCCACGTTCTTCAGAAGCTTGTCCGCGCTCTTAACCGTCTGGTCGAGCGACTGCACCGTTTTCCTGGCGTCCGTGGTCAGTTCCTTGAGCGGCATCTGGTCGATCTTGTCCACGATATCCATCAGCTTGCGCTGCAGCTCCTGCATGGAGCCCGGCACAGTCGGGAACTTGGGCGGGTTGTGGTTCCAGTCGATCTGTGCCTTCTTGGCCTTGGGCACGAAGTCGAGCCCGATGTAGAGCTGGCCGGTCAAAAGGCTCCCGTTACGGATGTCGGCCCTGAGACCGTGCGCTACCAGTTCATCCAACAGGGGGCGGAAATCCTGCGTGGTCCCCGGCCGGTGGTGGTGCATGGCGTGCAGGCGGTCCGGGTACAACTCGATCTCAACCGGGATGGCGAAGTTGGAGCGCTTGGGGTCCAGCGCGATGTCGATCTTGGTCACTTCGCCCACCGTCACCCCCCGCAGGTCGACCGGCGCCCCCACCGACAGCCCGCGCACCGACTCGTGGAAGATCAGCCGGAACGGCTCGCTCGTCTCGGCGTGTTTGAGCGCCTCGTCACGGGTGGGGAACAGCGGGAAGACCATGTTGGGCGGGGCCTTGGGCACCGGCTGACGGCTGTCCGGGGTCTGGAAGGCGATACCCCCCAACAGGACCGCCGCCATCGACTCGGTGTTCACCTTGATCCCGGTGGTGTTGACGGTCAGGTCGACGCCGCTGGCATGCCAGAAGACGGTGTTCTCATGCACGTACTGGTCGTAGGGAGCGCGGACGAAGGCCTTGATGGTGACCCCCTTGCCGTCGGCATCGAGGTCGGTGCTGATCACCTGTCCCACCTGCAGGCGCCTGAAGAAGATGGGGGAAGCGGCATCCAGCGAGCCGACATCGGCGGCATGCAGGACGAACTGCCGTCCCGGCACGTTCATGGAGACGGCGGGGGGAGTCTCCAGGCCGACGAACTTGTCCTGCGACTCCGTGGAGGTCCCGGCGTCCACGCCGATGTAGGTCCCTCCGATCAAGGTGCCCAGGCCGGAGACGTTGCCGCCGGAGATGCGGGCGCGCACCACCCAGAAACGGGTATCCTTCACCAGGAGCCCCTTGGCGTCCCGGGTGACCTCGGCGGTCACGATGACCTTCGAGCGGTC
>NZ_DATFBA010000331.1:0-22969 GCF_035254065.1 Geomonas sp.
CCCCCGAAGACATCTCGCAGGTGCTCGACTATGAGCGTGCCAGCGAGGTGATCCGCGGCGCAAGCGATATCGCGGTGGGACTTTGTTACTGCAGGCACAAGATGGCCCATGTGGGCCGTGCCTGCGACGCCCCGCTCGACAACTGCATGACACTCAACCTCGCCGCCCAGTCCCTGATCAGGAACGGCTTCGCCCGCAGGATCGACGCAGCACAGGGGCTCGACCTCCTGCAGCAGGCGCGCGAGCACAACCTCGTGCAGTGCGCGGACAACGTGCAGCGCCGGGTCAATTTCATCTGCCATTGCTGCAAATGCTGCTGCGAGGGGTTGTTGGCGATCCGGCGGCTCAACCTGGCCAACGTCATGTTCACCACCAACTTCATCGCCAAAAAGGATGCCGACCACTGCAACGGCTGCGGCAGATGCACCAGGATCTGTCCGGGCGAGGCGATCTCGCTGGTACCGGCAACAGACGATGAGGGGGGAAATGTGAAACGGTCGCAGGTGAACGAGGAGTTGTGCCTGGGGTGCGGGGTCTGCGTGGGGAGTTGCCCGGTGGGGGCCCTGCGGCTGGTGCCCAGGGAAAGGAGGATCCTGACGCCGATCAACACTGCCCACCGCCTGGTGCTGATGGCGATCGAGCGGGGCAAGCTGCAGAACCTGATCTTCGACAACCAGGCCTACCTGAGCCACCGCGCAATGGCGGCCATCCTGGGAGCGATCCTCAGACTTCCCCCGGTGAAACGAGTCATGGCAAGCCGCCAGCTCAAGTCCAGCTACCTGGAGCGGGTGATGGCGGATGTGGAGATAGACAGCTTTTCCAGCTAGAAGGAGGAACTTCGGCTGGCTCCCCCCAGCTACTGCCACACGAGAGTTGATTCAGTAAAAACAGTTGTTCATCCCCTTCCTTTGCTTTTAACCCACCCATTTTATCCAATCTACCTCAAACCCTAACGACCGTTCCAAATAGTTACGTTTGCTCCGTAACGTACCAGCTGGACTGTTACCTATCGTTACATCTTGTCCAAGTGACGCTGACAGGAATTGAGCATCCTTCTAGCCTAATATCGTGTTTTGTATAGATAGTAGTTGGCAACAGGTAACAAAACAGGTGACGTCATCAAAATGACGGAATAGGAGTTGCTACATAGAAAACCATTCTATTAAACCGTATGCACTAGAATGAAGATTTGAAATCAAGGAGGAAACATGCAGAAAAAGAGCATCATCATGCTGGCGGCGGCTATGCTGCTGACAGCCAGCCAGGTGCCGTCGGCCATGGCTTTCGACATCGGCGGGTCCAACGGCTGGAAATTCTCCACCGACGGCTTCCTCAACGTGTTCGGTACCTATGAGACGGTGCAGGCCCGCCCGGCAGGCGTGATCGGCGGCGAACTTGGCTCCGGCGGCAATGTGACCACTCCGGTTGCCGCCGGCGAAAGGGACCAGCAGTTCAGGGTTCGCACCGGCCTTTTGCCGGTGGGAATCGGCTTCAACATCAAATCGCCGGTGGTCGACGGCGTGCAGTACGGCATACGGCTCGGTATGTACCCGCAGATCCAAAACAAGGGGGGTGACCATACCGACCTCTCCCCCAACATCGACTTCCGTGAGATCAACGCCACCGCCGACGGCTCCTTCGGTCAGGTGCTGGCGGGCCGCGCGATCAACCTGTACCAGGCGAAGAACATCCTCACCGACATGACCCTGTTCGGCGCCGGCGTGGTCGGCCCGGTCAACAGCGGCCCCACCATGGGCCACATCGGTTACGGCTACCTCTACCCCAACTTCGGCGCCCAGATCCGCTACACCACCCCCGATATGGCCGGCGTGAAGTGGGCGGTGAGCGTCAACGACACCAGCGACATCGGGTCGGCCACCGTCCGCAACATCCCGCGCATCGAGAGTGAGCTCTCCTGGGCCACCACCTACAACGGCGGCAAGGCGCAGGCCTGGCTCTCCGGCCTCTGGGAGAGGGACAGTTTCGCCACCACCCAGCCGATCAGGCCGGGACAGCACGTGGACACCGTGGGCGGTGCCGGCGGCGTGGAAGGAAGCCTGAACGGCCTCGACCTCTTGGTCTCCTGCTACGGCGGCCAGGCGCTCGGCATGCTCGGCTTGAACGGGGCCGACGCCCTCTCCGCCGACGGCCAGGTGCGTCCCAACTGGGGCTTCCTGACCCAGGCCACCTACCAGCTCACCAAGACCTGGAAGCTCGGGCTCAACTACGGGCAAAGCCGCGCCGAGAAGGCGGGCAACGACACCAACGCCAACATCATGAAGCAGCAGGCTGCGGTGGCGGCGATCACCTACAACGTGAACAGCTTCGTGCAGCTGATGGCAGAGTACACCTGGGCACAGGACAGGTGGTTCAACGGCGAACACCAAAACGGCAACATGGGCGCCATCGGCACCTTCATCTACTGGTAGGGGTGACGTAAAGCTTTCTTCGTCACAAAAAAGGCGGCGCCAAACCACTGGCGCCGCCTTTTTCCTCGTAATATTATCTATTACTCGCTTGCGGTTCCCTTCTTCTCCGTCTTTTTCACCGCTTTGAAGGTCCAGGGACCGAAGGTGGACATTTGCAGCACCGTCTCCTCTTCCACCCAGGCGTTATGCACCGTTTTCGGTGGAATGGAAAGGTAACTTCCCGCCGGCAGCACCGCCGGATTTTGCTGCTGATCCCCCATCGCCAGGTACAGCTTTCCGGAAATCACCGTCACCCGTTCCACGTTGTTATGGACATGAGGGGGGATCTTGGTCCCTGCCGGGAGTTTGAGACGGGCCACGAAAAAGCCTCCCTTGGCCGGGTTGCCCTCCAGGACGGCCATTTTAGTGCCCGGTATGGCTGCGGGACCTTCCTTCCACTGCAGATCATCGGGAGTAACCACGATCTTCTGGGATACCGTGGTGGTTTTCTTCACTTCTGCCGCAGGGCCTGCCGTTACCCAGATCAGCGAGATCAGGATGAGAAGCGGCAAGGCGATCCATTTCTGTCTCATCTTCACTTCCTCCTTTCGTGCAATCTAAGCTACGACTACAGGATACCTAAACCTGTCAGGCGGCGGCAACTCTGCTCTTCGAAGGCCGGCTATCCCCGCCGCTCAAAGTCCCGCGTTGCGCAAAGAGAGGCGGGCGATGGCGGACCAGTCGGCCTCCTCCATTCCCTGGGCAATGGCAGAGAGGAAACGATCGTGAATGAGGCTCGCCATCGGCATCGGTACGGCAGCCTCCTCGGCTGCGGCCATCAACAGGCGATTGTCCTTCAAGCCGAGCGGCATCCTGAACCCCACCGGCTCGAAGTTGTCGGTGGCGATCATGCGGCCGTAGGTCTGGTAAACCGGGGCCGAGAAGAGCGATCCGGTCAGGACCTCCATCAGCACCCGCGGGTCTACCCCCTGTTTCCTGGCCAAGGCCACCGACTCGGCGAGGCCTTCAATGACGGTGGTGATCAGGAAGTTGCCGGTCAGCTTGACTACGTTGGCGGACGGGGCATCCTCGCCCACCATCAGCGTCTTCTGGCCGATCGCCTCGAAGAGCGGCAGACAGCGAGCGATCGCCGGAGCCGGTCCGCCGGCCACCACGAACAGCTTGGCAGCCGCCGCCGCTTCCGGCCGGCCAAAGACCGGCACCGCGAGGTACTGCTGCCCCCTCTCGTCGTGCGCCTCGGCGAGCCTGCGCGAGAGAGCCACGCTGATGGTGCTCATGGAGACATGGATGGCATCGCGGGGAAGCTGCTGCAAGATGCCATCGGCGGAGAAGACGACACTCTCGACGGCCTGATCGTCGGCCAGCAGGGTAATGACCACTTCCGCCCCCGAGGTGGCGGCACCCACGGTTTCGGCGACCGCTGCCCCCATCTTGGCGAACGGCTCGCTGCGGCTGCGGGTCCGGTTGAAGACGGTGAGCGAGTGTCCCGCCTTGATGAGGTTGGGCGCCATCGCCGAGCCCATTCGTCCAAGACCGATCAAGGTTACCTTCATGTGACCTCCTCAAATAAAAAAGCCGCCCGATCAGCGTAGACTGTCGGGCGGCTTACCGTAGCGAACATCTTCCGCCATCGCGGAAGCCCTGCTCCGTCGCTTACAGCAGCTTCTTCGCCGCCTCAAGCACCGCCGCGTAGTCCGGCTCCGTGGTCACCTCGGGAACGTGCTGGATGTAGCGGATGGTGTTGTCGCGGTCGAGCACGAAGATGGAGCGGGAAAGGAGCCTCAGCTCGTCGATCAGCACCCCGTAGGCCTTGCCAAAGGAACGGTCACGGTAGTCGGAGAGGGTGACCACCTTGTCGATCCCGGCCGCCCCGCACCACCTCTTCTGTGCGAAGGGGAGATCGAGGCTGATGGTCAGCACCACGACCTCACCCGGCAGCCCCGCCGCCTCCTGGTTGAAGCGCCTGGTCTCCGTATCGCAGACCGGGGTGTCGAGCGAGGGGACGGCGCTGATGATCTTGATCTTGCCGGCGTAGGTCGACAGGTTGACCGGCGTAAGCGAGTTGTCTACCACCGAGAAGTCGGGGGCGGCATCCCCCACCTTGAGTTCCGGTCCCACCAGCGTAATAGGATTTCCTTTGAAAGTGACCTTAGGCATGGTTCCTCCTGAAAATGATTTTTATCGGGAAAGGATAAGCGATATGCCAGTAATTGCAACCCCTTCAGCTTCCAAAAGCAAAAAGGCCCCACCGAAGCAGGGCCTTCCTCACCTTTATTTGCGACAATGCCTACAGCGTGAACTGTCCAACCAGCCGCTGCAATTGCTCCGACTGCTCCGTAAGGGTCGCCGACGCCGTTACCGAGACCACGGTCTCCCGGGCGTTTTGTTCGATCACCGCCGTCACCTCCTGGATGTTCCTCGAGATTTCGTCAGTGGTGGCGGTCTGCTGCTCCGCCGCGGTGACGATCTCGCTGATCTGCATGGTCACCGAGCTGATCTTGCCGATGATCTCCTCCAGGGCCTCGCCGGATTTCACCGAGCAGGCGGTTCCTTTCTCGACCTCCTCGACGCTGCTGTCGATGGCGGCAACCGCCCCCTTGGTCTCGTGCTGGATCGCCTTGATCATCTCGCCGATCTCCCTGGTAGCACGGGTGGTCCGCTCAGCCAGGGCGCGTACTTCGTCGGCGACCACAGCGAAGCCCCTCCCCTGCTCGCCGGCCCGAGCCGCTTCGATGGCGGCGTTCAGCGCCAGCAGGTTGGTCTGATCGGCGATGTCCTCGATGGTACCGATGATCTCCCCGATCTGGTCGGAGCGGGCTCCCAGCCCCTCCACCGTCCTGGCGGCCTCCTTGACCCGGCTGGCGATCAGTGCCATGCCGTCGATGGTCTGGCGAACGACGCTGGCGCCGGACTGCGCGGTGCTGGTGGCCTGATTGGAATTGGCTGCCGCACTCATGCAGTTTCTGGCGATGTCGCCGGAGGTGGCGGCCATTTCCTCGCTGGCCACCGCCACGGCGTTGGTCTGGGTGGCGGCGTTTTCGGTCCCGGCCGCTATCTGGTCGGCATTGGAATGGACCTGGCGGGAGGCGGAAGCGACCTGTTCCGAGGTTTGGGAGATTTGGGACACGATGTCGCGGATCGTCGACTGGAGGGTGTTGATGGAACGGATGATCCTGCTGATTTCGTTGTCACGTTTGGGGGCGATTTTCTGGGTGAGATCGCCCTGGGTCATTTTTCCCAGGTACTCCAGGATGCGGTGCAGGGCATCGTTTACGGTCCAGTACAAAAGAGAACTGAAAACTATGCCCAGCAGCACGAAAAGAGCGGTGGAGATGACGGCGAATGACGAGGAATAAGATCGTCCCACGACCACAGCGGTGATAATGCAGAAGCTGTAGCAGACACAAAGGAGGATGATGCGGGTGCGGATCTTCAGGTGGAGGTAAAAGTCTAGGAAAAAATTCATCGTCGCCTCGTAAATGCATTGATGTGCAATTTACGAGGCTTATCGACAACAGTATTTTCGACTTTAGGGATACTTTCTACCAGCGTTTGGTAATCTCGATCAGGTGATAGCCGAAGTCGGTCTTCACCGGTCCCAGCACCTTGTTCAGTTCGCCGCTGAAGACGACTTCGTCGAACTCCGTGACCATCTGTCCCTGCGCAAAGGTACCCAAGTCGCCTCCCCGCAGTCGGGACGGGCAGGAGGAATTTCCCCTGGCCACTTCGGCGAAATCGGCGCCAGCTTCTATTTCAGCCTTGACCTTCAGGCATTCTTCTTCAGTGCGTACCAAAATGTGACGTGCATTTGCCGGCATTTCCCACTCCTTTTTTAGTAATCAGCTACACATCCCCTATAGCATGTCCGTCAGCACCCGGTCAAAGACAAACGATCAGGGTGTCCAGGCGCCCTTGCACTGGGCGATGGTGTAGTCGTCCTCCGGACTGTGGTCGTCGACCACCACCAGGTAACCGTCCGCGCCCCTGGTAACCAGCACGCCGTAATCCTTCCAGTTGAGATCGGCAGCCAGTTTGGCGGCCACGTACCATACCTTGTCCAGGGAATCGACCGAGGCCACCCTCTTGGCATCGGCCGGCAGCTTCTCCCTGACCACCCGTACCAGGTGGACATGCAGCTGGTCCTGGCTCCGCTCCCTTTTGGGATTGACGGCCAGCGCCAGCTCGACCTCGGGCATCTTCTTCACCCCCGCCTCCCAGGCGAATTTCCAGATGCCGTCCGGACGCAGCGGGTCCTCGAAACCGGTCACCCGCGTGCGCGGCACCGCCAGTCCGTGCACGAACCCGCTCGGGCAATCGCAGGACTTCACGTCGCGCATCACCACGAACTGTGGGGACTCGGCCCATATCTCGGTGGTGTTGCGGCAGGTGTGGCAATTGATCTCCTGGCGGGGAGTGCTGCACTTGGAGCAGTAATCCCTGGCAGAGGTGTCGACGCAGTTGGAGACGATGTTCCAGAGGATGTCGCGGTTGCCGCTGGCGGCGGCGGGGCCTGCGACCAGCAACAGCGAGAGGGCCAGAGCCTGGACGAGGATCAGCTTGGCGGCGGTAGGTTTCGGAGCTTTCATGGAGCCCTCCTGGGCGGAAGATTATGACTACAAGGGATCAAGCGGCATCGCTGACTGCGGCGGCGCGTTCCGCCTCCGGGCCGGCTTCCGGCTCGGCATCGGCCGAGGGACGGGAAGTCTTGAGGGGCTTCTCGGGCAGAAAGACGGCGATGACGAAGGCGATCAGGGCGATCAGTGCTCCCACCACGAAGGTGGTGCTGATGGCGCTGCGATAGGCATGGAGGACGGCGTCGCGCTGCAGGGGCGACAACTGGGCGATCTCCTGGATCCCCTGCTCCACCAGCGAACGTATCCCGGTGCCGGAGGCGCTCATCGTTTGCATGCCGTGCAACTGCGAGGTCACGATGGCGCCGGAAAGTGCCACCCCGAAGGCGCCACCCAGGGAGCGGAAGAATCCTGCCGTGGCGGTGGCCATCCCCAGCTCGTGCGGCTCGACGGCGTTCTGGATCGCCACGGTGAGGTTGGGCGTCACCAGGCCGAAGCCGAAGCCGAGCAGGCTCAGGATGCTCTCCAGCAGCAGGACGCCGGCCCCCGCCAGCGCTGCCCAGGTCACCGCGAGCAGCATGGAGACGGCCAGGGCGAGCCCTATCACCGGGAACATCTTGTAGCGGCCGGTCCGGGAGACGATCCGTCCCCCGCTGAAGGAGGCGGCGATCAGACCTATCGTCATGGGCGCCATCATCAATCCCGCACGGGATGGGCTGAAGCCCAGCACCAGTTGGAAGAAGAGCGGCATGAACACCACCGCGCCCAGCATGGACATGAAGGTGAGCCCCACCGAACTGGAGGCGATCAGGAAGATCTTGTTCCGGAAGATGTTTGGGGAGAAGACCGGCTCTGCCGCCCGGCACTCCTGGCGGACCAGCAGGAAGAAGATGATCGCCGAGGCGGCCGCCAGGAAGACGATGGTAGGCGACGACCAGGAGTAAACCACCCCGCCCCAGGTGAGCACCAGCAACAGCGTGGTGGTCCAGGCGGTGAGCAGCAGGACGCCGGCGTAGTCGACGCGGTGGGAGACCTTGCGCTGCGGGCGCCGGAAGCCGAAGACGATCAGGGCGAGCGCCAGGGTCCCCACCGGGAGGTTTACGTAGAAGATCCAGCGCCAGGAGAGCGCATCGGTGATGAAGCCTCCCACAAGCGGGCCGGCAATGCTGGAAAAGGCGAACACCGCCCCGAAAAGCCCCTGGTAGCGCCCCCGCTCGCGCGGAGAGACCAGGTCGGCGATGGTGGTCTGGGCCAGGGTGATCAGGCCGCCGGCGCCCAGCCCCTGGATGCCGCGGAAGACCACCAGCTCCATCATGGAGGTGGAGAGCCCGCACAGGCAGGAGCCGATCAGAAAGACCGAGATGGAGACCACAAAGAGCGGCTTGCGGCCGTACATGTCGCTGAGCTTGCCGTAGAGCGGCGTGGTGGTGGTCGAGGTGAGCATGAAGGAGGTGACGACCCAGGAGAGATGGGACAGGCCGCCGAGGTCACTGACGATCATGGGGAGCGCGGTGCCGACGATGTTCTGGTCCAGCGCGGCCAAGGCCAGCGCCAGCATCAGCCCCGCGAAGACGGTGCGGATCTCGCGGGTGGTGGAAGCCGGTTCCATTACGGCAGCATCATCTTTACCCATATACCTTGAGCACCTGTCTATCCGGCCGGTTGCCAACACGAGTGGCCATTCTATTCGGATCAGGTCTTTTTTTCAACCACATCCGGCTGCGGGGCGCCATCCAATCTCGACGCCTAAGCTCCCCCTCCCTACCCCCCCTCCGGGAGAGGCATAAAGCCCCCTCCCCTTCAAGGGGAGGGTCGGGGTGAGGATGGGGTTGGACCTCATCCGGCCTCCCCCGTTGACTCTATCCCCTACACGTAGTATGAAAGAAGGTCTTACCGTTTCAAAGGAGCAGATCGTTTCATGCAAGTGACCATCACGGCCCCGGCCGTTCAGCCACGGGACATGTCCCGCCGGCAGCTAGCGCAACTGGTGCTGATCCTTGGTGCCCTCACCGCCTTCAGCTCCATGTCCATCGACATGTACCTTCCCGCTTTCCCGCAGATCGCGCGGGACCTCAACGTGCCGCTTGGCACGGTTCAGCTTTCCATCTCCGCCTTCCTGTTCGGCTCGGCCGGGGGGCAGCTCTTTTACGGCCCGCTGGCGGACCGCTTCGGCCGACGCCGTCCCCTGCTGCTGGGCCTGGGACTGTACATCCTCTCCGCCATCGGCTGCGCCTGCGTGCATACCGGGACCGGTCTCCTCTTCTGGCGCGTGGTTATGGCTGTTGGGGGTGGAGCCGGCATGGTCATCTCGCGGGCGGTGGTGCGCGATCTCTACGACACCAAGGAAGCCGCGCGCATGTTCTCCCTGCTGATGCTGATCATGGGGGCAGCACCCATCCTGGCGCCCCTGGCCGGCGGCCAGTTGCTGCTGATCACCGGCTGGCGCGGGATCTTCGGGCTGCTGGCTATCTTCGGGCTGGCCTCGCTCTGCGCGGCCGCCCTCTGCCTGCCGGAGTCGCTCCCGGTCGAGCGCCGCGTCACCCGCGGTTTTTCCGAGATGGCCAAGGTGTACTCCCATTTGCTGCACCACCGCCGTTTCCTCGGTTACGCGGCGGCGCTCGGCGGCGTCTCCGGGATCAACTTTTCCTACATCGCCGGTGCGCCCTTCATCTTCATCGAACTGCACGGCATCTCGCCCCAGCACTTCGGCATCTTTTTCGGCTGCAACGCGTTTGGGCTGATCGGCGCTTCGCAACTCAACCGGCGACTGCTCCACCGCTTCTCCGCGGAAGGGCTTATGAAAAGCGCCCTGGCCGTTAACATCGTTGCCGGCCTCCTGCTCACTCTCGCGGTGGTCACCGGTATCGGAGGCTTCCCACTCCAGGTAGCGCTGATCTTCGTCTGCCTTTGCACCACCGGCCTTCTCTATCCCAACCTGACCGCCCTTGCCATGGCTCCCTTCGAAAAGGCCGCCGGCAGCGCCTCGGCCCTTTTGGGGACCATCCAGTACACGCTGGGAGCGACAGCGGGGGCTGTGGTGGGGTTGCTGCACAACCAGACCGCGCTGCCGATGGTGGGCACCATGGTCGCCTGCGCACTGCTCGGATCAGTGGCAGCACACGCCGCCATCAGAGCATCCATCCCCCACCGGCCCCGCCCCGGCATGTGAAGGTCAAAAAAAGAAGCGACAACCGGTAGGTAGCCGCTTCTTTCTTCTCGGTAGGAATCCTCTCACCCTCCGCTTATTTCTCCTTGGGTTGCCCTGACGGCGTCGCCGGGGCCTTCGACGAGGACGGGGCAGCCTTCTTCCCCTTTGCATTGCCATGCTTGTGCGGCTTCTTGGCGGTGGCAGGCTTCTTATTGGCCGGCTTTGATCCCTGGTCCTGGTTTTCCAGGACGTCGATCGCCGAGTTCATGTCGCTGTTGGCAGGAATTGCTCTCGCGACGCCTGCAAAGGAGAGCGCCACAAGTGCTGCTATGATGCCGACGCATCCCTTATTCATGGCCTCCTCCTTCTTTGCCTTATTCAGTGGACATCCTTCTTCAGGATACCCCTTGCCAGTTCCCGTTGTCCATCACGCTGCCTGGGCGCTGGAACCCTTCCGTCTGAGGTTGGCGCGCTGGCATCTTCGGAAGCTACCGTGATCGGCGGTCTCTACCTGTGATTGCGGAGCAGGGGTTTCCGAGTATACTGGAGCGGTCCCAAATCTAATTGAACGCTTGAAAGGAGCGGAAAAATGACCATTGCGCTGGTAACCGGCGGTAGCCGAGGGCTCGGAAAGAGCATGTGCCTTCATCTGGCCGCCAAGGGCCATGACCTCATCCTCACCTACCACAGCAATCTGCAGGAGGCCCAGGACACCGTCGCCCAAATCGAAAAGCTCGGACGGAAGGGGGTTGCTCTCCGGCTGGATCTCTCCGATCACCGGTCCTTCGCCGGCTTCGTCGATGGCGTGAAGGCGACGTTGGCCGAAAACTGGCAGCAGGAGAGCTTCGACTTCCTGGTCAACAACGCCGGCACCGGGGTCAACGCCCCCTTCGCCGAAACGACCGAGGAGCAGTTCGACAGCATGGTGAACATCCACCTGAAAGGGACCTATTTCCTCACCCAGAGGCTGCTTCCGCTGATAAAGGATGGCGGCCGGATTGTGAACGTGTCGTCGGGTCTGGCGAGGTTCACCCTGCCCGGGTTTTCCGCCTACGCGGCGATGAAGGGGGCCATCGAGGTGCTGACCCGTTACCAGGCCAAGGAGTTGGGAAGCCGCGGTATAGCAGTGAACGCGGTGGCCCCCGGTGCTATCGCGACCGATTTCGGTGGCGGTGCGGTCCGGGACAACCAGGAAGTGAACGCCACCATCGCTTCCCAGACCGCGCTGGGCCGCGTCGGGTTGCCCGACGATATCGGCGGAGTGGTGGCGGCCCTGCTCTCCGAGGATTGCCGCTGGATCAACGCCCAGCGCATCGAGGTCTCCGGCGGGATCCATTTTTAGTGAACCAAATCCACACATAATCCCACCTCAAAAGATCTCCCCCCTCGCCCTCGGGAGAGGGAGCTTTTGGACTTGAAAACCTATAAACGACAAACGCGGCTACATCCAATGATGCAGCCGCGTTGTTTATCCGGCTTCACTATGAGGTTGTGAGAGGTTTATTTTGCCGGGGGAGCCGGCGGAGCAGCCGGTGCCGCGTTGTTCATCGGTGCCTCGGACGCCTTCGGAGCAGCCTCCTTCTTCATGGTGCTCTTCTTGGTCGACTTGGCGTGTTTTTTGTGGTGATGCTTGCTGACCTTTTTATGTTTCTTCATCGGCTTGGCGGCCGGTTTGGCGCTCTGGTCGGTGCTGGTGGCTGCCGGAGCCGCGCCGTTGCCGTTGGTGGCAGGAACATCAGCCGCGCTGACGATGGCTGCGAAGGAAATGGCAGCAAGTGCTGCGCCTATGGTTGCAAGTACCTTTTTCATACTGGTATCTCCTTTCCAGTTGGTTTGACTTCCTACCCTTTGCAGAGCATAGCCTGTGCCAACCTGGTGAAACTTGTCAACCTACCGGAATAACATGCCTTTCACTGTCAGCCCACCCTTTCCCCACTCCTCTAATGTGCCTGTAATCCGTCAACTTCTACCTCATTTGCGGCATCACCGGACCGATTTACAGCAGCCACGTTCCTACGCTATTACAGCAACTTAACCATTACCACATTGTTTCACTGTGGAACCTGAATTTAATTCTTGACAAAATAACTCCTTAAACCTAAACTTCACTCACCTCGATTTACTACAGCATGCGGCTATAGAATATTTTTTGGTCACAGATCCCTTTTCGTTACCGATAGATTTACCGGCCTCAAGCGCCGAGCAGAACATGGAGGGCAGTACATGAATCCCGCAACACCTGCAACTCTCCCCGAACTTTCCGAAAACGCCACCCCGCAGGAAATTCTGGCAAAAGGATTACTGGCCGCCGGCGGCCCGGTCAAGCTGGCCTGCTCCTTCTCCGTCGAGGATCTGGTGATCATCGACCTGGTCCAGCAAGCGAAGCTTCCCATCGGCATCTTCGCGCTGGATACCGGACGCCTCAACGAGGAAACCTACGAAGTCGCCGAAGGGATCACCGAGCGCTACCGGATCAACATCGACTGGTACTATCCGCGTCGGGAGGAGGTCGAAGAACTCCTGAGGGCGAAAGGGCCCTACTCCTTCAGGGAGTCCCTGGAGAACCGCCACGAGTGCTGCCGCATCCGCAAGGTGGAACCCCTCAATCGCGCCCTCTCCGGGCTCAAGGGGTGGGTCACCGGCATGCGCAAAGAGCAGAGCGCCACCCGCACCGAGCTCCCCCTGCTTGAACTCGACCTGCTCCACGGCGGCCTGGTAAAGATCAACCCTCTCGCCAACTGGAGTGAAGCCGAGGTCTGGGAATACGCGAAAAAGCACCGTCTCCCGGTGAACAAGCTCCACGCACAGGGCTATCCTTCCATCGGCTGCGCCCCCTGTACCCGTGCCATCGAGGAGGGAGAACATCCCAGGGCAGGACGCTGGTGGTGGGAGAACCCCGAGCACAAGGAATGCGGCCTGCACAGAAGACACTGATCCGCCACCCCCCTCGTCCGAAAAAGATTCGCTTCGACAGACAAGCATCGAAAAGAGAGTGACATGAAAAGCAATCTGACCCACCTGCAGCAATTAGAGGCCGAAAGCATCCATATCATCAGGGAAGTGGTGGCCGAGTTCGAAAATCCCGTGATGCTCTATTCCATCGGGAAGGATTCGGCGGTCATGCTGCATCTGGCCCGCAAGGCCTTCTACCCTGCGCCGCCCCCCTTCCCGCTCCTGCACGTCGACACCACCTGGAAGTTTCGCGAGATGATCACCTTCCGCGACCGGATGGCGAAGGAGTCGGGCATGGACCTCCTCGTGCACGTGAACGAGGACGGCGTCAACCGCCGGGTTTCCCCGTTCACCCACGGCTCCGCGCTCTACACCGACATCATGAAGACCGAAGGGCTGAAGCAGGCGCTCGACAAGTACAAGTTCGACGCGGCCTTCGGCGGCGCACGTCGGGACGAGGAGAAATCGCGCGCCAAGGAGCGCATCTTCTCCTTCCGCAGCGCGAACCACCGCTGGGACCCCAAGAACCAGCGCCCGGAACTCTGGAGCCTGTACAACACCCGCGTCAAGCCGGGCGAAAGCATCCGGGTCTTCCCGCTTTCCAACTGGACCGAGCTGGACATCTGGCAGTACATCCACCTGGAAGAGATCCCGATCGTGCCGCTCTACTACGCGGCGGTCCGCCCGGTGGTGGAGCGCGACGGCATGTTGATCATGGTGGACGACGACCGGCTGGAGCTCGAACCGGGCGAAGAGGTGCAGCAGAAGTCGGTCCGTTTCCGCACCCTCGGCTGCTATCCGCTGACCGGCGCCGTGGAATCCGAGGCTGACACGCTCCCCGACATCATCCAGGAGATGCTGCTGACCAGGACCTCGGAGCGCCAGGGGCGCCTGATCGACCACGACCAGGCTGGATCGATGGAGAAGAAGAAACAGGAAGGATACTTCTAATGGCACATCAATCGGAACTGATAGAGAAAGATATCCTTGCCTACCTCAAGAGCCAGGAGGAGAAGTCGCTCTTGCGCTTCATCACCTGCGGCAGCGTGGACGACGGCAAAAGCACCCTGATCGGGCGCCTGCTCTGGGACTCCAAGATGGTCTTCGAGGACCAGCTGGCCGCGCTGGAAGCGGACAGCAAGAAGGTCGGCACCCAGGGCGGCGCCATCGACTACGCGCTGCTTCTGGACGGGCTGCAGGCGGAGCGGGAACAGGGGATCACCATCGACGTCGCCTACCGCTTCTTCTCCACCGACCGTCGCAAGTTCATCGTCGCCGACACCCCGGGTCACGAGCAGTACACCCGCAACATGGTCACCGGGGCCTCGACCGCCAAGGTAGCGGTGATCCTGGTGGACGCCCGCAAAGGGCTGCTCACCCAGACCCGCCGGCACAGCTTCCTGGTCTCCCTGGTCGGCATCCGTCACATCGTGCTGGCCATCAACAAGATGGACCTGATCGGCTACGACGCCGACAAGTTCGACCAGATCGTGCGTGACTACCGGGAATTCGCGGCACCGCTTGGCTTCACCTCCATCACCGCGCTACCGATCTCCGCCTTGAACGGCGACAACATCATCGAGAAGAGCACCAACACCCCCTGGTACGATGGCCCCACCCTCATGCGTTTCCTGGAGACCGTGCAGGTCGAGGACGACCGGGAGGAACAGCCCTTCCGGCTTCCCGTCCAGTGGGTGAACCGTCCCAACCTCGACTTCCGCGGCTTCTGCGGCACCATTGCCGCCGGCACGGTCAAGCCGGGCGATGCAGTCCGGGTAGCCTCCTCCGGGAAGGTCAGCAAGGTCTCCAGGATCGTGACCATGAACGGCGACCTGCCAGAGGCGGTGGCCGGCCAGGCGGTGACCCTGACCCTGGAAGACGAGATCGACATCAGCCGCGGCGACATGCTGACGGCGACCGCCGCTCCCCCGCTCTACACCCGGCACCCGGAGGCCAACCTGGTCTGGCTCCATGACGAACCGCTGCAGCCGGGACAGGTGTACCTGGTGAAGACCGCCACCGGCATCACCCCGGGACGGGTCACCGCGGTCCATTACGCGGTGGACGTCAACACGCTGGAGCAGCACCAGGCGCCCACCTTGAAGCTGAACGAGATCGGGCTCGCGCGCCTGGAGCTTGACCGCCCGGTGCCTTTCGACTCCTACCGGGACAACCGCGACACCGGCAGCTTCATCCTGATCGACCGCTTCACCAATGCCACGGTAGCGGCAGGCATGGTGATCGAGGCGGTGCCCCTGGACGCCGCACATGCGGGAGTTACTGAAGTCGCCACCTCCTCGGACGACACCCTCTCCGTCCGCCGCATCAGCTTGGGCGAGATCAGCGCCACCAACCTCAACGCGGTAGACCTCACCTCCGAATGGGGAGCGTTCGCTCTGGATGTTTCGCCGAGGATCGTCGACTACCTGGAAAAGGGAAACCGGATTCTTTTCCGGTTGCGGGACCTGGCCCAGTTGAACCCAGTGGCGCAGGTGGCTTTCGACAACACCCTCGCCTTCGAGTTCGACCGGACCGCCGAAGGGATCAGCGTGGTGGTCTTCAAGCGCGGCACGGAGCCCCCGAAAGGTTACGGCGACGACGGGACCGGCATTTAGAATTACTCGCCCTCTGGGGGAGAGGGCAGCTGCTCGGCACATTCGGGCACCCTCACCCGGCCTTCGGCCACCCTCTCCCCTGAACGGGGCGAGGGTATGGCAGCAAAACGAAAGCAGCGGGCTCATTCTCCGAGTCCGCTGCCTTTTTTCTTTCATCCGCCTTTCCCAACATCCCCTCTCCCGAAGGGGGAGGGCCAGGGAGGGGGAGCACTGCCGGAACGGCCACTGAGGCCTCAACTTCGTCCAGCCACAGCTCCTACGGCACGATATTGACCTCCGTCCCCACCCTGATCGTGTGCGCCAGCGAGAGCCCCTGGTCGTTGTTCATCACGAAGCAGCCACCCGTTACCCGCCTGCCGACCCGCTTGGGATCGTTGTTGCCATGAATCCGGTAGATGGCCCCCTTCCAGGTCCGGTGCGACAGGGCGATCTTGAACGGCCCCATGTAGTTCAGCGGGTCTCCCGGCGGCACCGCGTCCGGCAGGATGATGCCGCGCTCCCGGAAAACCTGCCGGGAATACGGCGTCGGGTGCCACCACGGGTTGAAGTAGATGCCGGTCACCTTGCCCAGTCCGAGCGGGTAGGTCTTGAGCCCCCTCACCACCGTCCCCACCGGATAATCGACGACTTCGACCTTGTCGCCATTCGCCTTCTTTTCGAACAGGGTGAGCCGGTTTCGGCTGATGGAGATCTCGACGTAGAAGGTCTTGCGGAGAGGTCCTGCATCCGACGCTGACACTTCGTTAGGCGCACTCTCTGCGTAAATGCCCGCAAAGACCGGAAGAAGCGAGATAGCGGCAGTTACCAGCAGCACTCTCCACCACATCCTGATTCTCCTTCCTGCTATTTCGCCAGTTTCGCCGTCAGCGCCGGGACGAACTGCATGACGTCCGCCACCACAAGCACGTCGGCTACCTCGTTGATGGGGGCGTCCTTGTCCTTGTTGATGGCGACGATGAAGCCAGACTTCTTCATGCCCGCCAGGTGCTGAATCGCCCCGCTGATGCCGCAGGCGACGTAGAGTTTGGGACTCACCGTTTGGCCGGTGGTGCCGACCTGGTGGCTATGTTCGACCCAGCCGCTGTCCACGACCGGCCGGCTGGCACCGAGCTGCCCCCCCAGCACCTTGGCGAGGGCTGCGATGACCGGGACGTTTTCGGCCTTGCCAATGCCGCGCCCCGCGCTGACGATGATCTCCGCCTTGGCGAGATCGATGTCCCGGGCCTCCGCCGCCTCGTAGCCCACGAATTTCACCTTGTCGGAGCCCTCCGCTTCCAACCGTTGCAGTTGCGCCGCCCCGCCAGGTTTAGTGGCCGGAAATGCTCCCCCTTGCAGGGTCAAGACTGCCATGGCCGTTGCCGGCTTGACGGTCCGTCGCATTTTCTGGCTGCAGCAGGGAAGCTCGAAAGCGCCGTCGGCCACACCGACGATCTCGGATAGCTGCCCTACCTGGAGGGCTGCCGCCACCCGCGGGGCCAGGTCCCAACCGTAGGAGGAGTGGGAAAAGACGACGTAGTCGGGCTTCTCCCGCTCGATTGCCGCCAACACCAGCTTCTTGTGCAGTTCGGGGTTGTACTCGCCGCAGGCGGCGGAGTCTGCGAAGTACACGGTGCCGCCGTATTCCGGAAGATCGCCGTCCCGTCCAACCAGCACCATCGAGGTCTCTGCCCCCAGCCGCTCGGCAAATCCGAACAACTCGTAGCTGTAATCGATGAACTTCCCTTCCCTGCTTTCACCAATCAGTAAGAGTTTCATATCATCCCCCAGGGCTTCCTTCCTCTAGCGCAGAACCGCGGTCTTTTCCTTGAGAATACCGATCAGCTTGTCGACCTGCTCGGCGACATCCCCTTCCAGGACGATCCCTCCCCCCTTCTTGGCGGGGGCGTAGAAACTGGTGGTCGCCTCCCGGCTCTCCTCATGCAGCAACTCGTTGATGGGGACCGCCAGGATCTCCTTCTTCTTCGCTTTCATGATATTGGGCAGGGTGGGGTAGCGCGGAACGTTAAGCCCGAGTTGGCAGGTTACCAGCGCCGGCGTCTTGAGCTGCACGATCCCCTTCACGCCCCCTTCCAGTTCGCGCTTCACGGTCACCATGCCGTCGGCGTACTCGAACCCGACGATGGTGGTGGCGCAGGCATAGCCGAGGATCTCCGCGAGTGACACCCCGACCTGGCAGGAGCCACGGTCCTGTGACTGGAAGCCGGTGAAGATGACATCGTATTGCTGCGACTTGGCATGCGCGGCAAGGGCGGAGGCTATCTGCCAGGCCCCTTTCAGATCCGCCGCAGGATCCTGAACATGCACGCCGCGGTCGCATCCCATAGCGAGGGCCTTCTTGATCGCCTCGACCACCCTGTCCGGCCCGATCGAGATCACCGTCAGCTCCGGTTCCCCTCCCAATTGCTCCTTGAGACGCACCGCCTGCTCAACGGCATACTCGTCATACTCGTTCATCCGAAAGGCCAGGTCGGCCTCAGAAAACCAGACGCCCGTGCTGTCGGGTCTGAACCTTGATTCCATATCAGGGACCTGCTTGATGCAGACCAGAATCTTCATAAATCCTCCCAAGGCCGCGATAGTGCGAGAAAATGGTCATCTCAAAAAGCTGATTTGAGATAAGTATACCAAATAATTGAGGATATGGCACGTCACCCTTGTGGCGCGTCCTTTCATGAGGTTGGGCTCCACTCCAATTGCCCAGTTATGCGGGATCGCCGTTCACCCTGAGCCTGTCGAGGGTGGGTAACCTCGTACGGCTACAACAACGAGGTGTCCGAGTGGTGCTTCGACAGGCTCAGCACGAACGGCCGACACGAACCGACCAAGGAGGAAGTAGCAGTCAGAGAGCTGGAAGGTTGCTGTAGGGAAGTGGAAACTTTTGGCGGTGAGATGCCTCCCTCACCCTGCCCTCTCCCGGAGGGCGAGGGTGAGTTGGCCTGATGGTGGAAGAGTTGGAGAAAAACGGGGAGCTGGTTACCGAATTTTTCTGGAACGTTGGGCCGTCACTCAGCAAAAGCCGTCACCCGAGCAGCAGTTTGGAGATGATGATCCGCTGCACTTCGTTGGTTCCTTCGTAAATCTCGGTGATCTTGGCGTCCCGATACATCCGCTCCACTTCGTAGTCGCACATGAAGCCGTAACCGCCGTGGATCTGGATGGCTTCCTTGGTGACGTAGGTGGCCGCTTCGGACGCCAGCATCTTGCAGAGGGCGGATTCCAGCACGTACTTCTTCCCGGCGTCTTTCAGGGAAGCCGCCTTGTAGGTCATCAGCTTGCTGGTCTCGATCTTGGCGTACATGTCGGCGAGCTTGAACTGGATCGCCTGCTGATCGCAGATGGGAACGCCGAACTGCTTGCGCACCTTCGAGTACGCCAGTGCCCGCTCGAACGCCCCTTCCGCGATCCCCAGCGCCTGGGACGCAATGCCGATGCGACCACCGTTGAGGGTATCCATGGCGATCTTGAACCCCTCCCCTTCCCTCCCCAAGAGGTTTTCCGCAGGGATACGAACGTTATCGAGAGCAAAGGCGGTGGTGTAACTCCCCCGGATTCCCATCTTCTGCTCGTTCCTCAGGATGACCACACCGGGGGAGCTGAGGTCGACGATGAACGCGGAGATCCCCTTATGCTTGAGCCCCTTGTCGGAAGTGGCGAAGATGACGCCGGTCCCCAGGTAACCGCCGTTGGTTATGAAGCTCTTGGAGCCGTTTATGACGTACTCATCCCCCTCCTTTCGAAAGGAGGTGGCGATGGAGCCCGCGTCACTGCCGGCGTCAGGCTCGGTCAGCAGGAAGCAGCCGATGGTGTGGCCGGTATTGAGCGCAGGCAACCACTTCTGCTTCTGCTCGTCGGTGCCGAAGGTGTAGATCGGGGCGCAGCAGAGCGATGTATGGGCAGAGATCAGCACCCCGCTGGAGGCACAGGCTTTGGAGACCTCCTCGACCACGATGGCATAGGAGAGCATGTCCAGGCCTGCCCCGCCGTATTCTTCCGGGAAGTAGCTCCCCAAAAGCCCCAACTCTCCCATCTTCGCGACCAGGTCGTCGGGGATCATGTGCTCCTCGTCGATCCGCCTGGCGATCGGCTTTATCTCCTTCTCCACGAACTCCCGCACGCTGTCGCGGAGGACTTTGTGATCCTGGCTTAGTTCGAAGTCCATGACTGGCTCCTTTCGGCTGCCGTTATCGCTTCTGTGTGGCTGTTCAATTCCCGCTGAAGGCGGCTTTCCGTTTCTCCACGAAAGCGTACATCCCTTCGCGCTGGTCGCTGGTGGCGAAAAGAACGCCGAAGAGGGATGCCTCGTAGCGGAAGCCATCTTCTTTGGTCATATTGAGACCATTGGCGATGGCGTCCTTGGCGTAGCCGACGCCGATGAGGCCAGTGCCGCCTATGGTAGCGGCTGTCTCGACCGCCTTGGAGAGCAAGGCCTCAGCCGGGAAGAGTTCGTTGACCACTCCCCAGGCGAGGGCCTTTTCCGCTGAGATCATCCGTCCCGAGAAGATCATCTCGTTGGCCCTGCCGGGACCGACCAGACGGGCCAGGTTTTGGGTGCCGCCGAAGCCGGGCATGATGCCAAGGGTGACCTCGGGGAAGCCGAGTTTGGCCTTGTCGGAGGCATAGATGAAATCGCAGGCGAGAGCGAGTTCAAGCCCGCCACCCAGCGCATAACCGTTCACGGCGGCAATCACTGGCTTTTTCATCTTCTGTAGGGAAAGTACCACTCTCTGCCCCTTGAGTGCGAACTGATGAGCCTGATAAGGGGTCATGGAGGACATTTCTTTAATGTCGGCCCCCGCCACGAAGGCTTTTTCACCGGCTCCGGTGACGATGACCACCTTGACCGCGCTGTCCTGTTCCAGTTGGTAGACCGCGCACTCAAGCTCGGACAGCAGCTCTGCGTTGAGGGCGTTGAGGCTCTCGGGGCGATTGACGGTGAGCTTGGCGATCCCATCGGTGATATCCAGCAAAAGACTCTTGAATTCCATCGACTCCTCCTAGTAGCTATAAAATCCACGGCCGGACTTCCGGCCGAGGTAACCCGCGTTGACCATCTTCACCAGCAAGGGACAGGGGCGATACTTGGGATCTTTGAAGCCATCGTAGAGGACGTTGGCGATGGCCAGCACGGTGTCCAGGCCGATGAAGTCGGCCAAAGTCAAAGGGCCCATCGGCTGGTTGGTGCCAAGCTTCATCCCCCGGTCGATGTCCTCCGCGCTGGCCACCCCCTCATAGAGGGCAAAGATCGCTTCGTTGATCATGGGGATCAGCACGCGGTTCACTATGAAGCCAGGGTAGTCCTGGGAGACCGCCACCTCTTTGCCCAACTTAGCGGCGAGACCGATCACCGTCTGGAAGGTCTCCTCGCTGGTCGCGTGTCCCCTGATCACCTCCACCAGTTTCATGACCGGCACCGGGTTCATGAAGTGCATGCCGACCACCTGGTGGGGCCGTCCGGTTGCCGAGGCGATCTTGGTAATGGGAATCGATGAGGTGTTGGAGGCGAGGATGGCGGAAGGCTCGGCAATGCTATCCAGTTTGGCGAAGATCTCCAGCTTGAGAGGCTCGTGCTCGGTCACCGCTTCCACGCAGAAATCGGCAGGGGCAAGGGAGATCATCTCGCGGGTGGTGGTGATGCGGGCAAGGCTCTCGGGTATGAGGCTCTGCGGGATATCTCCCTTCTTGGCCTGCCGCTCCATATTCTGCTGGATCACGGCCAGGGCCCTGGCCAACTGAGACTCCGAGACGTCATATAGGAGAACCGAGTGCCCGGTCAAGGCGAAGACATGAGCGATACCACTCCCCATCTGACCGGCTCCCAGCACGGCGACAGTATTGATCATTGGTCCCTCCGCTACAGACATATCATTCCCCCTCTACGACGGCCCCCCACGACGAAACCAACTTCCGTCCACATCCCCTATCCCGAAGGGGAAGGGTCAGGGAGGGGGAGCACTGTCATGCCACAGTTCGCTTCCAAACAGAAAAACTGCAATCCCCCCTGCCACCCTTTATCAAGTGGGGTGAAGGTCACATCTTACATCCGCTCAAATACAGCCGCAACCGCCTCGCCACCGCCGATGCAGAGGGTGGCTAGCCCGTAGCGGGTCTGGCGCCTCCTGAGTTCGCGCACGATGGTGGCGGCAAGCCTCGCGCCGCTGGCCCCGATGGGATGGCCGATGGAGACGGCTCCGCCATTCACGTTTACCTTTTCCAGCGGCAGGTTCAGTTTCTTGATGGCCAGCAGGGCCACCGACGAGAAGGCCTCGTTGATCTCAAAGAGGTCGATGGCGTCAAGCGAGATGCCGGTCCGCTGGCAGACCCGCTCAATGGCGGAAACGGGTGCTTCCGGGAAGTAATCGGGGTGCAGGCTGGAAGTGGCGTAGCCCACCAGGCGTGCCTTGGGGGTGAGTTTGTGGCGGGTCAGTCCGTCCCTACCCGAAAGCAGGCAGAGGGCCGCGCCGTCGCTGATGGTGGAGGCGTTGCCGGCGGTGATGGTACCGTCCTTGCCGAAAGCGGGTCTCAATTGGGAAAGCTTGGCCGGGTCCCCCCTGAATGGCTCCTCGTCGCGCTCGACGGTCTCATCCCCCTGGCGCCCCTTCTTGACAACGGGGACGATCTCTTCGGAGAAGACACCCCCTTCCACCGCCATCTGGGCTAGCTGATACGAGCGAAGCGCATAGCTGTCCTGCTCCTGCCGGGAGATTTCGAAGCGCCGGGCGCTGTCGTCGCCGATCTCGCCCATGTGCCTGCCGCTGTAGGGATCCTGCAGGCCGTCATATATCATCAGGTCGAGGAGCTCGCCATGGCCCAGCCGGTAGCCGCTGCGCCCTTTCTTGAGGAAGTACGGCGCCTGCGACATGCTTTCCATCCCGCCCGCGATCACCACCTGCGACTCGCCAAGGCGGATGCTGTCGGCCCCCAGCATGATCGCCTTCAGGCCGCTGCCGCAGACCTTGTTGATGGTCATGGCGGGGACGTGGTCGGGGATTCCGGCCGCGCGCATAGCCTGCCGCGCAGGGGCCTGGCCGCAGCCGCCGGACAGGACCTGGCCGACGATCACCTCGTCCACCACCTCGGGAGGAAGAGAGCAATACTGCAGCAATGCCCGCATCACGGTGGCAGCCAGCTGGGGCGCCGGCTGGTCGGCCAGAGCCCCGCTGAAAGAGCCGAACGGTGTCCGCAACGCCTCAACAACGTAAACATCTTCCATACCTTAAGCCCCCTCGGAACAAGTTTTAATTATAGAGTACACGA
>NZ_DATFBA010000332.1:0-24835 GCF_035254065.1 Geomonas sp.
AGGTCCGCATCACGGCGCGCGACCAGGGGGATAGCTGGCGCTTCTCGGTGGAGGACAACGGCATCGGCATCGACAACCAGTACGCGGACAAGATCTTCGTGATCTTCCAGCGACTGCATACCCGGCAGGAATACCCGGGCACCGGTATCGGCCTCGCCATCTGCCGCCGGATCGTGGAGCGCCACGGCGGCAAGCTGTGGTTCGAGTCGGAGCCGGGCAAGGGTGCGGTGTTCCATTTCACCCTGCCCAAATAAGAGGAGAGAAGATGAGCGGCGGCACGCTGGTCAAGCCCATCACCATTTTGCTGGTCGAGGATAACATAGGCGACGCCGACCTGGCCCGCGAGGCGCTGGACGGGAGCAAGATCAACAACGACCTGCACGTGGTCGAGGACGGCGAGAAGGCGATCTCCTTCTTGCGCAGGGAGGGGGAGTACGCCAACGCGCCGCGACCGGACCTGATCCTGCTCGACCTGAACCTCCCCAGGAAGGACGGCCGCGAGGTGCTGGCCGAGATCAAGGCGGACCAGGCCCTCAAGCGGATACCGGTGGTGATCCTCACCACCTCGCGCGCCGAGGAGGACGTGCTGAGGAGCTACAACCTGCACGCCAACTGTTACATCACCAAGCCGATCGACCTGAACCAGTTCCTGCGGGTGGTGAGGTCGATCGAGGATTTCTGGCTGAGCATCGTGGTGCTCCCCCCCGGCGAGGTCTAGCGTGTCCCTTTCGCTGCGCATCCTGATCGTGGAAGACAACCCCGGAGACGCGGATCTTCTGCAGCTGCAGCTTCCCGAGGACGGTTCGGTGCGGGAGGTGGTCTGCGTCCCGCGGCTGGCGGCGGCGCTCGACCGGGTGGAGGCGGGTGACGTCGACCTGGTCTTCCTGGACCTGGCCCTCCCCGACAGCTTCGGGCTGGACACCCTGCGCAGGATGCGCCGGCAGGCGGAGAAGCTCCCGGTCATCGTGTTGACCGGCAACAGCGACGAGGAAACGGGGCTGCAGGCGATCAGGGAGGGGGCCCAGGACTTCCTGGTCAAGGGGGAGCTCACCACCCACCTCCTCGCCCGTTCCATCAAGTACGCGGTGGAGCGGAGCAGGTCCGAAAACGCCCTGAAGGAGCTGAACGATACCCTGGAACAGCGGGTGGCCGAACGGACCGAGGCGCTGTTGCGTGCCAATGAGGCCCTCAGGAGCGAGATCGGTGAGCGGCAGCGGGCGGAGGAGGAACAGCGGCGCGTCAAGGAGCAGTGGGAGCGGACCTTCGCCAGCGTGCCGGACCTGATCGCCATCCTCGACAACCATCACCGGGTGCTGCAGGTGAACGAGGCCATGGCCAGGCGCCTGGGGGTGGAGGCGCAGGAGTGCGTTGGCGTCCCCTGCCACCAGGTGGTGCACGGCACCTCGATCCCTCCCGAGTTCTGCCCCCACTCCCGGACCGTCTGCGACGGCCGCACCCACCAGGAACAGGTGCAGGTCGAGCGCTTCGGCGGCGACTTCCTGGTCACCACCACGCCGCTGCTCGACGAGCAGGGGCGCAGCGTCGGCTCGGTCCACATCGCCCACGACATAAGCGAGCACAAGCGGGCGGAGGCGGAGTTGCACGCCAGCGCGCAGCGGCTGGCCGCCCTGCTCGACGCCCAGCGCGAGATCGCCGCCGCCGGCCTGGAGTACCGTCCCCTGCTGCAGCTGATCCTTGACATCATGTCCCGGCTGACCGGGGCCGACGGCGCCAGCCTGGAGGTCGCCGATGGGGACGAGATGGTGTACGAGGCGGCCAGCGGCCTGGCCGAGGGGTTCGTGGGGCTGCGCATGCAGAGGGAAGGCAGCCTGTCCGGGCGCTGTCTCACCAGCGGCGAGCTCAAGCGCGCCGACGACAGCGAGAGCGACCTGCGGGTGGACCGCGAGGCGTGCCGGAAGATGGGGCTGCGCTCCCTGCTGGTGATCCCCCTGCGCTACGGCCATCATTCCTTCGGCGTGCTGAAGCTGATGTCGAGGCGGGTGGCCGGCTTCGACGAGTCTGCCGAGCGGACCCTGCGCCTGATGGGGGAGTTCCTGGGGGTGACGGTGGCGCGCCAGCGGGCGCAGGCGGCCCTGAAACAGGTGAACGAGGAACTGGAGCGCCGGGTCGCCGAGCGGACCGCCCAGCTCAGGGAGAGGGACCAGATGCTCCTTTTGCAAAGCCGCCAGGCGGCCATGGGGGAGATGATCGGCAACATCGCCCACCAGTGGCGCCAGCCGCTCAACGCCCTGGGTATGCTGATCCAGGAGATCCCCATGGTGTACGAGTTCGGGGAGCTGGACCAGCGCTACGTGGATCTGACCGCCCAGCGCTCGATGTCCATCATCCGGCACATGTCCAGGACCATCGACGACTTCCGCAACTTCTTCCGCCCCGACAAGGAGAAGGTGCGTTTCCACGTCCGGGAGGAGGTGAAGAAGACCCTCTCCCTGATCGAGGCCGGCTTCCAGGCCTGCGAGATCAAGGTCGAGGTGGTGGGCGACGGGGACCCGGTGGTGCACGGCTACCCCAACGAGTATTCCCAGGTGCTCCTGAACATCCTGCTGAACGCCCGCGACGCGCTGGTGGAGCGCCGGGTCTATCCGCCGACGGTGCAGATCGCCATCGGCGAGCGGGTGGTGAGCGTCTGCGACAACGCCGGCGGCATCCCCCAGGAGATCATCGACAAGGTCTTCGAGCCCTACTTCACCACCAAGGGGCCCCACGCCGGCACCGGGGTGGGACTCTTCATGTCCAAGAACATCATCGAGAAGAACATGGGGGGGCGCCTCACCGTGCGCAACACGGAGGAGGGGGCCTGCTTCCTGATCGAGGTGGGGGAGGTGCCATGAGAGTGGTGGCGCTGTCGGCCATGCTGATGTTGTTGACGCTGACGGTTTTCTTCACCGGCTGCGACCACCGGGAGCGCAGCGCCAGCGGGCCGACGGAAAAGGTCACCTTGGCGATCGCCGCCATTCCGGACTGCGCCTTGGCCCTGATCGCCCAGGCGCGCGGATATTTTCATGAGGAAGGGGTAGAGGTGGAAGTTCATCCCTACCGCTACGGCAAACCCGCCCTGCAGGAGGTGCTGGACGGGAAGGCGGACGTCGCCACCGCCGCCGAGACCCCCGTCATGTTCGCGGTGGTGAACGGCCGGAAGATTTCCATCCTCGCCTCGATCATGACCACCAGCCTGACCCAAGCGGTGGTTGCCAGAAAGGACCGCGGTATTGCCGACTTCGCGGATCTCAGGGGGAAAAGAATCGCCGCCACCCTCGGCACCACCACGGAATACTACCTCCACTCGCTCCTGGTCACCCACGGCCTGTCGCCCAAGGAGGTGAAGGTCGTCGACCTCAAGCCTGAGGCGGTCCCGGACGCTTTGGCACGGGGCGATATCGATGCCGCTGCCTCCTTTCTTCCCTACTCCGTCCTGGCTCAGAACCGCCTGGGTGCCAACGCCAAAATCCTGCGCGATCCCAACATCTACCGGGAGAGCTTCGTTGTCGCCTCCACCCCAGATTACGTGAGAGGTCACCCCGGTACGGTCAAAAAGCTGCTCAAGGCTCTTTTGAAAGCGGAAGATTTCGTGCGCGGCAACCCCGAGGAGGCGCGCAGAATAGTGGCGGAGACGACCGCGCTCCCCCCCGCCATCATCAGGCAGTATTGGGACGACAGCAACTTCACGGTCTCCCTCGACCAGACCTTGATGCTCTCGTTGGAGGACGAGTCCGCCTGGGCCATCAGGAACCAGCTGACCACGGCGACCGCCGTCCCCAATTACCTCGAGTCTATCTACCTGGACGGCCTCCAATCGCTCAAACCGGAAGCGGTACGGATCCTCAGATGAGGGTGTCATGCGGATAAAGCGCAGACTCGCCATCAACTCGGTCGGAATCGCGGCACTGGTAGCGGTCATCGCCGCCGTGCTCCTGGTGACCATCGCCCGCGTCAACCACGCGCTGGATGCCTCCACGGTCGCCGACGCCATCTTCATCTCCTCGTATGAGCGGCTGCTGCTGCGGACCGATTCCATGCGTACGGAGAGTGAGCGCACCAGACTGCAACTGCAAGCCAAGCACAGGGAAGTGGGTGACCTGCTCAAGGTCGCCCTCACCAAGTTCCCCGCCCCAGAAGACCAGCAGACCATCAAAGAGCTGATCCTAAAGCAGGACTCGATCGGCTACCTGTCCAAAACCATCCGCGAAAACCGTCTTAAACGCGGAGCAGACCGCCTCAGCGACCCGCTTTTCCAGGAGATGGAAGGGGTGCTGGTCGCCCAGCTGAACAGCCGGTTGTACGAAAGCGTCTTGTTGCAGGGGAGGCTGCAGCGATCCAGCAAGCGGGAGCTGGCCTCCTCCCTCCACCAAGCGGGGGAGGGAATCCTCCTCGCGCTGTTGCTGGCAAGTCCCCTGGTGCTGGTCAACTCGGTCCTGATCAAGCGCGCCTTCGCCTCCCGCATGGCAGTGATGCGCAGGGGGACCGCGGTGATCGGCGGCGGTGATCTCGAGTACCGGATCAATGCAGCCGGGGACGACGAGTTCAGCGAGCTGGCGCAGGCCTTCAACGATATGACCGTGAAACTGGGCACCTCCTACCGGGAGTTGCAACGGGAGATGGGCGAGCGCGAGCGGGCCGCGGAGGCGCTTCGCCAAAGCCACGAGCGGCTCGAGAAGGTCTTGGAGATCGAGACGGTGGGGGTGATGTTCTGGGATCTCACCACCGGCTGCATGACGGACGCCAACGACACCTTCCTCAAGACCATGGGCTACAGCCGCAGCGAGCTGGAGGCCCGCGAGCTGACCTGGCAAAGGCTCACCCCGCCGGAGTACTTCGAGGTGAGCCAGGAGGAGGTGACCAAGTTCATGTCCTCCGGGCGCATCGGTCCCTACGAGAAGGAGTACTTCCGCAAGGACGGCAGCAAGCAATGGTTCGTCTTCGCCGGCAGCTCGCTCGGCAACAACACCTGCGTGGAATTCTGCGTGGACATCTCCGAGCGCAAACGGGTTGAGGCCGAGCTGAAGGCAAAAGAGGAGCAGTTCCGCACCCTGGCCGACACCATCCCCAACCTCGCCTGGTGGGCCAACGGCGACGGCTACATCACCTGGTACAACCGGCGCTGGTACGAGTACACCGGCACCACCGCCGAGCAGATGGAGGGGTGGGGATGGCAGTCGGTGCACGATCCCGAGATGCTGCCCCTGGTGCTGGAACGGTGGCAGGAGTCGATCGCCAGCGGCAAGCCCTTCGACATGACCTTCCCGCTGCGGGGGGCGGACGGCGTGTTCCGTCCCTTCCTGACCAGGATCGTACCGGTAGTGGACCAGCAGGGGGAGATCGTCCGCTGGTTCGGCACCAATACCGACATCTCCGAGCAGAAACGGGGCGAGGAGGCGCTGGCCAGGATCCACGAACAGACGGAGAGCGACCGGCGACGGCTGGAGGCGATCCTGGAGACCACCCCGGTCGGGGTGGTACTCTTCGAAGCAGGCACCGGCAAGCTCTCCTTGACCAACCGCCGGGCCGCGGCGATCTACCTGGAGGAGTTCGACGGCCTCGACCTGGAGGCCCACCTGGCCAAGGTCAAGGTGCTACGGCCGGACGGCGCGCTGTTCCCCGTCGAGGAGCTGCCGGTCAGCCGGGCCTTGCGGGGAGAAGAGGTCCACAACGTGGAAATGACCATCGAGCGGGGAAACGGCGTCCGGGTCCCCATCATCGTCTGGGCGGCCCCCCTGCGGGATGCCGCCGGCAAGGTAACCACCGCGGTCGTGGTCATGGACGACATCACCGAGCGCAAGCAGGCGGAGGAGAGGGTCAAGGCATCGCTGCACGAGAAGGAAGTGCTCCTGAAGGAGATCCACCACCGGGTTAAGAACAACCTGCAGGTGATCTCCAGCCTGCTGAGCCTGCAGGCGGGGGGCTCGCGGGACCAGACGGTGCGCGAGGTGCTCAACGAGGTCTCCTTCCGGGTCCGCTCCATGGCGTTGGTGCACGAGAAGCTCTACCAGTCCACCGACCTCGCGCACATCGACTTCGCCGAGTACTTGAAGAGCCTGCTCGCCTTCATCTGGCGCGCCCACGGCAGCGGCACCGCCGGCATCCGTCTCAACCTCGATCTCGAGCCGGTCTACTTCCCGGTGGACACCGCGGTCCCCTGCGGGCTGATCGTCAACGAACTGGCCGGCAACGCGCTCAAGCACGCCTTCCGCGGACGCGCCGACGGGGAAGTCACCGTGTCACTCAGCAAAGTGGGGGCTGGCGGCGTCCGCCTCGGCGTCACCGACAACGGCAGCGGCCTCCCCGCCGGGCTTCAGTGGCGGGAGGCGAACTCGCTGGGGCTCAAGCTGGTGCAGATGCTGGCGGGGCAGCTGGACGCCGTCGTCGAGGTGGAAAGTGGACAGGGAACCAGCTTCCGGATTATCATGAACGCTCAAGCATCCACTGCGGGCACTGTTTAGCAGGCGGGATAGAGTCGTTCAACAACAGGGCAGCTTGCTTTTAAGGCCGCTGACAAGGAGCGGGTTGTGGACAAGATCACCGTTTTCATCGTGGAGGACGAGGCGATCATTGCCGCCGACCTGGCGGAGAAGCTGACGACCCTGGGATACCAGGTGGCCGGAGTCGCCGCGCGGGGAGAGGAGGCCGTCGAAAAGGTCTGCAAACTGCTCCCCGCCGTGGTGCTGATGGATATCCGTCTCAAGGGGGAGATGGACGGCATCGAGGCGGCCCAGGCGATCAGGAAGCGGGTCGACCTGCCGGTCATCTACCTGACCGCCCACTCCGACGCGGCCACCCTGGGGCGCGCCAAGGTCACCGGCCCTTTCGGCTACCTGCTGAAGCCGTTCGAGGAGCGCGAGGTCGCCACCGCCATCGAGCTCGCCCTCTATAAGCACCAGGCCGAGCGGCAGCTGCGCGAGCAGCGCGAGTGGCTGCGGGTGACACTTGCCAGCATCGGCGACGCGGTGATCACCTCCGATACCACCGGCCGTACCACCTACCTCAACCCGGTGGCCGAGGCGCTCACCGGCTGGAGCAACGAGGAGGCGCACTCCCGGCCGATCAGCGAGGTCTTCCCTCTTGTGAACGACCGGACCGGTGAGCGGACTGATGACCCGGTGGCCTACGTGCTGCGGGAGCAACGGACCAGGACCCTCGCCAACCACACCGCGCTGCTGACCCGGGACGGCCGCGAGATCCCCATCGAAGACAGTGCGGCACCGATCCTGGACGCCGCAGGAAGGGTGGCCGGGGTGGTGCTGGTCTTCCACGACGTCACCGAGAAGCGCCGGGCGCAGCAGGCCTTGCAGGCAGCCAACGAGGAGCTGGCCGCCGCCAACGAGGAGCTGCGCGACCAGAGCGAGGAACTCATTCGGGCCAGGGAGGAGGCGGAGGCCGCCAACCGCGCGAAGAGCCAGTTCCTGGCCAACATGAGCCACGAGCTGCGCACCCCGATGACCGGGGTGATCGGCATGCTCGACCTGGTGCTCATGGACGAGCTCCCCACCGAGCAGCGCGACTGCGTGGAATCGGCCCGTACCGCAGCCCACTCCATGGTGCGCATCCTCAACGACATCCTGGACATCACCAAGATCGAGGCCGGCAAGCTCTCGGTCGAGGAGAAGCCGTTCTCGCTGAGAAGGTGCGTCCGCGATACCTACGACATCCTGCACCCCGCCGCCCGCGGGAAGGGGCTCCTGCTGGAGGCCCGGGTGGCGGAGGAACTGCCGGACGCGCTTAACGGCGACCGCACCAGGATCAGCCAGGTGTTGACCAACCTGGCGGCCAACGCTGTCAAGTTCACGGAGAAGGGGAAAGTGACCATCGAGGTCACCATGGGCGCGCCGCGGGCCGACGGCCGCCTGCCGGTCACCTTCACGGTCAGCGACACCGGCATCGGCGTGCCGCAACAGAAAAGGGAGCTGCTCTTCCGTGAGTTCAGCCAGGTGGACGATTCGCACTCCCGCCGCTTCGGCGGTGCTGGCCTCGGGCTGGCCATCAGCAAGGAACTGGTGGAGCGGATGGGAGGGAAGATCGGCTTCGACAGCGAGGAGGGAAAGGGGAGCCGCTTTTCCTTCAGCATCCCGCTGCAGCCGGCGGCCGGGGTCCAACCCGGCGAAGCGGTGCAGCCGGCGCCACCGCGGCAGGCAACGGCCGGCCCCCTTTCCGGGAAACGGCTGCTGCTGGTGGAGGACGACGAGACCGTCAGGAGGACCCTCACCACCATGCTGGACCGCTTCGGCTACCGCATCGATTGCGCCGAGAACGGGCGCCAGGCGGTCGACCTCTGGCAGGACGGGCGCTACGACCTGGTCCTGATGGACGTCCAGATGCCGGTCATGAACGGCTTCGAGGTGACCGGCATCATCCGGGAGCGGGAGCTCGCCTCTGGCGGGCATGTCCCGATCATAGCCATGACCGCCCATGCCCTCAAGGATGACCGCGAGAACTGCCTGGCGGCAGGCATGGACGGCTACCTCTCCAAGCCGATCGACTTCCGCGAGACACTGGAGACCATCCGGCAGGCCCTGGAGGGCTCCGCTACCGCAGCTCCCTAGGGAGGAGCTTAACTGCCCGTCCCTCGCCCCTTTAGGTGAGAGGGACGGGGGTGAGGGCGCAGTTTCCGGCAGGGCGTGGCGCCCCTCGCCCGCCCTTCGGGCACCCTCTACCCGGAAGGGGCGACGGTCTCTGCTACGTGACCCGGCTCTTGAGGGGCGTGCCCTCTCCCCCCTCGCACCAGCGGCCTCTTTTCGCCGCCTCCCGCCCTTGTCGCCTTCTAGCCGTGATAGTACAATGAAGACTACTCGGCCCTCCTTCTTATTAAAGGAGGAGCTGTGGAGGAAAGGAGATGGCGCAGCCTTCGCAAGAGCTCGACTATCGCCGGCTGTTCGATTCGGTCCCCGACCCCTGCCTGGTGCTGGACCCTGCGCTGCATATCCTGGCGGTCAACGATGCCTACCTGCGGGCGACCGGGACGGTGCGCGAGCGGATGCTGGGAAGGTACGTCTTCGAGGTCTTCCCCGAGAACCCCGCCGATCCCGGGGCAGACGGCCTGCAGACCGCGAAGGGGTCGATGGAGCGGGCGCTCAGGGAGCGGGTCACCGACGTGCTGGGGGTCCAGAAGTACGACATACCGAGGACGGAGGCGAAGGGGGGTGGCTTCGAGGAACGCTACTGGACCATCATCAATACCCCGGTGCTGGACGCCGGCGGCGAGGTGCTCTTCATCATCCACCGCGTGCAGGACGTCACCGAATTCGTCCGCATGAGCGGGGGTGAACGGGAGGGTCGGGGAGCGCCGGTGGTGGCGGAGAGCGGCGATCCCGCACAGCAGGCCACCGGCATCGACCACCAGCTCGAACAGGCCAAGGCGCAGCTGGAATCGAAAAACGCGCGGCTTTTGGAGCTGAACCTCCGGCTGAAGGAGGAGGCGGACTCACGGGTGCGGGCGCAGGAGGCGCAGCGCGTGAGTGAGGAGCGGTTGCGCTTCGCCATGGAGGCCGCCGACATCGGCGCCTGGCACTGGGACATCCTGCACGACAAGGTCACCTGGACCGACCGCTGCAAGAACCTGTTCGGGTTCCCCGCCGATTTCCCCATGAGCTACCGCGCCTACCTGGAGCGCATCCACCCGGAGGACCGGGACGCGATCGACGCGGCGGTGCACCAGTCGCTCCGGCAGCAGCTCCCCTTGCTGGTGGAGATGCGGGTGCAGTTGCCGGGGGGCCGGATGCGCTGGGTGATGAGCAAGGGGCGCGGCATCTACAACGAGGAGGGGGAGCCGGTGCAGATGCACGGCGTCGCCCTCGACATCACCGAGCGCAAGCAGGCCGAGGAGGCGGTCCGCAGCTCCGAGCGGAGGTTCGCCAGGATCTTCCACGCGGCCCCCGCCCTGCTGGTGCTTTCCAGCCTGAGGGAGGGGCGTATCCTGGACGCCAACGAGGCCGCCCTGACCGCCCTCGGCTACGCACGTGGCGAGTTCGTGGGACGCCTGGTCCAGGAGATCGACCTCTGGGAGGACGAGGAGGACCGGCGCAAGATCGTGAACGCCCTCAGGCAACGGGGATCGGTGAGCAACCTGGAGATCACCCTGCGGGCGAAAAGCGGGGAACGGCATCCGGCCCTCTACTCGGGGGAGGTGCTCGAAATCGAGGGGACCGGCTGCATCCTCAGCCTGGTCAGGGACATCAGCGAGCGGAAGAAGGCGGAGCAGGCCCTGCAGCGGGCCAAGGATGAGTGGGAGCGGACCTTCAACACGGTCCCCGACCTGATCGCCATCGTCGACGTCAACAACCGCATCGTGCGGGTCAACCGCGCCATGTCCGAGAAGCTGGGCTGCGGTCCCGACGGCTGCACCGGGATTCCCTGTCATGCCGCCTTCGAAGCGGGCGACCGGGCCGCGCTTACCTGTCCGCACGCGGCGGCGATGGCGGAAGGGCGCGAGCAGGTGGCCGAGATCCAGGAGCCGTCCGGCCGGCACTACCTGGTCAGCTATACCCCGCTGCTCTCCCCCGATGGCACCCCGCTGGGGGTGGTGCACGTGGCACGCGACATCACTGAGCGAAAGCTCGCCGAACAGGAGATCGCCCAGCTGAACGCGGACCTGGCGGCGCGGGCCTCGGAGCTGGAGGCTGCCAACCGGGAACTGGAGGCCTTCAACTACACGGTGGCCCACGACTTGCGGCAGCCGCTCAACAGCATCAACGGTTACTGCCAGGCCATCGAGATGATCTGCGGCGAGCAACTGGGGGCCGAGTGCCAGGGGTATCTCCAGGAGATCTGCAAGGCTGTGGTCCGCATGAGCAGGCTGATCAACGCGCTGCTCGATCTGGCCCGCATGGGGCGGGTGGCCCTCTGCAGGAGCGCCGTCGATCTCAGCGTACTGGCGGAAGTTGCCATCGACGAGCTCAGAAAGGGAGAGCCGGAACGAGAGGTAGAGGTGGTGATCGGCGAGGGGTTGACCGCCGAGGCCGACCCGGAGCTTGTGCGGATCGTGCTTGATAACCTGCTCGGGAACGCCTGGAAGTACACCCGCGGCCAAGCGGGGCCGCTGATCGAGTTCGGCCTCCGTCAGGTCGGCGGGGAAGCCGCCTTCTTCGTCAGCGACAACGGGGCAGGCTTCGAGATGGCCGATGCCGGACGGCTCTTCTCCCCGTTCCAGCGCCTGCCGACGGCGGAACGGCAGAGCGGCTTCGGGATCGGGCTCGCCACCGTGGAGCGCATCGTCCGGCGCCACGGCGGCAGGGTGTGGGCGGAGGGGGAGCCGGGGAGGGGGGCGACCTTCTACTTCACGCTCCCCCCCGATTCTTCCCTTGATCAGCGTGCGTGATCCTGTATACTCCGGCAAACGGTGCGGGAGCCCGCGCGAGGGGGCATCAGTGGACTATCAGCTGACCAGCAAAGATCGAGTCGTCGCCCTGAGGATCGTGGCGATCTACGCCTTCGTGAGCGGGCTGTGGATCTACACCTCCGACGAGCTGCTGGGGCTGCTGATCCGTGACCCTGCCCTCATCGTCCGCTATTCCGTCTACAAGGGGCTCGCCTTCATCGTGGTCACCGTGGCGCTGCTCTACCACCTGATCGCCGACTACACCCGCCAGTGCCGCCGTGCCGAAGAGGCGCTGAACCAGCTGAACGCGGAGCTGGAGAGCCGGGTGACCGAGCGGACCAGGGAGCTGCAGTTCCAGAACCGGGAGCTCCAGGAGGCCTACCTCGGCCTGGAGAAGGAGACCGCCAAGCGGATGCGCACGGTGGAGGAGCTGCGCCTGAGGGAGCAGATGCTGGTGCAGCAAAGCCGGATGGCGGCCATGGGGGAGGTGCTGGTCAACATCGCCCACCATTGGCGCCAGCCGTTGAACGTGATCGGCCTCAAGGTCCAGGAGGTGGGGCTTTCCTGCGAGCTGGACGGTTTCAGTGAAGAGCTTTTGAAGAGCAGGGTCGCCGAGGTGATGGCCATGCTGCAGCAGCTTTCCCAGACCATCGACGAGTTCGGCCAGCTGAGCGCGCCCGATCTGGAGCGCAGGCGGTTCAGCGTGGGACACGCCTTCGACCAGATGCTGTCGCTGGTGCGGGACGGCTTCCGGGAAGCCGGGATCGCCATCGAGAAGGAGTGCGGGGAACAGGTGGAGATCAGGGGATTCCCCAACGATTTCACCCACGTGCTGATGGCCATCGTGATGAACGCCCGGGACGTCTTCGAGGAATCCCCGGTCTCCGACGCCAGGATAATGATGCGCTGCTGGAGCGAGCCCGGCAGGACGGTGGTGACCATCACCGACAACGCGGGGGGGATCAGCGAGGGGGTCATCGACCGGATCTTCGACCCCTATTTCACCACCAAGCAGGGGGGGAACGGTCGCGGGATCGGTCTGTTCATGGCCAAGACGGTAGTCGAAAAGAGGATGGGAGGCCGGCTCTCGGTACGCAACGTCCAGGGTGGCGCCGAATTCAGGATAGAGGTGTGAGGATGGGACTTTCCATGATGATCGTCGAGGACGACCGCGCCGCCATCGAGATATTGGCGTTCATGATACCGAGGAAGTATCCCCAGTTCACCGTCGAACTCGCCTTCGACGGCCAGATGGGGCTCGAGCTGTTCAAGGAGCGCCGCCCCGAGCTGGTGCTCACCGACATCAACATGCCCAAGATGGACGGCATCAGGATGTCGGAGGGGATCAAGGAGATCGCCCCCGACACCCGGATCATCGTGATGACCGCCTACAGCGACAAGATCCACCAGGACAAGTTCAGCGAGCTCGGGATCAGCGACTACCTGCTGAAGCCGATCGAGTTCGGCAAGCTGTTCGCCGCCATCGAGAAGGCGACCAGGGAGCTGCGCACCGAGCGGTGTTAAAACGTGATGAACTTCACTTTAATCTTTTCTTAGCCGTCCTGCCTGCTGTATACTCCAACCTGACCTCCTCCCCGCTGATCCAAAACAGCGCAGATCACACTCCACATCTCACCGATCTGCCGACCGGTCCCTCTCCCTGACGGCTATAACCTCCTCCCCCCGCCGGTCCTACATTAGAGACGATGTGATTTTTATTTAATGCGGGGCCTTTTCTTCTGGGCAACACCTTGTATACTTCCACTCTAACGGTACAAACGCGGCCGTCTTTTGGCGTAGCGGTCCCTGTCTTCGCAAGAGTGGTGAGAGCGGCCTCCGGGCTTGCGGCACCCAAGCGATGGGGCTAGAGCCAACAATGAGGTGGAACATGGCTTGTTATTTGGATCCGCAGGATACCGTTTTTTCGCTGCTGGCGGTGGAGGACGACCCCGTCGCCAGGGACCTGATGGGGAAGGCTATCTGCTATGCCTTTCCCAAGCTGAGGCTTTTGACGGCGGAAAACGGGGTGGCCGGCCTGGAACTGTACAAGGAGCACCGCCCGGATATCGTGCTGACCGACGTGCGGATGCCGGTGATGGACGGCATAGCCATGGCGGCCGAAATCAAGCGGCTCGACCCGGAAGCGGTCATCGCCGTGGTCTCGGCCTATTGCGACACCGCCCAGTATATCTCCAGCGCCGAGGCGATCGGCATCCACCACTACATCAGGAAGCCGGTGGACTTCGACGCCCTGTTCGCCACCATCAGGGATTGCCTGGGAGAAGTCATCACCGACCAGTGCTGTGCAGGGTGACCTGAGGCAGCCAACCTCCTGCAGGTCATCCCTCCGTAAAAGGGACCCAGAAAGTCCGCCCTTCTCTTGGCGTTGCGAGTCCGCGCCAATTGCCTACCTGCCACCAAAATCAATCATCGAAAGACTAGATATTCTTTGACGCCGGTGCCCGCACGGGACTTGCACAAGCCGCTTTGTTGACGCTCGAACTCCCTCTTCCGGAGAGGCTTTGCCTGTCAGGGAGGGCAGTGGGTGCAAACATTGGTTGGGGGGAAAGGCTGGGGACTGCGCCCAATTCAGGGGGAGGTCAGACGGGGCCGTTCTGGAGGCTCTGGATTGCCTCCCCCAAGGCGGAGAGAAGGGTCTTGAAGTCCACCGGCTTGGTTATGCAGTAGTTAAAGGAGATGTCCTTGTACTTGGCGAGCCATTCGGCGTCGCTATAGGCGGTCAAGGCCATCACCACCGCGTCCGGGGCGATCTCCCTGATCCGCTTGGTCATTTCGGCGCCGTCCATGACCGGCATGGTGATGTCGGTGAGGACGATCTGCGGTCGATGGAGGCAAAAAAGCTCCATCCCCTCTGCTCCATCGGTCGCCACGTGCAGGGTCAGCTGCGGAAACTTGAGGCGGATGAGCCTTTCCAGCAGTTCCCTGGCCTGGGGGTCGTCCTCGGCGTAAAGCAGGGAAATGTCCTGTTCGCTTTTCATGTGCACTCGGGTTGGATGGGATTGCTCTTCCCGCCGGGGAGAGTGTAACTGGACCATTATCCATTAAAAGGGGAAGCAAAACAAGACTTTTCCCATCCCCCGGCTGGGGAACCGACGGTTGCTTTGCAGAGCTCATCAGGTGTACGATGTTCTCATGAGCGACGAAAAGATCCATGCACGCATAGTTCATTACAGCGAGACCGAGGAACTGGCCAATCGCTTCACCCACGGCTTGGGCGCCCTGCTCAGCATCGTCGCCGTCATCGCCCTCATCCAGCTCGCCTCCGGCCAGGGAGACCACGACCGCCTGCTCTCCGCCTGCATCTACGGGGGGGCCGTCATCACCTTCTATTGCCTGTCGACCGCCTATCACTCCGTCAAGAAACCCTCAGCACGCTACGTCTTCCGCATCCTCGACCACATCGCCATCTACATCATGATCGCCGGCAGCTATACCCCCTTCGCCCTGGTCACCCTGCGCGGAGTGATCGGCAAGTTGCTGTTCGGGACCGTGTGGGGGCTGGGTGTGCTCGGTTCCATCATGAAGATCTTCGCCGTGCACCGGTTGCGCTTTTGGGGAACCTTTTCCTACGTCGCCCTCGGCTGGATCGTCCTGCTGGTGTTGAAACCGCTCTCGCTCGCGCTGGCCGCCTCGGGGCTGACCCTGCTCTTCGTAGGGGGGGCCGCCTACACCGTGGGGGTGGTCTTCTACCTCTGGGAGCGGCTCCCCTTCAACCACGCGATCTGGCATCTGTTCGTGCTGACCGGCAGCGCCTGCCACTTCTGGGCAATTTTCACCTACGTTACACCGATCCATATGTAGTCATCCAGCCCGTTATGACGCTCCTGTATCGCCCGTGAACCTCCTGCATCAGCCGTGACCCTCACGCATGGGTTGAAAAAACAGCACCGTTCGTGCTGAGCCTGTCGAAGCACGCCCCTGAGCTTGCCGAAGGGGGGGAGGCATCCTGGCTGGGCGAGCCGCAGAAGTTCACCCCTTCGACAGGCTCAGGGCGAACGGCTTAAAATCCTTCTGCCGGGAAACGGGAGTGAGGATCGATTGTGGAATAGGGCCGGTAATTCAGGTAGTGGTGTGATCGGGGAAGGTTTGGCGGGGAAGGATTCGACTGAAGGGGCGGAGGCTTTGGCAGCCTCCGCATCTCGTCTGCTGGTTGTTACTTCTTGTGGCAGCCGCCGCAGTTGGTCGGGCCTTTGCTCATTTCGGCATGGCACCCTTTGCAGGTCTTGTGTGCCCAGTCCTTGCCCAGATCGGCGATCTTGCCGCCAGTCTCGGTGGCATGGCACTTGGTGCAGCCCAGTTTCTGGTGAGTCTCGTGCGGGAAGGTCACGTTCCCGTTCTTCGCCGGCAGGGTGATGCTGGCCGGACCAGCGGCGAGGGCGAAACTTGCGCTGAAAAGGGTAAGGGCGACAGCTGCGATAGCTTTCTTCATGTGGGTTCTCCTTCAATGGTTTAATAAACAAACTGAACAACAGCATACCCTGTTCCGCCGCTATTGCAAGGCGGACGGCTTTTCCGGCTTGACAAAACGCTGCTAAAGGTTGAAAAGTGGCGAAAAAATCGGGAGAAAGGACCAGAAGGGGAGAGGTTCCCGCTGAGCGATGATCATCAGTACTGACGACCACGTCATCAACATACCGCTTGGAGAGTTCGCGCTGCCGGTACCGCGCATCGGCAGCATCGAGGCGCACTCCGGCTACGGGCGCTCGACCCTGGAGGGTCAGGAGATCCACCAGCGCGTGCAGAGGAAGCGAGGCAAGGCCGATCCCCTCTACCAGGCGGAGGTGCCGATCAGCACCGTCTTCAGCAAGGGGGGCTTCCGCTTCCGGATCAGCGGGAGGCTGGACGGCATCTTCCGCCACGAGCTGCCGGTGATCGAGGAGATCAAGAGCGCCTTCAACCTGCACGATCTCAGGCGGCGGCTGGCCGCGGACCCGTTCCAGCACCCCTACTCCCTGCAACTTCTGAGCTACGGCTACTTCCACTGGCTGGAGCATGGCGTGGTTCCCCGGCTCACCTTCCACCTGGTCTCCTCCCGTAACGGCCGCTCTCATGACCTGGAGCTGATTCTCGATCGTGAGCGCTATGCGGAGTGGCTCGAGCTGCGCCTCGACGAGCTGGTCCTGGAGGCGGCCGAGGCGAAAAAGCGGGCCCAGAGGCGGCGCAAGATGGCGGGCCAGTTCGAGTTTCCCTTCCAGACCCCGCGTCCGGGCCAGGTGGAACTGATGCGGGAGGTCGAGCAGGGGATGGCGATGGGGTGCCCCCAGCTGATACAGGCGCCGACCGGGCTGGGGAAGACGGTGGGTGTGCTGCATCCGGTGTTGAGAGAGGCGCTTTCCCGCGGCCAGCAGGTGGTCTACGTCACCCCCAAGAACAGCCAGCATGCGGTGGCGGAAGACGCCGCCGAGCGCTTCCGCCAGAGCGGCGCCCCGCTCAGGTCCCTCACCGTGACGGCGAAGGGGAAGATCTGCCTGAAAGAGGAAGCGCTCTGCACCCCGGAATACTGCGAGTATGCCCGCGACTACTATGGGAAGCTCGCCAGGCACGGGGTGATCGCCCTGCTCTCCAAGAAACGCAAGCTCAAGGCGAGGCACTTCCGGGAGCTGGGGGAGCAGTTCGAGGTCTGCCCGTTCGAGCTGCAGATCGACTCCGCCAAGCTCGCCGAGCTGGTGGTGTGCGATTACAACTACGTGTTCGCTCCCCGCTCCGCCTTGGGGAGGGCGGGCGCACTGGCGGTGGAGGAGGTGGGCAAGCCGAACCTGGTGATCGACGAGGCCCACAACCTCCCGGCCCGGGCCATGGAATACTACTCCCCGATGCTGAGTGCCGCTGCGCTGGAAGGGATGCGGGAGGAACTGCGCGGGGTGCCGGCTCCCTTTGCGCGCGAGGCGGAGGAGCTCTTGGACGACTCGCTAAAGGTGGTGGCGGCCTGCCAAAGCGGGAAGAGCCCCCGTCCCACCCGCATCGAGCTGCCGCTCGACCCCTTCCTGGAGCAGGACGGCAGGCTGCGCGCCTTTCTCTCCCGCTACCTGGAATCGGAGGTGGAGATCGGGCAGCAGGACCCGGTCCTGAGATTTGCCTACTACTGGTCGGAGTTCACCGACGTACTGGCGCTGGCGGCTGCCTCGCGCAAACAGGAATTCTTCACCACCTTCCACCCGCAGCAGGCGGGGAGGCGGAGATCCTCTCCCCCTCCCTCCAGGCTGGGAAACGAGGGGCCCGGCGGGAGCGTGAAGATCACCTGCTGCGACGCCTCGGCCATGCTGGCAGGCTCCTATGCCGACTACCAGCAGGTGGTCGGCTTTTCCGCCACCCTCAAGCCGTTCGACTACTACGCGAGGCTCTCCGGGCTGGATCCAGCCGCCGTGCAAACAGCCGAATTCCCCTCACCCTTCCCCCGGCAGAGGCGCAAGCTGCTGATCATCCCCCAGATCTCCACCCGCTACTCGCACCGGGAGCGCAACTACGGCAAAATCGCCGAGGCGCTGCGCAGGATCGTCGCCCTTCGCCGCGGCAACTACCTCGCCTTCTTCCCGAGCTTCGATTTCATGGAGCGGGTAGCGGAGCTGTTCGAGGCGCCGGAAGGTTACCGGGTGCTCGGGCAGGAGAAGAACATGCGGCAGTCGCGCGGGGAGGAGATCCTGGAGCGGTTGCGGGGGGCGGAGGAGCCGACCGTGCTGTTCGCCGTGCAGGGGGGCTCGTTCTCGGAGGGGATCGACTACGCGGGGGAGATGGCGATCGGCGCCTTCGTGGTGGGTCCGCCGCTGCCGACCTTCGACCTGGAGCGGGAGGAGATGAGAGGCTACTACCAGCGGCACTACGGCGCCGGCTTCGAGTACGCCTACGTCATCCCCGCCATGGCCAAGGCGATCCAGGCCGCCGGACGGGTGATCCGCTCGGAGAGCGACCGAGGGGTGGTGGTGCTGATGGACAGCCGCTTCCTGGAGCCGGGCTACAGCGGCTCGATGCCGGCCGACTGGTTCGAGGAGGAGGCGAAGGAACTGGTCTCCGAGGCGATCCTGAAGGATGTGGCGGAGTTTTGGCAGGCATCCGACCTGTCCCCTCTCCCGGAGGGGGAGGGCTAGGGAGGGGGAACGCTGCCAAAGTTGCGGACGGGGCCGCGTGTGACTATCGACACGGGTCGCCGTCCTCGTTTTCGACGGGACTTCATCCTGGATGCGGTACGGTGCTCCCCCCTCCCAGCCTCCCCCCTTCGGGAGGAGGAGCTTTCGGACGAAGCGGCGATCGGAAGGGCGGGAAAAGGCTTACACCTCGATGCGGAACTCGGCCCCCTCGCCGACGTTGCGCACGCTGATGCGCCCCCCCATGTTCTTCTCGACGATGGTCTTGCACATGAAGAGTCCGATGCCGGTCCCCTGTTCCGGCCCCTTGGTGGTGAAGTAGGGGTCGAAGATCCGGTCGATGATCTCCTCCGGGATCCCCCCGCCGTTGTCGGCGACGGTCACCACCGTCCGGTCGCCTTCCGAGAAGAGCCTCACCAGGATCTGCGGTGCCGCCGGCTTGCGGGCGGTCAGCGCCTCCCGCGCGTTGATCAGGATGTTGAGGAGCACCTGGATGAATTCGTTGGGATAGCCATCGACGGTGGGGTCGCCGACCGCCTCCAGGGTGGGAGCGATGCCCTGCATCCGGAAGCTCCCTTCCAGGATGGTCAGCGTATTTTCCAGGCACTCCCGCACCCGGAACTCCACCTTCTCCCGGTCCGGCTTGAAGAAGTGCCTGAAAGAGTCGATGGTCCTGGACATCTGGCGGATGATTGCCAGGCTCCTCTTGACGAAGGAATCCACCTCTTCGGCGTTTAGCCCCTGCTTGTGCTGGGTGAGCTGCAGCTCCTGCAACACCAGTCCCAGCACGTTGAGCGGCTGGCGCCACTGGTGGGCGATGTTGCTGATCATCTCTCCCATCACCGCGTGTCTCCCCTGCAGGATGAGAAGCTTGTCCTTCTGGCGCAGCTCGTCCACCGCTTCCTGCACCCGCCTCTCCAGCTCTTCACTCAGTTGCCGGTATCTCTGCTCGCTTGCCCGGTGCTCGATCAGCCAGGAGACCACCCCCGCCAGGTTGCCCAAGGCGAGCACGGTGCCGCGCTGGCCGTCCACTTTCCGGTAAAAGGTGGCATTCTCGCAGTTACCCACCACCAAAAGCGCCTGGGGGAGCGCCGGGCTCCCCAGGGGATAGATGAGGTAATCCTTCATCAAAAAACTGCTCCCCAGTTCCGCCAGCCGCCGGTCGGAGCCGTCGGCCTGAAAGAGGATCATCTCCTGGGATTCGGCGCGGCAGCTCGTTTTATGGTGGCGGTCGGTCTTGCAGACCAGGTAATCGCAACCGGCGAAGAGTGACGAGAGGCAGGGGGAACTGAGCGGGAGGGTGATTGAGGTCACCGCAGCCTTTTCGGCAGGGTCGTAGTATCCCTCCAGGGCAAAGACCTGGTAGCTCTGGCTCTCTTCGTCCCTGGCGAAGCAGATGGCCCGCTCGAAGCCGACGTGGTCGATCACGTAGGAAACCGTCTCGGCCAGGATGCTCTGGAGGTCGTGAAGCCGGTTCAACCTGCGGTTGAAGTCGTAGAGCTGCTCGTATTCCTTGAGCTGGGCGTCGAGCTCTTCCTGGTATTCGTAGAGCTTTCCTTCCGCCCTGATCAGCCGCTTGACCTGCTGGGCGAGTGCTTCCTTCTCCTGCTGCAGCGACTCCACCATCTGCTCCAGGGAGAGAGTGGACGCTTTTTTCATGCGGCACCCCTTCCTTTCGTCAGTAGACGGCGGCCACCACCGCCGTGAAGTTGTGGATGCAGTTGTAGCTGGAGATGGGGCCGATTTCGCCGTAGGTGTAGAAGCCGATCCAGGGGAACCCTTCCCCCAGGTCCCGCTGCAGCATGTTCAAGAGCTCGAGCTTCTCCTGTTCGCGGAAGACCACCTTCCCCCGCCCCATGCACTCGAACTGCATCACGAACTTGGGCTTGCCGTCGCCGGCTTTTTCCCGGATCTGCCGCGAGATCAGCTTGAGGCCGTCCCTGATCAGTTCCTTGTCGCGTCGCAGGATCCAGAGTTCGCTCCCTTGCTTGACGTCGGACTGGATGGTGACGGACCCTTCCTGGTCGTTTTTGTCCATTATGTAGCGAACCACGAATTCGCCGTATGCCTGCCGCATGTGTTCGGGGGTCTTGAAGCCGAGGCAGAGGTTGAGGGTCATCTTGTTCCACTGGCTCTCGGAGCCCTCCTCCACGTAATCCTTCAGGGCGTCCAGGGCCGGCAAGCCGTCTATCTCGTAGATGATGTTCCCGCGGCAGCGGGTGATGGTCCGCTTGGTGCCGACCGGGACGCAGCCGTGGTTGACGCCGGAGGTGATGCTTCCCCGGCCCGACATCAACACGCAGGACATCCCCTGGCTGAACACCTCGTCGTCGTGGTACTGGTAGGTCTTCCTGGTGGCCCAGTTGTCGGCTGCCAGTCCGCCGAAGAAGGGGAGCGGCCGGTCGTACTGGAGAGTCTTCTGGAAGGTCTCGTGGAAGGGGTCGAAGTCGAAGACCAGACCGTCCACGAAGAGGAAGCAGGCGATGGAGTCGGGAGCGAGCAGGCGCTGGAGTCCCACTGCCAGCCTCTCCCCCGCCATACTGACGCCGGAGGAGCCGGAGGTGATCTCCTTCACGCAGAGGTTTTGGAACCTCAACTCGTCGGAGGCGATCGCCATCACGCTGACACCGAAGTTGGTCTCGGCTGCCACTCCCCGGGCGATGATCCCCTCACCCGAACAGCCACTGAGCGGCGCGCCGGAGGTAGCCTCCCGAATACTTCTGACCAGCAGTTGCTGATTGTAGCCGACGGTGGCGAAGACGAAGACGAAGTCGGGGCGTGTCATGCCTCCCTGTTCCAGTGCCTGGCGGGCGGCCTCCTTCCCCGCGTCGATCGGGTTTTTCTGGAAGCTGTGACCAACTCCTACCGAGGTTGCCATCTACTGCTCCTTCCCCTGCCTCAGACAGTACATAGAAAGGCAGGCGCAACAATCCGGATCACCGGATGAGAAGGCGAAGCCTGATTGACTCATTATACACCTAATGGCACAAAAGAGCCCAGCTCCCTCGGCTCCCCGGCGGCAAAGCGGTGAGGCAAGGGGGCGCCTCTCCCGGAGGGGAAGGGGGGCCCTCGGCATGCGGACCTCTTCGATGGTCGGTTGAAAAGAAAAAAACCCGGGATCTCCACGATCCCGGGCTTTTTTAGTCGAGGCGCCAGCCTGGCGTCAGTGCGGCCTTCAGCCGCCGCCGGGGGCGGGGGCGCAGGAGCCGGATGACGAGCCGGCCGACGAGGAGAAGGTCGACAGTTCTTTTTTGACATCGGCAGAGCCGCAGGCCGGGCACTCGACCTTGCCCGCCTCCGCTGACTTCTGCAGCTTCTCGAACCGGAAACTGCAGGCGTTACAGGAGTACTCGAACATCGGCATCTTTACACCCCCACTATTTATTCAAATTCTTGAATATGGTACCTGCTCCATCCGGTTCTGTCAATGTTCCAGGCGTCACCCCATCCTCGCCCTGTCCTCCCCCTCCTTCGCGAGTACCCTCGCCTGCCTGCGGGAGAGGGTGCCCGACTTTTCACTCACTCATTCCTTTAGATCCTTGTCGATGCCGGCGCGGCCGTCGTCGCAGGGCTCCTCCGGCTCGGTCGGGCGGCTGTAGCGGGGATCGCTGGTGGCGCTCACGCAGACGGGGGCGGGCTCTTCCACTGCACCCCCTGCTGCCGGCACGTGGTCGTGTCGGCGCCCCCCCTTGGGCGGCACGTCTCCCTGGCTGGGCTGCCAGTCGGCCATGTCCTTCAGGATCCGGAAGCGCTCCGTCACCTCCTGCTCGAGCTGCTGCCGGAGCTCCCGCGAGGCCTCCGCATTCTGCTTCTCCAGGGCAGCGAAGCGGACCTCGCCGGAGAGGAAGCTCTGCAACGAGCCGTCCGGCTGCTTGGATTCCAGGATGAACGGGTTCTTCCCTTCCCCCTTCAAAAGCGGGTTGTACCGGTACAGCGGCCAGTAGCCGGATTTAACCGCCAGCTGGCTCTCCTCGATCGATTTTCCCATCCCCTTCCTGAGCCCCTGGTTGATGCAGGTGGAGTAGGCGATGATCAGCGAGGGGCCGGGATAGGCCTCCGCTTCCACGATGGCTTTGAGGGTCTGGTTCTTGTCGGCGCCGATGGCGATCGAGGCGACGTAGACGTAGCCGTAGGTCATCGCCATGCGCCCGATGTCCTTCTTCAGGGTCCTCTTGCCGGCGGCGGCGAACCTGGCGATGGCCCCCAGCTGGGTGGCCTTGGAGCACTGCCCGCCGGTGTTGGAGTAGAGCTCGGTGTCCATCACCAAGAGGTTCACGTCTTCGCCCATGGCGAGCACGTGGTCGAGGCCGCCGAAACCGATGTCGTAGGCCCAGCCGTCGCCGCCGTAGATCCAGATCGACTTCTTGGTGAAGAGGTCGCGGGCGGCGGCGATCTCCTTCACGAGCGGCTGGTCGCCGGCCTGGGGCAGCAGCTCCTTGAGGCGGTCGCCGTGGCGCCGGGAGAGCTCGGGATCGTGCATCCCCTCCAGCCAGCCGGCCAGCGCCTCCCTGAGCTCGCCGGCTACTTCGCCGGAGAGCGCCTCGCGCACCTGGTCGGCGAGCTGGCGGCGGCGCTGGGAGACGGCCAGGTGGAAGCCGTAACCGAACTCGGCGGCGTCCTCGAAGAGCGAGTTGTTCCAGGCGGGGCCGTGCCCTTGGTCGTTGGTGCAGTAGGGGCTGACCGGGGCGGAGGCGCCCCAGATCGAGGTGCAGCCGGTTGCGTTGGCGATCATCATCCGCTCGCCGAACAGCTGGGTCACCAGCCGGGCGTAGGGGGTCTCGCCGCACCCGGAGCAGGCGCCGGAGAACTCCAGAAGCGGCTGCTGGAACTGGCTGCCGATCACCGTGGTCCGCTTCATCAGGTGCCCCTTGGGCGAGAGGACCTCGGCGAACTTTCGGTTCTCCTCCTGCAGCGCGGCCTGGCTGTCGATCGGCTTCATGACCAGCGCCGACTGCTTGGCGGGACAGATGTCGGCGCAGTTGCCGCACCCCATGCAGTCCAGCGGGTAGACCTGGATCCGGAAGTGGTGCCCCTTTATCTCCTTGGCCACCGCCGGGATGGTCTCGTAACCCGGGGGGGCGGCGGCCATCTCCTGGTCGGTGGCGAGGAAGGGACGGATGGTGGCATGGGGGCAGATGAAGGAGCACTGGTTGCACTGGATGCAGTTCTCCTTGATCCACTCGGGGACGTTGATGGCCACCCCGCGCTTCTCGAAACGGGCGGTGGCGACCGGGAAGGTGCCGTCGGGGGTGAAGGCGGAGACCGGTACCTCGTCCCCCTTCTGCCTCAGGATCGGGAAGATGGTCTCCCGCAGGTAGTCCGGCATCTGTTGGCTCAACCGGAAATTGAGCCCGCGGTCATCAGAGGCGTCCCGCCAGGACTGCGGATACTGGATCTCGCCGAGGCTCTGCACCGCCAGATCGACCGCGCCCAGATTCATCTCCACCACCTTCTCCCCCTTGCGGCCGTACTCGTGGCGGATGGAGTCCTTCAAGAGCTCCACCGCGTGCTCGAAGGGGAGCACACCGGAGAGCTTGAAGAAGGCGGTCTGCATGATCATGTTGATGCGGCCACCGAGCCCTGCCGCGGTGGCTATGCTGATGGCGTCGATGTTGTAGAAGCGGACACCCTTGGCTGCGATGGTGCGGCGCATGGCGGCGGGGAGGTGCTGTTCCAGCTCCTCGACGCTCTTCCAGGGTGAGTTCAACAGGAATGTTCCCCCCTCCTTGATCCCTTCCAGGACGTCGTAGACCTGCACATAGGGGGCCTGCTGGCAGGAGATGAAGTCGGCGGCGTCGACCAGGTAGGTGGACTGGATCGGGCTCTTGCCGAAGCGGAGGTGGGAGACGGTGATCCCCCCCGATTTCTTGGAATCGTAGGCGAAGTAGGCCTGTACGTAGAGGTCGGTGTTGTCGCCGATGATCTTGATGGCGGCCTTGTTCGCCCCCACCGTGCCGTCGGCCCCCATCCCCCAGAACCGGCACTGGATGGTCCCCTCCGGAGTGGTGGAAAGGGTGCCGGCCACCGGCAGGGAGGAGCCTGTCACGTCGTCGACGATGCCGACCGTGAACTGGCGCTTGCCGTTGGCGTCGTTCATGTTGTCGAAGATGCTCTTCACGTGGATGGGCCTGAACTCCTTGGAGCCCAGGCCGTAGCGACCGGCGAACAGCTGCGGGATGGAGCCTTCACGCTCGAGGTAGGCGGTGCAGACATCCAGGTAGAGCGGCTCGCCCGGCGCCCCGGGCTCCTTGGTGCGGTCCAGCACGGTGACCTTGCGTGCGGAGGCGGGGATGGCGGCCAGCAGCGCCCCAGCGTCGAAGGGGCGGTAGAGCCTGACCTTGACCAGGCCGACCTTTTCGCCGGCGGCGTTCAGGTGGGTGACCACCTCCTCGACCGTCTCGCAGGAGGA
>NZ_DATFBA010000333.1:0-9867 GCF_035254065.1 Geomonas sp.
CGGATCGCCTTGATGGCGTGCACGTCGGTGAGCGTGGTGGAGGCGATCGAGAAGAAGGCCTCCAGCGCGTGGCTCAAGGCGTCGGTGGCGGTGGTGCAGACGTACTCCTCGGGGAGGGTCTTCAGCGTGTCGGGGTCGGTGAGGCTGATGTCGGGGGCCACGCAGCGGCTCATGATGGTGAGCTTGCAGCGCTTCTCGGTGTCGGTGATGATGGCGAACTGGGAGACGTCGGAGCCGGTGCCGCAGGTGGTGGGACAGAGCACCATGGGGGGAAGCGGCCTGATGATGCGGTCGGTCCCCTCGAAGTCCTTGATCCGGCCGCCGTTGGCGGAGAGGATGGCGATCCCCTTGGCGGCGTCCATGGCGGAGCCTCCCCCGAGGCCGACGATCACGTCCGCCCCGTGCCTCAAGTACTCGCGGGCCCCCTCCTCGATCTCCACGTCCTTGGGGTTGGAGGTGACGTTGTCGTAGTAGATGAAGTCCAGCCCCGCCTCCAGAAGGCTCTTCATAACCTGGTCCACCCACCCCGCCTGGAAGAGCCCCTGGTCGCTGACCAGGAAGACCTTGCGCCCGCCCAGACGGCGGGCACAGGAGCCCACCTGGGAGAGCATGCCGCGTCCGAAGACGATCTCCGGCACCTCGAACTTATAATGCTGCAGATGGCTGGCACCTTCCACCATGTTCCGGCACTCCTTCCAGAATATAACTTTTTTATATTGAATTTCAGTTCGGCATCGGAAAACAGGCGGATAAGCCGTCGAATTATTATAGCAATTGCCATGCCAGAAGGTCAAACAAAGTTCTATCTTTGTGTCAACAGAACCCACCGCGCGACCGTCGTCCCTTTTCGCCGCACCGCCTCCCTCTTTTTGCAGAATTACTCCACGCTGTGGCAGTACTCCACAAATTCAAAAAAGGGGTTTTTACGGACAGTTAGCAAGAAGTGCATCAAATATCCACACTTTTCGGGCTTCAGCGCCCGCCCAGAGTAAACCAGAAAGAGCAGTCAATTCAAGGAATAAATCATTGTTTTATTTTTGGCACCACTGTTGCACACGCTGAGGCCACTACCCGCAGACGCAACCAACGCATGACCGCACCGCACAGGTTCCACCGCTGTACAGGCATCAAAGGCATGGCAGGAGTTTCTCCCGACAGCCAGAAACTCCCCGTCCCCGGCTGACCAGCCACTCCGCTCTTCAGCCGGAGCGGACGGGTAGCTCCCGGCGGTCGCGGCAGACCGCCGCCATGTCGTGTAATGAAAGCAGACGAAACAATGCAGTCATCACAACCAGGAGGTGAATCATGCTGAAAAAGTTAGTTCCCGCACTGGCAGCGGCGTCGCTGCTGGCAACCACCCAGGTGCCGTCGGCCATGGCCTTCGACATCGGCGGATCCAACGGCTGGAAATTCTCCACCGACGGTTTCCTCAACGTGTTCGGCACCTATGAGTCGGTCCAGGCCCGCCCGGCCGGCGTGATCGGCGGCGAACTCGGTTCCGGCGGCAATGTGACCACTCCGACTGCCGCCGGGGAAAGGGACCAGCAGTTCAGGGTCCGCACTGGTCTTTTGCCGGTGGGAATCGGCTTCAACATCAAGTCGCCGGTGGTCGATGGCGTTCAGTACGGGATCCGGCTCGGCATCTATCCGCAGATCCAGAACAACGGTGGCAGCCACACCGACATCTCCCCCAACATCGACTTCCGTGAGATCAACGCCACCGCCGACGGCTCCTTCGGCCAGGTGCTGGCGGGACGCGCCCTCAACCTGTACCAGGGCAAGAACATCCTGACCGACATGACCCTGTTCGGCGCCGGCGTGGTCGGCCCGGTCAACAGCGGCCCCACCATGGGCCACATCGGCTACGGCTACCTCTACCCGAACTTCGGCGCCCAGATCCGCTACACCACCCCCGACATGGCCGGCGTGAAGTGGGCGGTCAGCGTCAACGACACCAGCGACATCGGTGCGGCCACCGTGCGCAACATCCCGCGCTTCGAGAGCGAGCTCTCCTGGGCCACCACCTACACCGGCGGCAAGGCGCAGGCCTGGCTCTCCGGCCTCTGGGAAAGGAACAGCTTCGCCACCACCCAGCCCATCAGGCCGGGACAGCACGTGGATACCGTGGGCGGCGCCGGCGGCCTGGAAGGAAGCATCAACGGCCTCGACCTCTTGGTCTCCTGCTACGGCGGCCAGGCACTCGGCATGCTCGGCATGAACGGGGCCGACGCCCTCTCCGCCGACGGCCAGGTGCGTCCCAACTGGGGCTTCCTGACCCAGGCCACCTACCAGCTCACCAAGACCTGGAAGCTGGGGCTCAACTACGGGCAAAGCCGCGCCGAGAAGGCTGGCAATGACACCGACGCCAACATCATGAAGCAGCAGGCCGCAGTGGCGGCGATCACCTACAACGTGAACAGCTTCGTGCAGCTGATGGCCGAGTACACCTGGGCACAGGACAGGTGGTTCAACGGCGAACACCAGAACGGCAATATGGGCGCCATCGGCACCTTCATCTACTGGTAACCGGCAGCGGACGACCAGAAGCCGCATCATCACCAAAAGGAGGCATACCATGCCCAAGTACGTGATCGAACGAGAACTCGCGGGAGCAGGCAACCTTTCACCGGAAACGCTGCAAGCCATATCGCAGAAATCGTGCGGCGTCCTGAAGGGGCTCGGCCCCCAGATCCAGTGGGTGCAAAGCTACGTCACCGACGACAAGATCTACTGCATATATATCGCTCCGGACAAGGAAAGCGTGCTGGAGCATGCACGGCAAGGCGGCTTCCCGGCGAACAGCGTGGCGCAGGTGCGCACCATGATCGACCCGACCACCGCCGAATAACCGATTTTTTTCGTTAGTTGCTATCACTTTCAACAACCTGCAATTCCAATAAAAGGAGATCGTCATGACGTTAGCACTTCTCATTGCAATCAGTCTGATGTGGGTACCGGTAGCGATCCTTTTCCTCGGCAAGGGCGAGGCGAAGGGCACCGGCGCCATCACGGGCTTCGTGGGCCTGGTGGTTGTCATCGGGGCCTTCCTGCAGACCGCCCTTTTCAAAGACCCCTTCACCGGCGGCCTGCTGTTCGCCCACGGGCTCCTCTACTGCACGGTGGCCTACGCCCTGTTGGCCGGCCTGGAGGACCTCCGTTCGGTCGGCAACGTGAGCCTGGTGGTGGCGGTGGTCTCCGCCATCTACACCGCGCTTTTCTTCACCGGCGGCGCCCCCGGCCCCGACGGCAAGCCGCTCTCCCCGCAGAGCAACTACCTGGCCTTCGCCTGCGCCGGTTACACGGTGCTGACCGTCGAGGTCTGGCTGAATGCCTACGGCAAGGTCTCCGCCAAGTCGCTTGCCTACTCCCTGATCGGCTGGGCCTTCCCGGGGCTGCTGATCCCGTCCTTCATGCTGCTGTCGGCCGGCAAGCTCCCGTTCTAAGCAGGCCGGGATTTCTTGAGAATAACTAGGAGGGAAGCTATGAAAAGAGTGACCATCGCCGCCCTGGCGGCCGTGCTGATGCTGAACACCATCCCCGCCTTCGCGCAGGAGACTCCGCAGGACAAGTACATCTGCGAGTTGCAGGCCGGCAACTGCAAAAACCGGGCTGACGCCATCCAGCGCAAGATGAAGAAGATCAACGCGGACATCAAGAAGGGGAATAAGACCTACTCCGCCGAGGACCTCAAGAAGATCGAGGACAAACTGAAAGAGGCCGAGCAGATGCTCGACAACCTGAAGGCGCAGCAGCCGCACTAGAGCTCGCCTGGGCACCGTTTGCCTGAACCAAGAGATTGGTTCACCGTTGGCCGTGGACGAATCCTTCTCGTCCACGGCCCTTTTTTTGTTGCATTCTTTCGCGGCTGGCGTAAACTTTCAATCAAACGTTTGAATTGGAAGCGATGCCAGATAACAATTGCCGTGCACAATTGATCGCCGCTGCCACACCCCTCTTCGCCCGTCGCGGAGTGAACGGGGTAAGCACCCGTGAACTGGCCAGGGCCGCCGGTGTGAACAGCTCCATGATCTCCTACCACTTCGGGGGGAAAGAGGGACTTTACGAGGCGGTGCTGCGCGAGGTATTCTCCGGGATGCTGGAGGTGGCCGAGCTTGCCGCACAACCGCTTCCTCCGCTGCAGAAATTCAAGCGGTACGTCTACCAGTGCGGTGTCTGCTTTCACTGCGGCGCAGCCGAGGAATTCGTACCGCGTACCGCCAGCGCTGATCCGGCCACTCCGGAGTGCCCGCGCTGCCTGAACAACGATGCAGACTCCTTCGCCAAGTTGGCAAAGTCCGAGGGCGGTTCGACCTCTGATGCCGACTCATTGGTGGAGTCGGCAAATTCGGAAAGCCGTTAAACCTGAGCCTGTCAAAGGGTCCCTGTCTACTCTCACGGCCTGTTCCAGCCTTTCCGGCTCTGCAACAGGCCAGCCACTTTTTATTGCATGAGGAACAGATGGCCGACATGGATTGCCGAAGCAAACTGATAGCCACCGCCACCCCGCTCTTCGCCGAAAAAGGATTCCACGGCGTGGGGGTGAGGGAGATCGCCGCCGCCACCGGTGTCAACCTCTCCATGATCTCCTACTACTTCGGCGGCAAGGAGGGGCTGTACGCGGCGGTACTGAACGAACAATTCGAAACCATCACGCGGGTCACGGAGCTCAAAAGCATGGATTGCGACGCCATGGAGAAGTTCGAACTGTACGTGCGGGCCACGGTCGCCAGGTACCGGAAGAACCCCTACCTGCTCCGCTTCTACACCAGCGAACTGACCAACCCGACCCCCTGCTTCGAGACCATCGTGAAGCCGGCCATCAAGGGGGTGGTGCAGATCCTGATCGAGACCTTCTCGGACGGTCTCTCCCACGAGCGGTTCCGGGAGGGGCTGAACCCGACCGACACTGTGCTGGCCCTGGCCGGCATGATCAACTTCTACTTCCTCCTGGAGCCGGCCACCGGCGAACTGGTCGACCATGCCCAGGAACGGGACGAGGAGCTGATCCGCCACATCATGGACATCTTCGCCAAAGGGATTCTCAAGTAGGTCCCTTTTTTTGGGATGCGTATTAAACGAACGTTTGCCCGCCTCCAATACGAGGGGACGGACGAGGTGAGAGAAGTTGAACAACAGGAGCAATCCTGAATAACGGAGCAAAGGAGAAAACCATGGACGAGAAAGGCAAGTTCGAGTGTGGAATCTGCTATTTCCAGGGAAGCGCCAAGGAGTTCACCCCCATCACCGTGAGTGCCAACTTCGCGGCACTGGAGTGCCCTCAGTGCCTCAACAACGACCCGGCCACCTTTGAGGAACTCCCGGTCAAGAAAGAGAATGAAAAGGCAGCCTAGCATCCTCCCCCTGGTCCTTCTTGCTGCAGCTGAGAACCCGCTCTCCCCGTCTCGAGAGCGGGTTTTTTTTGGTGCGCGGCATGGCAGGGTCCACGATCTCCGCCTTGTGAAATCAGGTACCAAGGGGATTTTTTCGCTCGGGCCAAGAGATAAAAGTGAGGAAAATCGCGTCACACGTTAATGCATGTGCCGGTTTTGCAGTAAACCAAGATGTGGACAAATTTCGCACTGCGGAGTTAATCCCCATTTGTCACCTTTCGAGCCGCCTCCGCAACTCTCCCCTGTTCGAAGCCGCCTGGGCCTACCGCTGAAAGCCCGCCACCAACCACATCTGTAATTTCAACCACTTGACGTCGGAAGCTACCTCTCACATAACCATAAAATCCTTTTTTATCTTCACGTATACGTTGGCAAAGATATTGCTCTACATCTGCTGAACCATGGGGCACGCGAGCCCCGAGAGAAAGTCAGGAGGTGTTGTATGAGAAGGGACGAGCAGCGCGTGAAGCGACATGTCATCTCGATGAGGGTAAGCGCGGAGGAATTCGACTCCATGCACGAAACCATGAAAAGCCTGCACTATCGGAGGGTCTCCGACCTGATGAGGGATGCCTTCAAGCTGCTGATGACGCCGCCGGGTCTGGAAGGGGCCATCGAGGGGGCGGAAGAGGCGGGTTGAGCATGAGGAAAGCCAGCCATGCGGAGCCGGTCGACCTTTCCACAGGCTCCCCGGCGCTCCTTGCACGTCCTTCCAAGCTGTTCGTTGAGACCACCACGCGCTGCAACCTCGGCTGCCTCATGTGCGTCAAGCAGAGCTGCGACCACGGCATCGCCGAAGGGGACATGTCGGCCTCCACCTTCGCCGCCCTGGAGCCTGCCTTCCCTAACTTGAGCGCCCTGATCCTGAACGGCATCGGAGAACCGCTGATCAACCCCCTACTGGACGACTTCGTCGGGCGGGCGCGGCGCCTGATGCCGGCGGATGGTTGGATAGGGTTTCAGTCCAACGGCCTGCTCTTGACGGAACTTCGAGCGGTATCCCTGCTGCATGCCGGCCTGGACCGGCTCTGCCTGTCGATCGATTCGATTTCGCCGGAAACTTTCCGCAAACTCAGGGAGGGGGGCGAAGTGGAAGACGTGCAGCACGCCTTCACCGCACTCGCCGCCGCCAAACGCACCACCGGCAGGACGGACTTCAAGATCGGCGTGGAATTCGTGGTGACGCGGGCGAACCTGCGGGAGCTACCCGACGCGCTCGCCTGGGCCGTGCGCCGCGGCGCGAGCTTCGCACTGGTCACCCACGCCCTCCCCTACGACCAACAGCACGGCTGCGAGTCGCTCTACGGCGGCTGCAGCGATGAAGCGCTCCAGCTGTTCGGGAAGTGGAGGGAGGAGGCGGAGCGGGAAGGGATCGACATCTACCGCTACTATAACGTGGTGGTCAAGTACAGCAGGTCGCCCGAGGAGCAGCGGATCTGCGCGCTGGTGGACGCCCTGAAGGCCGAAGCTGAGGGCAAAGGTGTCTTCCTGGACCTGAAGAAGCTCCTGCGGCTGAACTGGCGCGAGCACCAGGAAGTGGAAGAGGTTTTCGAGCGGGCCCAGGAAGTGGCGGACCGGCTGGGGCTGGAACTGAAACTCCCGTCGGTCGTACTGAATGAGACGCGCCACTGCGGGTTCGTCGAGGAGGGAGGAGCCTTCGTGACCTGGAACGGCGCAATCTCCCCCTGCTATTTCCTCTGGCACCGCTACACCTGCTTCGCCAGCGGCTGGTCCCAGCCGGTGCAGCCTAAAGTCTTCGGCAACGTCAACGAGCGCGACATCGTGGACATCTGGAACGACAAGGCCTTCCGCTCCTTCAGAGAGGGGGTCATCGCCTACGACTACCCTCACTGCTCAAGCTGCGGCTTGGCCCCCTGCGACTACGTGCAGACCGAGAGCTTCGAGCAGGACTGTCACATCAGAGAGGTCCCCTGCGGCGCCTGTCTGTGGTGCACCGGCATCTTCCAGTGCATGACGTAATAGAAGAGTAAACATTGCTATTGAAAAATGTATTACAGCTGGTGCAATATCTCTGCGGTGCTAGACTTGACTCTTTACGGCAGCTGACAGTGTGAAGCGACAAATGTGATAATGAAGATGCCGTTAAATGGCTAATGGCGGAGGGTGTCATGCTATTGGAACAGCTGATTGAAAAGGCAGAGCAGGAGCCGGAATACGATTGGGATTCCTATTACCGCTGGAGATTCAGCACCCTCGCCGGCCGGGAAGTCACCGGCAGCACCTTCTGGGTCTGCAAGAAATGCCTCACCGTCAACATGACCTTTCTTCCGGCGCGCTACGGTAAATGCCGCTTGTGCGAGCTCATCCATCTGCCCCACGAGATGAAGTAAAGACGCCGACCACGGGAGAGCTGCGGGATTCGCCTTCACACCTATCTGTTGGCGGTAGTAATCGAAAAAGCCCCTCGGCACCATGCCGACGAGGGGCTTTTTAAATCGCAATCAGAACCGGCTGTACCTCACGGCGCTTAAGTTACCTCATACCTACCTGCTCCGCATCTTCGGATGCCTCCGCACCGAGGGCCGTTTTTTCAGCACCGACCTCCCGGATCGGACAACCCGTACGATAACCAAACCCTTCTGCGCCTCCAACAATATCTTGTTCCCCGCTTTTTTCCTCTCTTTACCACGCCGCGTAAGGAAGCAAACCTTAATTGGCCCAACAGCATAAAAAATTCCTCAACATTTGCACATTTCTTCCCTAATCGCCTGTTATAAATTGCCTACCGTGAGTCACAGGTTCGCAGACCAAACGGGTTAACTCAAAAGTTACTTCTGAACGTCTTTTAAGTTTAACCCTCCATGGTACACTCTATCGCACCACTCCGTGGGAGAGTGGCCAAACCTTTTCCTGAAAAAGGAGGCCCGCGCATGACCGTTTCACGAATCGCCGCAGTTATGGTTGCCATCGCCGCACTCGCCGGCTGTGCGACCACGCCCCCGCAACGCACCGCCCTGGTAGACAGTCCACAATACCTGTACATCTCGGGGATGATCGACCTGGACAACGGCCGGGCTGCCGAGGCCGCCCAAAAGTTCCAGCGCGCCCAGTCGCTCGACGCCAAACTGGCCGACCCCTATGCCGGCCTCGCCCTGGCGCTGGCCAAGCAGCACGCACCCGACAAAGAGGTGCAGGAAGCTCTCAAGGCGGCTAAGAAGCGGACCGACTCCGCCGAGGACAAGTTCACCCTAGCGGTGGCTATGCTGCGGGTGGCAGCCACCGAAAAGCAGCCGGACTGGCTCCACCAGGCGGAGGAGGCATACCAGGATGCCATCGACCTCGGCATCACCGGCGGACGCCAGATCCCCTACTACGAGTCGGTGGCCGCTGCCGATTACCACATGGGACTCGCCTACCGGGAGTCCGGCGATTTCGACCGGGCGCATGCAGTGTTCTCCAAGGGGCTCACCCGCGACCCGAGCGGCAAGTGGGCAAGCATAGCCAACCGCGAACTGAAGTCCACCGATGGCCTCAGCCGGGCCCAACTGCTCACCTCCGCGCCGGATGTCGCCCGCCGCCTCGCCAGCAACGAGGCCGTTTCCCGCTCGGATCTCGCCGCCCTCCTCTTCACCGAACTCAAGCTCGGCAACGCCCCCCGCTCCCAGGATGGAGGGGCGCCTGCGCAGCCGATCGACATCAACGAGCACCCTCTCAAGAGCGCGATCCAGACGGTCCTCAACTGGCACGTCCGGGGGCTGGAGCCGACCCTCGATCAGGCGAGCAAGGCCCTGGTCTTCCGCCCCGCCGATCCGGTCAAGAGGAAGGACCTCGCCCTGGTGTGCGAAGATCTCCTGATGCGGATGGAGAAAAATGACCGCCTGGCCCGCTCCTATTTCGGCCAGAAGAGTTCCCCCTTCTCGGATGTACGCCCCACCGACTACGACTACAACGCGATCATCACCGTGACCACGCGCGGGATCATGGAAGGGGGCACCGGTGGCGCCTTCCGCCCCGACGACCCGGCAAGCGGCTCTGACGCCCTGTCAGCCATCTATGCGATCAAACTCAACATGAGTGCCTTGAACTAAGGAGGAAGCACCGATGAAGAAACTCGCGATCCTCGTCTGCCTCGTCGCGGCCACCGTTGCCATGTTCACCTTCAGCGCGGTTGCCGAAGAAGCCGGCCAGCCGGTAGCGGATACCTTCGAAAGCGCCAAGAAGTGGCTGGCCGACTCGAATCTGACCGTTACCGGCGATTCCTCCGGGACACGAAACGACGCGGCGGCCTTCCAGCAGGATGCGCTGCTGTTCGCAGGGGAGGCGGTAGGGAACCCGGCCCACCAGACGCCGGCGCAAAGAGAGATGCTCGCCAAGGAGGCGGCAGTGCTGGTCGCCCAGCAGGCGCTCGCCGAGTACCTGAACGGCTTTTCCATCGTGAGCGACAAGCTGGTCAAGGACGGGATGATGCGCTACCACTCCGTCCGGACCGCCGTTTCCGCCACCATCCGCAACGTGC
>NZ_DATFBA010000334.1:0-2618 GCF_035254065.1 Geomonas sp.
ACGTTTTGCTGCTTGACGAAGAGGAGCTGGTGCTTGTCGGTCAGCCGCTGCCTGGGCCGGATGCCGAGGTAGCCGACCACCTGGTGGTTGAAGGTGATTTTCTTGAAGTCGACCTGGCTTTTGGGAAGGCCGGGAGGGCCGGCGATCTGGTTCTTGGCGGCGTCCAGGAGGAACACCCTGGTCTCGAAGCGGTGCTTGAACCAGGAGGGGAGCCGATTGCTGCTGATGTTGCTGAAATCGCCAGAGGGGGCGGGGAGCTTTCTCGCCATCCGCTCCCTGCGCACTCTGCGTTCCATGCGCTCCTGCTCGCTGCCGCTTCCTTCGTGAGGGAGCGTCATCGCCATCAGCCGTGGCCAGGCGTCCTGATCCTTGTCCAGGAACTCCCAGGAACCGCGGGCGGTGTAGGTCTCCTCCAGCACCTCGGCAAGTTTGGCGAAGCGTTCCTTCTCGATGGTGTTGATGTAGGAGAGAAAGCCGCGTCCCAGGCTCCACTGCACGATGAGGAACATGCAGATGACGACGGCGCCGGTGGCCGCCAGCATGGCGAGGAATAACTTGTACTTGATCTTGATCTTCATGGCATCCCGCAACCTCAGGCATTCGCGCCGCTTGTACGCTCCGGCGACAGGTTCTTTTTAGCATACCCTCACGCAATTCGCTACGTCATCCTTGCGTCCCCCCCTTTCCGGGGCCGTAAATCCTACTTTCCTCCACATTTACTCCTCAATTCGCTGGTACTTTGACAACCATGGAAGGGGGCTGAGGGTCCCCGACACTCAAGGAAACGGCCAGCGGCCGGAAGGGGCAAGTCATGAAAAAGGTAATTTTCGCAACTCTCGTCTTCGCCATCGCCGGAGCGGCAACCGCCGCCCAGGCCGGGGTGGATTTCAGCGTCAACATCGGTGTTCCCGCACCGGCCCCCGTCGTGGTGGCGCCGCAGCCGGTGGTGGTGCCCAGCGGTTACCCGGCGCCTCCCACCCTGGTGGTAGAGCAGCCGCCGCGCTTCATCTTTTCGCCCCAGTTGGGACTGTACCTGGCAGTGGACGTCCCCTACGACATGGCCTACGCGGACGGCGGCTACTACCTCTATAACGCAGGCTACTGGTACTACTCTCCCAGCTACTGGGGGCCCTGGTCCTTCTCGGGGAGGCGGCAGCTTCCCGTGGGGCTGCGCAAGTACCGCTACGAGCAGGTGCGCCACTTCCGCGACCGCGAATACCGGGTCTACCTGCATGACCGCGGCCACTACCGGGGCAACTGGTACAACCCTGCCCCCCGTGGTCCTGAGCACATGGGACGCCGCCCTGAGCACCGGGAAGGGTGGAGACAGGAACATCGGGAGCACTGGGAAGACCGTCGCTGACCACCATCGATCATCCCTGATGGGGGCTCCGCTCAGAAAAGTCGCATCTTTACCTTCTTTCGTGCTATAGTGCCTCTTTAATGAGTCACGGACCCCATGGGCCTGCCAAGGCTGGTGGGGTTTTTTGTGGCCCACAACAAAGAGATAGGAGCAACAGTGAGTTTTAAACAGTTCAATTTGCACCCCAAGGTTCAGTCAGGCGTGGAGGCCATGGGCTTCGAAACCCCGACCCCCATCCAGCAGCAGGCCATCCCGGCCGTGATGGAAGGACAGGACGTCATGGGGCTCGCCCAGACCGGCACCGGCAAGACGGCGGCTTTCGGGCTCCCCATGCTGCATCGCCTGATGGACGGCCCGCACGGGCGGGTGCGCGCGCTGGTGATCGCCCCCACCCGGGAGCTCGCCGAGCAGATCAACGATGCCATCAACGCCCTGGGGAAGTTCACCGGGTTTAAGAGCGTGTCCGTCTACGGCGGGGTCAACATAAACACCCAGATCAAGAAACTGAAGGCGGGGGCCGAGATCGTGGTCGCCTGCCCGGGGCGTCTGCTCGATCACCTCTCCCAGGGAACCATCGACCTTTCCGGTATCGAGACGCTGGTCTTGGACGAGGCCGACCAGATGTTCGACATGGGATTTCTCCCCGACATCCGCAAGATCCTCAAGGTGCTCCCTTCCGCCCGGCAGACCCTGCTGTTCTCGGCGACCATGCCCGACGACATCAGGAAACTCGCCCACGACATCCTGCGCAGGCCGGTCACCGTACAGGTGAGTAGGACCGCACCGGCGGCCACCGTTTCACACGCGCTCTATCCCGTTGGCCAGCACCTCAAGACGCCGCTGCTCTTCGCGCTGTTGAGCCACACCGACACCGAGAGCGTGCTCATCTTCACCAAGACCAAGTACCGGGCCAAGAGGGTAGGGGAGCAGTTGGAGAAGAGCGGCTACAAGGCCGCCTCCCTGCAGGGCAACCTCTCCCAGAACAGGCGTCAGGCGGCCCTGGACGGTTTCAGGGACGGCAGCTTCCAGATCCTGGTAGCCACCGACATCGCGGCGCGCGGCATCGACGTCTCCCAGGTCTCCCACGTCATCAACTACGACATCCCCGACACCACCGAGGCCTACATTCACCGGATCGGCCGTACCGGACGGGCCGCCAGGAGCGGCGACGCCTTTACCTTGGTCACCGGGGAAGACGGGGCCGTGGTGCGTGCCATCGAGAAAGTCCTGCAGGCCCCCATCGAACGTCGTACGG
>NZ_DATFBA010000335.1:0-6788 GCF_035254065.1 Geomonas sp.
GCCCCCTCCATGAAGAGGGAATCCAGCCGGCGCATCTCTTCTTTCAAAAGCCCCACCGCGTTTTCCAGGGAGTCACCGCGTAGCGAGTTGGAGCAGACCAGCTCGCTCAGTCCCGGCAGCTGATGTGCCTCCGAGAACACCGCGGGCTTCATCTCGTAAAGCTTCACCTTCACGCCGCGCTTCGCCACCTGCCACGCCGCCTCGCACCCCGCGAGGCCGCCACCGATTATTGTCACTTCTTGCACTATCGTTACCCCACACCCCCATCCTCACCCTGTCCCTCCCCTTGAAGGGGAGGGACGCGAGGGGAAGGGACTTTTAGAAAGAGCGGTTAGCTCTATAGATTCGCGATCTGACTACACGTGATACTGCACACTCACAACTTCACTTCGGCTCCCCCTCCCCTTCAAAGCCTGCCCGCCGTAGCCTTGAGCGAAGGCGGGGGGAGGGTCGGGGTGAGGATGGGGTTACCTCTTCCGACCAAATAAAAGCGGGGTCCGTAAAGAGACCCCGCGTGAAACACTCTTTGTTTTTCTTCCACTTTTTGTAGCTTGTCTCAGCTCTCCTTGGACTTACAGAACTGCAATCCCCCCTGTCCCCCCTTTATCAAGGGGGGAACCTGATTGAGGGATGGTGAGGGGCGATGCGATATTACGCGTTGCTCTTGTAGTCGCACCCTTCCTTGGGGCACTTCAGGAACTCGCCCTCGCGCTTGTAGACCTTCTTGACCAGCAGCGGGAAACCGCACTTCGGGCACTTCTGCTGCACGGGGAGATCCCAGAGGGCGAACTTGCACTCGGGATACCGGTTGCAGGAGTAGAAGAGCTTGCCGAACCTGGACTTCTTCTCGATCAGCTCTCCCTTGCCGCACTCGACGCAGGTGATCCCGGTCCCCTTGGGCTTCACCAGCGGCTGGATATTCTTGCAGTTGGGATAGGCGGAGCAGGCGAGGTATTTACCGAAACGCCCGTCTTTGATCAGCATCTTGCTGCCGCACTTGTCGCAGACCTCTTCGGAGATCACCGGCTCGACCACCTCGCCGGTCTCCTTGTCGAGCGGCCTGATGTAGCGGCACTCCGGATAGCCGGTGCAGGCGTAGAACTTGCCGAACTTGCCGAGCTTCACCACCAGCGGCTTGCCGCATTCGGGGCAGACCTCGTCGGTCGCCTCGGTGGTCAGATCAGACTTGTGCAGCTCGCCTTCCTTGAGCTTCAAGAGGTTGATGAACGGTCCCCAGAACTCCTGCAACAGCGGGCGCCAGTGCTTCTCGCCCCTGGAGACCATGTCCAGCTCCTCCTCCAGGTTGGCCGTGAAGTTGTAATCGACGTACTGGGTGAAGTGGTTGGTCAGCAGGTCGGAGACCACCATCCCCACGTCCTCGGGGAAGAAGCGCTTCTTGTCCAGGCGCGCGTACTTGCGCTCGGTCAGGGTGTTCATGATGGAGGCGTAGGTGGAGGGGCGCCCGATGCCGTACTCTTCCAGGGTCTTCACCAGGGTCGCCTCGGTGTAGCGCGGCGGCGGCTGGGTGAAGTGGCGCTCCGGCAGAAGCTGCTGCAGGTTGAGGACATCCCCCTCGTTGAGCGGCGGCAAGAGCCCTTCCTTCTCTTCGACCTCGTCGTCCACCCCTTCGATGTAGAGCTTCATGAAGCCCGGGAAGCGGATCACGGTGCCGGCGGTGCGGAACTTGAACCCTTCGCCCGCGGAGATGTCCACCGAGGTCTGGTCCAGGAGCGCCTCGGCCATCTGGCAGGCTACCGTCCTCTTCCAGATCAGGTCGTAGAGCTTGAACTGGTCGGAGGAGAGGAACTTCTTCAGCTCGATGGGGGTCTTGGAGATGTAGGTCGGGCGGACCGCCTCGTGCGCTTCCTGGGCGTTCTTCGCCTTGTTCTTGAAGAAGCGTGGCTTCTCGAGCGCGTACTCTTTCCCGTACAGGGAGCTGATCACCGCCTTCGCCTCGTCCAGCGCCTGGTTGGAGAGCACCACGGAGTCGGTACGCATGTAGGTGATCAGACCGACCGCCCCTTCCCCGATGTCGATACCCTCGTACAGCTTCTGGGCGGTGGACATGGTCTTCTTGGCGGAGAAGCCGAGTTTCCTGGCGGCCTCCTGCTGCAGGGTGGAGGTGGTGAAGGGGGGCGACGGCTGGCGCTTCCTCTCGCTCTTGGTGATCTTCTCGACGCGGTAGACCGGCTTGACCGGGTCCTTGACCACCAGCGGTGCGCCGGCGTCATCCGGCTGCTGCGGGAATTCCTTCCCCCCCAGCTGGCCGAAGATGCGGAAAGCGGTGTCGCGGTCGGGGATATCGAACTTGGCGAGCTTCTTACCTTCCGCCTCGACCAGCCCTGCGGTCAAGGACTGCCCCTTCTTGGTATCGAGCTTGGCCCCGATGGTCCAGTACTCCTGTTCGTTGAAGGCCTGGATCTCCTTCTCGCGCTCGCAGATGAGCCTCAAGGCCACCGACTGCACGCGCCCTGCGGAGAGACCGTAGCGGATCTTCTTCCAGAGGAAGGGAGAAAGGGTGAAACCGACCAGGTAATCGAGGACGGAGCGCGCCTGCTGGGCGTCCACCAGGTCGAGCGCGATGCCGCGCGGGTTCCTGACGGCGTTCAAGATGGCGTCCTTGGTGATCTCGTGGAAGACCACCCTTTTTATCTCGAAGGGAAGCTTCTTCTTGCCGTCCAGCCCGAGCGCCGCTAAGAGATGCCAGGAGATGGCCTCCCCTTCGCGGTCGGGGTCGGTGGCGAGCATGAGGGATTGTATCCCCTTCATCTCTTTCTTGATGGCGTCGATATGCTTCTTGCTCTCGGGGAGCACGGCGTACTTCGGCTCGAAGTCATGGTCGATGTCGACCGAGCCCTGCTTGCTGGGGAGAGCGCGCACGTGCCCGAAGGAGGCCAGCACCTTGAACTCCGGCCCAAGGAATTTCTCTATGGTCTTCGCCTTGGCGGGAGACTCTACTATGACGAGGTTCTGAGACATGGGTCACCTGATTGGTAATTTATGTAAAAGCGGTACTCTATGTTACCGCAAAATGCTTTCCTGGCAGCTGCATGACAGCTCCCTTCAGCTCCAAGCGCAGTAACGTAGCGGAAACCTCCCCCGCTGTCAACGCGCTCCGCACGATAATGTCATCGATCTGCAGCGGCCCCTGGCAGAGGAGCGCATAGATCTCGGCTTCCTGGGGGGTGAGCGAAAAGACGGGAGGCTTGAGCGGTTCGGCGGGAGCCTTCACCTCCAGGGAAAGCTCCTCCAGGATATCCTCCACCCTCTCCACGAGCTTCGCCCCTTCCTTGATGAGGCCGTTGCAGCCGCGGCTGCCGCTCATGGTCACGTTGCCCGGCACCGCGAACACCTCGCGCCCCTGCTCCAGCGCGTAGTGGGCGGTGATCAGCGAACCGCTCGCCTCTCCGGCCTCCACGACGACAACACCTTTGGAAAGGGCGCTGATGATGCGGTTGCGCCGCGGGAAATTCTCGGCCAGGGGCGCGGTCCCCATGGGGAACTCGCTGACGATGGCCCCCGCTTCGCCAAGCGCCTGGTGCAGGTTGCCGTTTTCGGGAGGGTAGACCACGTCGATTCCGCAACCGAGCACGGCGATGCTCCGCCCTCCGCCCCTGAGGGCGCCCCAGTGCGCCGCGGTGTCGATGCCGCGGGCCATCCCCGACACTACCGTCAGCCCCTGGTAGACCAGGTCCCGGGCCAGCCTGGTGGCGGTGGCCAGTCCGTACTGCGACGCCCGCCGGGAGCCGACTATGGCGACCGCGGTCTCGCTCCCTCTGAGCTCCCCCAGCACGTACAAATAAGGCGGCGGGTCGGGGATCTCCATCAAAAGGCGCGGGTAGCGCTCGGAGAGGATGTCGACCACCTGCGCCTTGGAGCTGGCGAGCTTCTCGCACTCCTCCTTGGCGAAGGGGTGAAAATCGTGGCTCAGCAGGGAATCCTGGGCAGCCCTGCTCAACCCTTTTACCTGGGCGAGCTCCTGCGCGCTCGCCGACAGCGCCCGCTCCGGAGTCCCGAAATGGGAGAGCAGGCGCAGGAAGGTGACGTTCCCCACCAGCGGGACCGACTTGAGAGCGAACCAGTAGTAGTACTCCATGGGGTCACCCCCTGTGGACTACCTGCGGAACCCCATCCTCACCCTGTCCCTCCCCTTGAAGGGGAGGGGACGCCGGGCCGAAGGGCGGGTGTCTTTATTGAGAACGAGCTACCGGTTGTTCTTCACGTCCGGCCGGACTACCTGTTTTCCCTGGCCGGAGTGTGCCCTTCGGCCGGACTACCTGTTTTTCCTGACTTCCACGCGGTCGCCACGGTAGATCGTGTCGACGCTCTTCACGATGACGGCGGTGGAGGTGTTGGTGTTTGTCTGCAGAACGACCACCGCGCCGACCACGTCCACCGGCAGTTTCTCTATCCTCGACAGCACCCAGCGCTGGTCGGGTTTCACATCGCGTACGATGTAGAGCATGTTGCCCGGCTGTACCCCCTGCGCCGTCCCCAGGTCGAGGAAGACCAGGTCGCGCACGGCAAGGGCGGAATTGCCGGTTTGGCTGTCCACGATATAGCCGGTAAGGTCGCGGTCGGCGGCCTTCAGCGCAACGGTCACCCTCTTTTCACGGTACGGCAGCAGGAAAGAGCCCGGGCTGATCTCCTGATAGGACTTGGTGACGATCGCCTTGGATGCGTCTTTTTCCACCTCCGAGAGCTGCAACTCGCCCAGCGGGATCACCCTGTCTCCCAGGATCACGTTGGTCACCGGGTGGCTGATGGCTCCCGTCTTCTTGTAGATGGAGAAACGGTCACCGGCGAAGGCGCCATGGACCCGGCCGATATCGGTATAGACAATATCATCGGTCCCCACCATCACGCGGTTCTGGGGGATGGAGATGATGCTGCCGGCCGGCGCCATCCACTTCTCCATGATGAACCCTTCGCTACCGGTGACGCTGAACGGCGAGGGCTGCTGCTCCTCCTGGACCGGGGGGGGAGGAACCTCTTTGGGTGCCTCTTGACTGGGAGCTTGCGGCGCGACTGCTGCCGGTGCAGGCTCGATCTCGATCCGGTCGCTGTAGACGCGGACCCGCTGCCCCGGGTAGATGAAGTGCGGATTGCCGATGGTGCCGTTGGCTGCCCACATGTTCGGCCAGTAATAGGGGTCGTTCAGGAACCGCTTGGAGAGCCCCCAGAGCGTGTCACCGGGGACGATGGTGTAGATGGTAGGCTGTTCCGATTGGGCGGCCACTGGTGCGGCCTGGGCTGCCAGGGCAAAAAATAACAGTGCTACAAAAAAGCAGGTTTTCATACGCTCCTTGAGGGGGCTTGGGCGCCCCGGCCTCTTCCCGGCGTGATGATCCCACGGCTCGGGTGTCTGATCCTATGTTCCGGAACCCTCTGAAATCCATACGAAATAGCGCAGCCAGAGCAAAAATTTAACACAATTAAAGCTTTTTCGGCATCAATGTCAAGGAGAAAGCGCCTATTTGGGGGTTCATTCCCTGCCGGTTCTGTGTTAGGGTGGGTGGCAATTTGCTTTATAAACAGGGTGAGCAACACCCATATCAATTTAAATAGTTACTCATTTTAGCGCTGACTGTAGGGTGGGCACCGCCCACACTGCCAATGTCAGGCAACGGGGATCATTGAGCTAGATGGAAGTAGGATCAGGTACTCTGACTGCTGACCCCAAGGTCGCAGGTAGGGAGGAAAACCTCCCGGCGCAACGACGCAAGCCGGAACTGCTGGCACCCGCCGGCAACATGGAGAAACTCAAGGTCGCCGTCCGCTACGGGGCGGACGCCGTCTACCTGGGCGGCAAGGCCTTCGGCCTCAGGAACCTGGCCGGCAACTTCACCGTGGCCGAACTGGCCGAGGCGGTGGAGTACGCCCACCGGCACGGCGTGAAGCTCTACCTTACCGTCAACGCCTTTCCCGGCAACGACGACATCGCCTCCCTGGAGAAGTACCTCGACGAGATCGCCCCGATCGAGCTGGACGCCTTTATTGCGGCGGACCCCGGCGTTATCTCGCTCCTGAAGGAACGCTTCCCGGATAGGGATATCCACCTCTCCACCCAAGCCAATACCACCAACTGGAGAAGCGCCCGGTTCTGGATGAGCCAGGGAGTGAAAAGGGTCAACCTGGCCCGGGAGATGCCGCTGGCGGAGATCGGCGAGACGGTCAGAAACTGCGACGGCCTGGAGGTCGAGGTCTTCGTGCACGGAGCCATGTGCATCTCCTACTCCGGCCGCTGCCTCCTCTCCAGCGCCATGACCGGCCGCGACGCCAACAAGGGGGAGTGCACCCAGCCCTGCCGCTGGAACTACGCCATCGTGGAGGAGACCCGTCCGGGCCAGTATTTCCCGATCCACGAGGATGAAAGCGGCACCTTCATCTTCAACTCCAAGGACCTCTGCCTGATCGAGCAGCTCCCGGAGATCGTGGCAACAGGCGTTCACTCGCTGAAAATCGAAGGACGCATGAAGGGGATCTACTACGCCGCCAGCGTGATTCGGATCTACCGGGCCGCCCTTGATAGTTACTGGGAAGATCCGGAAAATTACCGGCTTAAGCCCGAGTGGCTCAAGGAGTTGAGCAAGGTTAGCCATCGCGGCTACACCACCGGGTTCCTGCTCGGAAAACCCCGCGACGTTGACCACGAGTACCTCTCCGACTACGTCAGGAACTTCGAGTTCGTCGCCATGGTGGAAGGCGAAGCGCCCTGCGGCGGGACAGTGTTGGGGGTGCGGAACCGGCTGCAGGTGGGCGACACGCTGGAACTGATCGGGCAGGGA
>NZ_DATFBA010000336.1:0-6556 GCF_035254065.1 Geomonas sp.
GCGAGACAGGCAAAATCCTCCGGCAAGTCGAAGGTCGCGGCCAAAATCACCCCGACCGGGGCAGCACCGGTTGTGGCGGACATTTCCAAAAGAAAGCGCGGCCGGCCGGCCCTGTCGGTAGCCTCGGTCCCCTCCGAGTAGCTGCTCGCCCCCGTAGTCGACCACAGAGGAGACCGCCCCCGGCGCGGTGACCTGAACTCCTCTGTGGCCGACCTTTTTGCCCAGCCCAAGGTCAACCACTCCCCCTCACCACTTCACCCACCACCAGTCATCCGGAAAACCAGCAAACAGATAGTCGAGTGCGTCCAGCCGCAGGGGAGCCAGATGTTGCCGGTTCTTTCTCTGCACCGGTAGGCAGAGCAGGAAAGTGAGCACGCCCTCGCGCGGGCGATGCAACGTGGTGCCGGCAGCTCCTTTCCTCGCTCCCCTTTTCTCCCGGCGTGGCCTGAAGATCGGGGTACCACCCGGCTGCCCGGCAGGCATATAATGAGCACAGGCAGTGAACCGTACGCCAAAGGAGGTGCCGGGCATGCGGAGAGAGCGAGGAGAGAACGTATCGGAAGCTGAAATCGCCGTCCACTGGCAGGAAGAAGAGTACATCCATCCCCCCGAGGAGTTCATCCGCCAGGCCAACCTGACCGACGGCGGCATCTACCAGCGCTTTGCGCCGCAGCGGTTTCCCGACTGCTACGTGGAGTACGCGGAACTTTTATCCTGGTACCGGCGCTGGGACACCGTGCTGGACACCGGCCGCCCCCCTTTTTGGCGCTGGTTTGTGGGCGGCAGGCTCAATGCCAGCTACAACTGCGTCGACCGCCACCTCCCCGCCTTCCGGAACAAGGCGGCCATCCACTTCGTCCCTGAGCCGGAGGACGAACCGGTCCGCCACCTCACCTACCAGGAACTGCTGGTCAAGGTGAACGAACTGGCCGCCCTCTTGCGTGACTTCGCCGGTCTCAAGAGGGGGGACCGGGTGACCCTGCACATGCCGATGGTGCCGGAGCTCCCCATCACCATGCTCGCCTGCGCGCGCCTGGGGGTCATCCACTCCCAGGTCTTCAGCGGTTACAGCCCAAAAAGCGTGGCCGAACGGATGGCCGACGCCGAAAGCTCTGTGCTCATCACCACCGACGCCTACTTCCGTGGTGGCAGCATGCTCGATCACAAGGAGAAGGCGGACGAGGCGGTGGAATTGGCGGCCGCGGCTGGCTTCACGGTGGAAAAGGTGCTGATCTGGGAACGCTACCCCGGCTGCTACGCGAGCCCCACCCCGCTGGTCGAGGGACGGGATTACCTGTTGAACGAGCTGCTCAAGGAGTACCGCGGCCGACGGGTCGCCCCCGAGGAGATGAACGCCGAGGATCCGCTCTTCCTGATGTACACGAGCGGCACCACCGGCAGGCCGAAAGGTTGCCAGCACTCGACCGGCGGCTACCTCTCCTACGTGGCGGGGACGGCGCGCAACGTGGAGGACATCCATCCCCAGGACGTCTACTGGTGCATGGCCGACATCGGCTGGATCACCGGGCACTCCTACATCGTGTACGGGCCGCTCGCCCTGGGCGCCTCGGTGGTGGTCTACGAAGGGCTCCCCACCTGGCCCGATGCCGGGCGCCCCTGGAGGATCGCCCAGGAACTGGACGTGAACATCTTCCATACCTCCCCTACCGCCATCCGCGGCCTGCGCCGGGCCGGCCCCGACGAGCCGGCCAAGTACGACTACCACTTCAAGCTGATGACCACGGTGGGCGAGGCGATCGAACCGGAGGTCTGGCGCTGGTACTACAAGGTGGTCGGCAAGGGGGAGGCGGTGATCGTGGACACCTGGTGGCAGACCGAGACCGGCGGCTTTTTGACCAGCACCATGCCGGCCCTGCACGACATGAAGCCCGGCTCCAGCGGTCCCGCCATGCCCGGCATCTACCCGGTGATCCTGGACGACGAGGGGCGCGAGATACCGGAGCGCTCCAACCGGGCGGGGAACATCTGCATCAGCAATCCCTGGCCGGGGGGGTTCCAGACCATCTGGAGGAATCCCAAGCGCTTCGTGGAGCAGTACTACGCGCGCTACTGCAAGAACCAGGACAGCCGCGACTGGCGCGACTGGCCGTATCTGACGGGGGATGGCGCCACCCAGGGTGCGGACGGCTATTACCGGATCTTGGGAAGGATCGACGACGTGATCAACGTGGCCGGCCACAGGCTCGGCTCCAAGGAGATCGAGTCGGCCGCCCTCACCATAGCCGAGGTGGCCGAAGCCGCCGTGGTGCCGGTGGCCGACGAGATCAAGGGGAAGGTCCCCGAGCTCTACATCTCGCTGAAACCGGGGCTCAAGGCGGGAAGCGCGCTCAGGCAGCAGATCTCCGAGGCCATCGCCGCTGAGATCGGCCCCATCGCCAAGCCCAGGCGGGTCATCATCGTCCCCGACATGCCCAAGACCCGCTCCGGCAAGATCATGCGCCGGGTGCTCTCCGCACTCTCCAACGGGGAGCCGACCGGCGACGTCACCACCCTGGCCAATCCCGAGGTGGTCGAGGAGATCAGGCGGCTGATGGGATAAAACCTTTTTTTCACCACGAAAGGCACGAAAGAACACGAAAGGAGAGACAGGAAACCGAACCTTGCTCTGAAAAGAGAGGAAAGGGGCAGACCCTCTACGACGGGTTGGAAGAGCTGCCTTTATTTTCGTGTCTTTTCGTGTCTTTCGTGGTCAGCAGGGTTGAATGCCTTTCCTTTACTCTCCGAACACCTCTTCCAGCGCATCGAAGACCAACGGCTCCAGTTCGTTGTTCATCGGGTAGTCACGCCACAGACGCGCCGTCTTCTCCCGGTAAGGCCCCACCAGTTCCGGCCGCACCCTGTTCATCACCCGCAAGGTCTGCGTGTAGAGCATGCGCACCACGGAGTTCTTGGGCTGATCGACGCACAGACGCAGGACCCCCTCCAGGATTTCCCGCTCGCCGTGCAGCCCACCCCCCTCCAGAAAATTCAGGGTCTGGCAGGAAACCGTCAACAACTGTTCCAGGCGCACCAGGTAATCGGCCACGAAATTGCCGACCGGGAGCTGGTACCAGGAGGGGGCCGCAGCCATGCTCACCCCTGCGTGGGCGGCCATTAGCCTGCTCAGGTCGGCGCAGACCTGGTAGACAGCCGCTCCCGGGTTCTCCCCGTCCAGCTCCACCTTGATTTCAGCCAGCCGCTCGCCGTCCTCCCGCCGTATCAGACGGGTCAGCAGCTGCCAGCGCGGCGAGCCGACCTCAACCGTGACGCCGATGACGTAATCGGGAGCATCTTCCCCGCTGCCGGACATGAGGCAGAGCGCCGCGTCCTCGAAGGGACGAAAGAAGAGCGCGAAGCCCTCCCCCTGTGCCCAGGGGATCACCGCGACCCCGACCGCCTCCGAGGCGATCTGGATCACCTCCGCCAGCAGCAGGGGAAGCGAACGGCTCAGACGGCCGGCTGCGTCGCTCAGCTGCAAGCTACCCTCACCATCCCCGTTCCCCACCACGGTGCTGCCGAACACGGTAAAGCGCGGTGCCGACGCCCCCTTGGGCCTGAGCAGCGCCGAAAAAGGGGCGCCATGCCGCATCCAGATCGGTCCTTCGATGGAAAGGGCGGTGATGGCCGGCTCAGCCTCCTCCCTCTTCACCTCGCGCCGGGCGGTTTCGGCCTTGGCTTCTACTTTCGCCAGCTCCGTCTCCCAGAAAGCGAGGGTGGTTTTCCAGTCGGGACGGCCCGCTGCGTACAGCTCTTCCAATAAGCTCCCGGCAGCGGACAGGCGCCCCAGCTCAATGTTCGCCTTGAGGAAGTTATTGCCCGCCTCGATACCGTGGGCAGCCGGGTCGTAGTAGGACTCCGCCAGGTGCACGAGCTCCTCGAGGTGCCCGGCGTTACCGAGGTCGCCGCTCATCTGCACCAGGAGGTCCGACGGCGTCGGCTCTCCCGCCTCCTCCAGCGCTTCACGGTAACGGGCCTTGGCCTCCGGCAGGTCGTTGTTACCCAGAGCATGACGCGCCAGCCACAGGCGCGCCCGCCAGCTTCCCGGCAACTCGGCTACCTCCCGGAATGCCTCGAGCTCGGCAGCTGCACCGCCACGCTCCCGGTTGATAGCGGCAAACCAGATGAGCCCGTCATCCTGGTTGGGGTCGAGTTCCAAGGCGTGCCAGAGGATCTCGCCGGCCCGCTCCTCCTCACCGCGCAGGCTGTAGACCCTGGCCAGCTGGGTCAGCACGCGCCCCTCCTCGCCGTGCTGCTCGATATACTCCTCCAGCACCTGTTCGGCGTCGTCCAGCCGCTTCTTTTCCAGATAGATCCGGGCGAGCAGCGTGGCGCCGCGCCAGGGGAGCGGGTCGATGGCAGAGAGCTGCTCGGCATAGGGGATGAGCTCCGAGGAGAAGCCATCCTTCAGGGCACCGGCCAGCACGTCGTAGAGGGCATCGGGGTCGTCGCTATGGCTCTCCAGCTTCCCCAGCAGTACGTCGTCCAGCCATTGCTGTCGGGTTACCAACCCTTCGCGTCCGTACTCGTCAAAAACCTTGATCGAATCGACACCTTCGCTGACGCCATCGCCAGCGGCAGCAGAAGATGCGGATACCGGTGCCGAGGATGCAGATGCGGAGGCGGACGCAGAAGATGAGAGGGGTGTGGAGGTCACAGTGGAATCCGGTTCGGGGGATGCCGCTGGTGACGGAGAAGGGGTACGTTTTCTGCCGAACAATTTATCGAAGATGCCCATGAGAGAGGATTCCTTGCCATTGTGAAATCTGATCAGCCATCGACTTTCGCAGTCCCCTCCCTTTCACAAGGCATGGCTAGAGGGGAGTCTCAGCAATCAAGTCGCGCTGTCACGTCCACCCAGTGCTAAAAAGGGGGACCATTTTTTGGCCGTTCGAGCAGGGAGCTGCCTCGTTCAGCCGCGGTGAATATACGAGCTTTTATGAGTATTTTCAACAAGGAAGGTGAAGAAAACTCAGACGTGGTTGACACAAAAAAAGCCACCTCTTCGGGAGGTGGCTTTTGATCCTTGCAGGCTGACTGAGTTACTTGGCGGGAGCTGCAGCCTTGGCAGCTGCGTCATCGGCCTTTTTCTGAGCTTCGTCAGCTTTTTTCTGTTTCTTGTCCGCTTTTTTCTGCGCCTTAGCGGCCTTCTTCTCAGCCTTCTTCTCTTTCCTGGTCTTCTCCGGCGCTTTTTCAGCGGGAGCGGCGGCGGCAGGTGCGGCCGGAGCAGGAGCAGGAGCGTCAGCGGCAAACACTACGGCGGCAAAGGAAACAGCAACGAGAGCGGACATCAGACTTGCAAAGATTTTTTTCATGTGCATCCTCCATGGCGGTGAAATTGATTAAGGGTAGCACAGAAAAAAACATGCACAAGAAAACGGAGACTCTTTTCGCAAAAATTGGGCAACAAGTTGGCCTCATTCCCGACGTCCCGCCAAATTTTCGGTATAATTTACAGCCGACATACTACAACTGGTGACTGCGAGGTGGACACTATGGACCTGGAAAAAAGGACCTTTGCCAGACTGGCGCTCCATGCAGACGCGACCATCCATAAGGACGACCAGCGGATCGACTGCGAAGTGGAAGACTTGAGCATGAAAGGCATCTTCATCAACGCGCCGCAGCCAATGAAAGAGAACGAGACCGTGGCAGTCACCATCCGCGACACCCCACTTTTCGAACTGAAAGCGAAGGTGGTGCGGGTAACCGACCAAGGGGTCGGCTTGCAGTTCGAGAAAACCCTTTTCGAGTGACCATCCCTCCTCAGCCTGCTGATGACGCAAAAAAAGCCCCTGATCCTTAGGCGGATCAGAGGCTTTCGTTTTTCCCGCCAGTTGTTTCACACCGGCATAGTCTAAGAGTGCTTCTTCCAGAATTCCGCGGCGTGCTTTATTTTACTCAGCCTCCCCAGCAGGGGATACATCACGTCGTTCTTGAACACGTAATCCTTCAGGGGACTTTCGTTCCAAAGGCCGCCGACGCGGGCGTAGTGGAAGAAGTTGAGAGCGATGTTCAGACCGTGCGACTCGACGTAGTGCCAGCTGCCGGCCGGGATGAACAACGCCTCCCCCGCCTTCAAAACCCCTTCGAAGCCGGTCGCCTGGCTGACCGAGCGCCGGTATTTCTCCTGGACGTGCACGGGATTCACGTGGCTGTCCATGGTCCGGCCTTCCCTTAGCCCCTTGATGTCGAAGACGCCGTACTGGTGCAGATGCCGCGTCTGGGACGGGTGGTAGACGGCGAAGCGCTTCTCCCCGCGAAAGACCGCCAGGAAGCTGTGCCAGGCGTCGTAGTGCAGCAGGGTCCGGTTGCCGCCCGGCCCGATCCACAGGTTGCAGTTCACGATGTCCTTCTGGGGAAGGAAGTCCGGGAGGGGGATATCGGGGGCCAGCGCCTTCAATTCGCACTCCTCCCGAACGCTCCCCCCCTCCCCCATGATGGGATCGGCGCTCAGGTAGAGATCCTTGGTGGTGGTGAGCGATTCCACGAACTCCGCCACCGGTATGTACTTGAAGGAGAGGAAGTGATAGACGCCGTACTCCTTGGGGAGCTGCAC
>NZ_DATFBA010000337.1:0-5365 GCF_035254065.1 Geomonas sp.
CCTGTTTTTGCCTATCGAGAACTACCTTTGATCGTTGAAGTCGCTGGGCCGCGCATCTGCAGCGCGCTCGCGCAGGTAGCCGCGCAGTCCGGCGGGGGCCGCACCCGTCACGCGAGGTGACGAGTTTGCCGGCTGGACCGGGCGCAGCTCGAGCGCAAGCTGACCCTCTGCCTTGCGCCCTTTCCTCTATCTCCGATGCCGAGCCGTCACCGGGCATCGCTTTGACTGTTACAACACTGGACCGGCTGTTGAGGAACCGGAGATTGAACCGCGATTCATGATCAATCCGGCAGGGGTGGATACTTCGATATGAACGGGAATTACCATTGGGGGTGAGTTATTCCGCTGATGTAAAACAGGGGGTGAACTCAGTTTCAAGGGGAACCATGAAGGTATCAGGCTGTGCGGCATTAACATCCTCGTAGCGAAGCCATCTTTGAAGAAACGCGTCTGACGGCAAGACCTTCTTGCGGCGTCAGAAGTACTGCACGCACCCTCAACACGACTCATTCATCGGCGCTGTTTTAAATCACTTTAGGGTCTGGAAAGTTATTTTCTTCTAAGCATTTACCCGCACTCTAAACTCTCCCTCCCCCGCTGGGGGAGGGTAGGGGTGAAGGAAGCCTCCTATCTCCGTGGAAAGGTCCCTCACCCCGGCCCTCTCCCGGAGGGCGAGGGCCGGGGTGCTGACAGAGTGGGATTCGGTTACCAGGACGGCGCTGGGGAGTAGAGAAGGTAACGACTGCAGCCACCGATCAGTTGCGACTACCTTTGCAGCTTGCGAGCCATTCGTAACATCTTGTTTTGACGTGAATTTTTGAAAAGGGGAACGAGAGGATGCTGTTCAACTCGTGCACACCGCTGTTCAAGAAGGGATTTAGGAGGAGGGGATGGCGACGAGCTACGGCTTGGCCGGTTTCACCAGGGTGAGGAGAAGCACGGTGGACACGGCTGCCAACGCCGCGCCGATCAGGAAGGGGATGACGCCGCCGTACTGCTGCCAGACCAGGCCGAACAAGGCGCTGGCGGGAAGTGCGCCCGCGCCGATGGCGAAGTTGTACCAGCCGAAAGCCGCCCCCCGCAGGGAGGGGTCGGAGAGATCGGCCACCAAAGCCTTCTCCACCCCCTCGGTGAGACCGTAGAAGAGGCCGTAGACGGCGAACAACAGCCAGATGTGCAACTCGCTGGTGGCGAAGGCGAAGCCCAGGTAGCAGATGGCATAGACGCACCAGCCGGCGACGATCACCGACCGCCTCCCCACCCGGTCGGACAGGGCGCCAAAGGGCATGGAGGAGACCATCTTGACGGCACTGAAGAAGGCCCACAGGAGCGGTATGCGATAGACCGGCATGCCGAGCTTGCCCGCCTTGAGGAGGAGGAAGGTATCGGAGGAGTTACCCAGGGTGAACAGGAAGAGTATCAGCAGGTATCTCCTGAGCGCCCCGGCGGGAAGCACGGAAAGCCGCACCTGTTTCTGGGGCACGCCCTTTCTCTGCACCTCGCTCACCTTGAACAGGATCAGCAGCACCACCACGATCCCCGGGACCCCGGCCAGGAAGAAGAGCGTCCGCAGGTCCTTCACGAAATAAGCGAGCAGCAAGGTGGCGAGCAGCGGGCCGATCAGCGCCCCGGCGTTGTCCATGGAGCGGTGGAACCCGTAGGCCTTGCCGCGCAGGGTAGGATCGACGGAGTCGGCGATCAGGGCGTCGCGTGGAGAGGTCCTCACCCCCTTCCCCACCCGGTCGCACGACCGGATCAACAGCACCCCCAGGGGAGAGGTGGCCGCCCCGATCAACGGGCGCATCACTGCGGAAAGGGAGTAGCCGAAGAGCACCAGCCGCTTGCGGGCGCGCACCCGGTCAGAAACGATGCCGGACAAGAGCTTGAGCAGGGAGGCAGTCGACTCGGCGACCCCCTCGATGACGCCAAGGAAGGCGGGGCCGGCACCCAGCACGCTGCTCAGGAAAACGGGGAGCAGAGGGTAGATCATCTCGCTGGAGACGTCGGTGAAGAAGCTCACCAGTCCCAGCACCAGTACGTTGCCGGTAATTCCTGCAAACATGGGGGCACCTCCACCATTACTCTAACTGAAATCGCCATGGTAACAAGTACCGCTCTAGCGGTTTGAAAAGTGTCACAGTCTCGAACTGTGTCACAGGGCTGAACCTTTGTCACAGACCTCCGCTGAATCATCTGGTTGCTGTTGCTGAGCCCGTGACTGACACACTGTCAAAATGACCTGCACGCCGGCATCAACTGCCAGTCGCAAAGCATACCTTGACTTTTGACCCCGATTTTATTACCTATCGACTGATCTTTTGTTAGAATCAATGCGACGGAGGCGAGGCTGATGCACAAGGAAATGAAAACAGGGTTCATCGGTGGCGGGAACATGGCTGAGGCGATCATCAAGGGGCTTCTGGCCGGAGGGGTCCCGGCCGGGAAGCTGACCGTTTCCGAACCGGCGGAGCAGCGCAGGGCCGTACTGGCGGAAAGATACGGGGTGCGGGTGATCAGTGACAACGACGAGCTCTGCAAGACCAGCGACGTCGTGCTCTTGGCAGTGAAGCCGCAGATGGCCGCGGTCGCCCTCAAGGAGGTCAAAGCCGCCTCCGTGAAGGAGAGGCTTTTCATTTCCATCATGGCAGGGGCCACCTGCGCGACCATCGAGGGGATGCTCGGTTCCGGCGCCCGGGTGGTCAGGGTGATGCCGAACACCCCGGCACTGGTGCTGGAAGCGGCTACCGCCATCTCCCGCGGCTCGCTGGCCACCGACGACGACCTCGCGCTCACCCGCAGGATCTTCGACCAGGTCGGCACCACCTGCGTGGTTGATGAGAAGCTGCTCGACGCGGTCACCGGCCTGTCCGGCAGCGGCCCCGCTTACGTGCTCACCTTCATCGAGGCACTGAGCGACGCCGGGGTGAAGCAGGGCCTCACCAGGGAGGTGGCGACCACCTTGGCGGCACAGACCGTGTACGGCACCGCCAAGCTCTTGCTGGAGACCAAGGAGCATCCGGCGGTCTTGAAATCGAACGTGGCTTCTCCCGGCGGCACCACCATTGCCGGTATGCATTCCCTGGACCGTGACGGCTTCCGCGCTGCCACTATCAACGCGGTCGACGTCGCCGTGGCGAGGTCGAAGGAACTGGGGGCAAAGTGAACATCAGGAGCACGGTCGTAGTGCGAGGACGCGTCCAGGGGGTGGCTTTCCGGCATCACACCTCACGGATGGCGGCACGGCACGGGGTGACCGGCTGGGTGATGAACCAACCGGACGGCTCGGTAAAGGCCTGTTTCGAAGGTGAGGAGTCGGCGGTCCGTGCCATGGTGGAGTGGTGCCGCAGGGGACCTGATTCCGCCCAGGTCGACGAGTTTGACGAGCAACCGGGAGAATTCACCGGGGAGTTTGCCGGCTTCGGCATCAGGTACTAGAGAAACTTCAAATCAAGCACTGAGTATAGTTACCTTCTCTGATCAGCGATGATGCTCCGCATCACGTCCCCCCCTTGATAAAGGGGGGACAGGGGGGATTGCTTTTGAAGGCCTGCCTGCTTTCGGCCTTTAAGCGTCCAGCAACGGGACCATCAACAAGGGAGCAACTGACATGACTGAATACATCTCCAAACGGATCAGGCGCTTCATCCTGGCCCCCCTTTTCCTGACCTTGCTCCTTGCCCCCAAGGCCCCGGCGGCCGACAGCCTCGATCTCACCAAGGCCATCAAGGTTGGCTCGGGAAAGGTCATGGTCATCGAGTTCACCGACCCCGACTGCCCCTACTGCCGGAAGGCGGAGGCCTACTTCCGGACCCAGCCCCAGGTGACCCGTTACATCTTCCTGCTCCCGCTGCCGATGCACCCCGGCGCGAAGGGGAAGACGCAGTACATCCTTTCCGCCAAGGACAAGGAGAAGGCCTACCTGGAGGTAGAGTCGGGCAAGTTTGACAGGGGCCCCACCCCCGGTCCCATCACCCCGGAGGGGATTCACCTGCAAAAGGAACATCAGGAAATCGCCCAGGCCAACAGCGTGAGATCGACCCCCACTTTCATGGTCTACGGAAGGGTGATCGTCGGTTTCGACATGAACAAGCTGGCGCCTCTGCTAAAATAGGGGCCAAAAATTGGCGTTGACATCGTCCCGGCCTTGGGCTATGTTCGCGCCAGAATTTCCATCTACATCAGATACACGATAATACTAAACCATCCGCGAGGATGGGGCGGAAAGCCTACTGGGTCTCTCTGAGACAGCCGGGTCGCCGAAATATCGATCGATATTCAGGCACCCGGCTTTTTTTGTGCCTGGGTATCGGCGGGAATTGCCTTTGGCAGACGATACTACCCGAGATCTTCTCGATCGGGAGATAACCCAGGAGGAAGCCTATGACACGCACAACCCGTTCATTCAAGACCCTCATTACCTTATGCATCGTGACCCTGGCGCTCTATCAACTGGCCGGTTGCGGCGGAGGTGGCGGTACCGGCAGCGCGGCCCCCACCGGGGTCCTCAAGCTCTCCATCACCGACAAGCCCAGCGACAACTACAACTCGGTCGTGGTGGCGATCAGCGAGGTGCGCGCCGTCCCCGCCGGCATGGATAACGCGGCCGACAACGATCCGGGACTGCCGGTGGTCGCCCACTTCAACACACCGAAGGTCATCGATGTCATGCAGCTGCAGTTCATCCAGCAGGCCCTGGGCGAGATCACGCTGCCGGCTGGCAGCTACAGCCAAATCCGACTGATTTTGGCCCCCAACCCGAACGGACAGGGACAGGCGCCGGTCAACTACCTCACCCTCAAGACCGACCCCTCCACCCTGATCCCGCTGAAGACTCCCAGCGGCCAGCAGTCGGGGCTGAAAATCCTCGGGCCGCTGCAGGTCAAGCCGGGTGTGACCAACGCCGTGGCCATCGACTTTGATCCCAACACGGCTATCGTGCAGCGGAGTAATGGGGACTACAACCTGAAGCCGACCGGGATCCGGCTGATCCAAATGGCGAGCGTGTTGACCCAGTACGGCACCATCGGCGGCACCGTGAGCGCCACCTTCAAGGACTTCTCTTCCGCCACCGTTTCCATCAAGCGCCGCGGCGCCGTCAACGATACCGACCCCATCGCGGCCGGACGGATCTTCTCCAGCTATACCAGCGGCAAATGGCAGGCCCCCTTCACCGCCTTCGTCCCCCCCAGCACCCAGACGATCTCCTACAAGGCCTTCGTCAGCGCCAACGGCTTCAAGCTCTACTCGTCGGTAGCGGTCCCCGTCGTGCAGGGGCAACTCACCGATCTGAGTCAGATCAACCTGCAACCGGCACCGTGATAGCTGCTAGCTGACGGCAATAAAAAAGACGGGGACTCTTTCGGGT
>NZ_DATFBA010000338.1:0-5163 GCF_035254065.1 Geomonas sp.
CCCCCGAGATCTGCACGCGGTACATCCCGAGATTGGAATGGCGCAGCCCCGGGTGATAGGCACTTTCCGAATAGACCTGCGGCAAGGTGATGAAGGCACCGCCGTCACCCGGCCAGGATTTCAACTGGGGAAGCTGGTCGATGGTGGTCCGCCGGCCGAGGATCGGTCCGTCGGAGACGAACTTCGGCAGCAGATGATAGGCGGCAGGGATGGCGGCGAACAGCGAAGCCGGCTCCCTTAGCGCGGACCGGGGATCTATCTTCAGCCGCACCAGTCGCTCGACAGCCTTCAGGGTATCCCGAAATATGTAGCGGGTCCTCTCCAGGGTGCCGAACAGGTTTCCCAGCATGGGGAAGCTGGAGCCCTTCACCCGCGTGAAGAGAAGCGCCGGACCTCCCGCCTGGTAGACCCGCCGCTGAATGACGCCGATCTCGAGGTCGCTCGATACTTCCTCGTTGATGCGAACCAGGGCGCCATTACGCTCGAGGTCCGCTACGCACGATGCCAGATCTCTATATCCCAACCAACACTCCCGCCTGATATGATGCGAAAATCAGTGGCTATTCTTAATTCACCCCTCCTGCCAAGTCAACACAAAACCTCCCCGCACACCTGGTCGACCGTCCACCAACTCAATCCGCCTTTGCTGGCGCCCCCTCTCCCTCTGAGGGTTGGGGTGTGGGAACCTTCCACGAAGTGAAGATAGCCCAAAGATGCGGGGCTTCCCTCACCCCTACCCTCCCCCGTGGGGGGAGGGAGAGCTTGAAATGTCGGGAAAGTGCATAAAGGGAACAACCGAGACAATGGAAGATGGATCGGAGCGACGAGGATTCTCTTATAATTACGAGCTGTTTTATGCTACTCTACGGTCCGTGGCTGCCGCACAGTAGCCTGGCTCCCGCGCTTTACCCCTTTGAGGTCCTCTTTGCCGAAACTGACCATCTTCAAAAAGATCCTGATCAGTACGCTGCTGCTCTCGCTGCTGCCGCTGTTCGTCTCCTCGCTGATCCTGCTCGCCAACCTCGAGTCGAAGAGCGCGCGCCTCACCGCGGAGATCGCCAACTCGGACGACAGCCAGGCAACCGAGTCGCTGCAGATGCGGGCAAGGGTGCTGGCCGACAACATCTCCGACTTCCTGCACCAGTGCGAGAGCGACCTGCGTTTCCTCTCCCGCTCGCACCTGGACCGGGCGGCCCTGCTGCACTTCTACGAGAGCGTGCAGCATGAGGTATGGCTGCGCGGCGCCAGCGCCACCGCCGACACCGGCATCCACAAGTACCTTCCCGTCTACCGCAGCATTGCCTTCATCGACCGCACCGGCCAGGAAAAGGTGGTGATCCAGAACGGCAACTTCCTCCGCGCCTCCCAGTTACGCAACATCTCGAATCCGGCCAACACCGAGTTCAAAAAAGAGGACTACTTCTCCAAGATACGGGCTCTCCATAGGGGTGAGATTTACGTCTCGCACCTTACCGGCTTCCACATCCTGAAGCAGGAGCAGTTGGCCGGCGCCAGCAGTCCGGAGACGGCATACGACGGCAAGAACTACGAGGGGGTGATCCGCTTCGGGTCGCCGCTCTTCGACAGCGAAGGTAGGTTCGCGGGGATGGTGGTCCTGTCGCTTGATCACCGGCACCTGATGGAATTCACCCAGCACGTCGACCCCGGCAAAAACTTCTCCACCCTTTTCCCCTCCTACATGAGCGGCAACTACGCCTTCCTGTTCGACGACGAGGGGTGGATCATCACCCATCCCAAGTTCTGGGATATCCGCGGCGTCGACCGCAACGGGAAACAGGTACCGCCGTTCAGCGAACACTCCAGTAAAGCTGACATCGAGGCGGGACGCATCCCCTTCAACCTCGACTATGCCGGCTTCGTCCACCCCAGCTATCCCAAGGTTTCCGCCGCCGTCCGCAAGCAGGAGTCCGGCTTCGTCGACATCACCAACGTAGGGGGCGCCAAAAAGATCATGGCGTACGCGCCGATCTTTTACGACACCGGGGAGTACCGCAAGCACGGTGTGTTCGGCGGCATCACCATCGGCTTCCAGGTGGACCAGTTCCACGATGCTGCGCGCAAGGGTAGCCGGATGATCACCCGCCAGTTGGGCGAACACCGCCGAACCAGCGCGCTCATCCTCCTCGCCACGGCCCTTGTTGCCGCCCTTTCGGCCTGGTTCCTCTCGCGGGGGATCAGCGTCCCCTTAAGGCAGCTTACCGAGGGGGCGGGAAAACTGGCGGCAGGAGACACCCATGTCAGGGTGAAGGTCAAATCGAAAGACGAGATCGGCGTTCTCGCCAGCACCTTCAACAACATGGCCGACGAACTGGAACTACGCAAGCAGAGCCTGCTGACGACCCTGGACGAACTGCGCAGATCGCGCCTGGAGATCCTCGACGAGAGGAACTTCCAGGCAAGCGTGCTGGAAAGTATCTCCAGCGCCATCGTCACCTTCTCCCCGCAAGGGCGCCTCACCTCCATGAACGGGACGGCCAAGCGACTGTTCGGGCCACACGTGGTCCAGGACATGCACTACACCGAGGTCTACCAGGGGTGGGGGAACATCGCGGAGCGGATCGCCCAGGTGCTGGCAACCAACGCGGGATACGGACGTTCTCCCTTCAGGATCGACCGCGGGACCGGGCTCACCCATTTCGAGCTCGGCTTCTTCCCGATCGGGGCGGCCGCCGAGAAGGGGCTCACGGTAACACTCAGAAACGAGACGGAAAAAGAGAAGCTCCGCCAGGAGATGATGCGGCTGGACCGTCTCGCCTCGCTGGGCAAGCTCTCCGCGGGCATCGCCCACGAGGTGAGGAATCCGCTGACCGGGATTTCGCTGTTGCTCGACGACCTGCATGACCAGGCGGCGTCAGGCTCCGACGACCAGAGGATGATCAAGAAGGCGCTGGCCGAGATTGAGCGGGTGGAACGTCTGATCACCGCCCTGCTCAACTACTCTTCCCCGGTGCGGGCGGCGTTCAGGGAGTGCGACCTGAACCAGGTGGTGTATGACACCGTACTACTCATGCGCCGGCCGTGCGAACGGCAGAAAATCCAGCTTAGCGTCAAGGAAGGCGAGGTCCCCCTGTTGCGGCTCGACCCTGACCAGATCAAGCAGGCGGTGCTGAACATCATCAAGAACGCCCAGGAGGCCATGCCCGGCGGGGGCACCATGGAGATCGTGACCAGGAGCGAGGAAAATCGCGTCGTGATAACCATCGCCGACGACGGTCCCGGTATCGCAAAGGAAGCCCTCCCCTTGATCTTCGAGCCGTTCTTCACTGGCAAGGGAGCAGGGACGGGGCTCGGGCTGTCGATAACCCAGCGCATCGTAGAGGAGCACCAGGGGAGGATCAGGGTGGAGAGCGCGCCGGGGAAAGGGACCACCTTCATCATCGAACTGCCGATAAATTCCTGACTTCAACGGCGGAGAAAGACAGATCGAGACGGATCAACGTCAAAGGCTTTTCGACCGCGGACGACGCGGATTTTACGGATTGACGCGGAAAAAGAAACTACCGGTAAAACCCGAACCGAAAAGCTGAAGAGAAGGAATAGGAAAACAGACTTAAAAGCGGATGGGACTTGAGATTCAAAAACTAAACAGTTTATTTCTTTGAAAACCGTGACAATCCGCCCAATCCGCGTCATCCGTGGTCAAAATATTTTGCTTCACAAATCCGCTTAGATTCGTTTTTTCAGAGACTCTCTATGGAAAAGATACTCATCATCGACGACGAAGCCTTCATCTGCGAGAACGTCCAGCGTACCCTGGCCAGTGAAGGGTTCCAGGTTTTCGCGGCCTCGTCCGGACAGGAGGCCCGCGATATCGTCGCCTCGGACGAGATCGATCTCGCCCTGCTCGACCTGAACCTCGGCACCGAAGACGGCATCGACGTGCTGAAATCGCTCAAGGATCTCGACCCGGAACTGCTGGTCATCATCATCACCGGGTACGGTTCGGTGGAGAGCGCGGTGGAGTCGCTCAAGCTGGGGGCCTTCCACTACATGAAGAAGCCGTTCAAGGCGGACGCCCTGAGGCTGATCGTCAAGCTGGCACTGAAGACGCAGACCCTCAAACGGGAGGTACGCACCCTGAAGGCCGGTAACGGCCTCTTCCCCGGACGGTCTCCGATCATAGGCAGAAGCGAGGCCTTCAACGAGGTGGTGGCCCAGGTCCGCGAGATTTCCCGCATCCCCTCCACCGTCCTGATCACCGGGGAATCGGGAACCGGCAAGGAACTGGTAGCGCGCGCCATCCACGACCTTTCCGACCGCCGAGACGCACCCTTCATCGCCATCAACTGCGCCTCCATTCCGGCCGCCCTTTTGGAGAGCGAGCTTTTCGGCCACGAGAAGGGTTCCTTCACCGGAGCCAGCGGACGAAAGAAGGGGTTACTTGAGGAGGCACAGCACGGGACGGTGTTCCTGGACGAGATCGGCGAGATGGACATGGCCATGCAGGCGAAGCTTTTGCGTGTGCTGCAGGAGCGGATCATCCGCCGGGTGGGCGCCGTCAAGGACGTCGCCATCGACGTGCGCATCATAGCTGCCACCAACCGTAACCTCGCCCAGCAGATCTCGGAAAAGATGTTTCGCGAGGATCTCTTCTACCGGCTCAACGTATTCCCGATCCACATCCCGCCGCTGCGCGAAAGAATCCAGGACATCAACGCCCTGGCCGCCTACTTCCTCGACAGCTTCAGCCGCTCGTTCGGGCGCGATTTCCGCGGCATCTCGGCAGAAGCGGCCGAGCTGATGGAGCAGTACCCATGGCCGGGGAACATCAGGGAGCTCAGAAACGTGATCGAGCGCATCTGCATCATGCGCAACGGTCCCTTGCTCCTCCCCGAGCACCTGCCTCAGGAGATAAGGTGCGGCCAATCGGTCAAGGCTCCGCCAGCCGAAGGACCGGCGAGCCTGGCCACACTCCCGCCGGATCTGGGCCTCGAGGAGGCAATCACCGCCATCGAAAAGTCCCTGATCCAGCAGGCGCTGGCCAAGGCCTGCGGCAACGTCCTTCAGACGGCAGCCATCCTGAAGATCCCCCGCGGCACCCTCAGGTACAAGATGGACAAGTACGGTTTGTAGCCGCGCCGGCTAAAAGCGGCCCCGCCGATGACCAGCGACCCCGCCTATAGCCAGCGTCTCTGCCGTGCC
>NZ_DATFBA010000339.1:0-9618 GCF_035254065.1 Geomonas sp.
GACACCGAGCCGAACTCCGGGCTCTGCCACCTCAAGAGGGCCTCCACCCCGATCAGCCGGTCCATTGCCAGGTCCCACTGCGGCTGGTAGTGCAGGAAGAACTCCCCGTTGGCGATGCCTTGGCGGATGCTGTTCTCCAGGGCCACCCGGCGTACGATCCGGTTGCTGATCTCCCGGGAGAAGAACTGGTAGTTGGATTTCCCCTCGTTCTTGGCGTGGTACATGGCGGCGTCGGCGCAGCGCAAGAGGGTTTCCACGTCCGCGCCGTCACCGGGGTAGAGGGCGATGCCGATGCTGGTGCTGCTGTAGAACTGCAGCCCGTCGATGACGAACGGACGGCAGAAGAGCTCCTGCACCCGTTCGGCGACCACCGCCGCCTGCTCCTCGCCAGCCGAACCGAGCATGACCACGAACTCGTCGCCACCGGCCCTGGCCAGGCAATGGGCTTCCGGCAGCGACCCGCTCAGGCGGCCAGCCACCTCCTGCAGAAGCTTGTCGCCGAAGTCGTGCCCCCGGGTGTCGTTGAGATCCTTGAAGTTGTCCAGGTCCAACACCAGAAGTGCCAGACTTTTCTGCTCCCGGCGGGAGGAAGAGATGGCCTGCTGAAGCCGCCCCATGAACAGCGCCCGGTTGGGAAGCTGGGTCAGGGTGTCGTAGTGGGCAAGCTGCTCGATCTGCTTTTCGGTGATCTTGCGGCCGGTGATGTCCTCGCAGGCGGTGACCACGCCGATGCATCTCCCTTCGCTGTTGCGGACCGGGATCGAGCTGAGCAGCACCGGGAACTTCCCCCCGCTCTTGCGGAGGTTCAGGCACTCGCGGTTCCAAAAGGAGGTTTCCGGATGGGCCACCTGCGGGAAGGGGCTGTCGGGGCAGCCCGGGGAGAGCAGGCGGACATCCATCCCCAGCAGCTCGCTGGTGGCGTAGCCATGCATGATGGCCTGCACGGCGTTCACGTAGATGATCACTCCCCGCACGTCGGTGATGGTTATCCCGGTCCTGATCGGCAGACAGTCAATGGCCACCTTGAGCAGATCGAGGCGGTCCTCGTCCCGTTGCGGGTCACCCAGACGGGTCAGGGCGCCGCCGATCAGCTTCAAGGCCATGTGGTCCAAGGGGGCCATTTCATTCATGCGTCTGGGAACTCCTGCGGGCGCCGTCCCCAGACGCCGAAAACGGCGGCAGCGAGGGGCGAGTCCCAACAAATCGGGCAATCTTCATTAGAACTGGACACAAAAAAAGGGCAGCCGCTATCCATGTGAGATATTTCGGCAACCCGGCTGTCTACGTGAGACCCTTTAGGCTTTCCGTCCCATCCTCGCGGATGGTTTAGTATTATCGATATCGATTGAACTGTTTTAAATGACCATTGCCTGAATCAAGGATATATCTCTACTGTCACCAGATGGCACTGAGAGATATTACTACGTCGACTTAAACCAGATTTAGAGTGAAAAGTCAAACCTTTTCACAGCAGATGTTGGCTCCTGGCGCCGCGTCTTTGCGCGCATCCTCCCCCCTTTTCCCAGGAACCTTTGCTGCCATTCGCTGACTGATGCGGCCGTAGAAAGCCCCTCCCACTGTATCAAATTAACCATTATTAACATCTTCACACCCTCGGCCAAGATTTATCCACTGTTTACAATTAAATAGTAACAATATTTCATGCTGGGAAAATATTCTAAAGTTTTCCCTGCCGCTGGCGATAATCACTCTCATCAGCTACCGGAATGATTGTCAGTTGCGCATGAGAGTCCAGAACAGACTCTGAATCAGCTTGCATGGGGGGAAGTTACTGTGCAAGGGGGCATGTTTAACTGGATCAAGCATGGGTAATTCACAGCAGCACGGGCGAAACTCCAACCTCCGGCAAGAATAGCCGGAAAAGACCAAGAAAGGAGAAGTACAATGTCAGTAAGCGATATCTCTCTCACCGCCGGAATGAGAACCAACCTGATGAACCTGCAGAACACGAACCAGCTCCTGAACAGAACGCAGCAGAGGCTGTCTTCGGGTAAAGCGGTAAACAGTGCACTGGACAACCCGACCAACTATTTCGCGGCCCAGAATGCCAACCAGAGAGCAGGCGACCTCTCCGACCGCAAGGACGGCATGTCCGAGGCGGTACAGACGGTCAACGCGGCGAACGCAGGTATATCCGCCATCACCGGCCTGATCAGCGCAGCAAAGGGTATTGCACAGTCCGCCCTTTCCACCAGCGATACCAACGTGCAGTCCAAGCTGGCAGCCCAGTACGACACCATACGCAGCCAGATCGACAACCTGTCGTCTGACTCCGGCTACCAGGGTCTCAACCTGCTCAGCTCGACCAACACCCTGACCGTCAACTTCAACGAGAGCGCCTCGTCTCAGCTGAACGTGGTCGGCTTCCTGGCCAGCTCTTCGGGCCTCAGCCTGACCGGCGCCAGCAACAACTGGCAGACCACCTCGGACATCACCTCCGACTCGGCCAAGATGGACTCCGCGGTCACCACGCTGAGGACCAACACCCAGACCCTGGCGGCCAACATGAACATCATCACCACCCGCCAGTCCTTCACCGACAGCATGATCAACACCCTGCAGACCGGCGCGGACAACCTGACCTTGGCCGACATGAACCAGGAAGGGGCCAACATGCTGATGCTGCAGACCCGCCAGTCCCTGGGCACCACCTCCCTGCAGATGTCCTCTCAGGCATCCCAGGCAGTCCTCAGGCTGTTCTAACAACATCTTTCCCAGACGCCATGGAAAGGGTCCGGCAGAAGCCGGGCCCTTTTTTTCGTTACCGGATACTACCCCCACCCTCTCCCTGTCCCTGTACAGTGGGCGGGACGAGTCGGACAGGGGGACAGGCACCTGACGGAGCCAGTCCCCTACCCTACCCCCATCCTAACCCTGTCCCTTGAAGGGGAGGGGACCTAACAGCGAGAGTTTCGCAGGAGCACGTGCCTCCCCGCTACACGCCCCCCCCTTGATAAAGGGGGGACAGGGGGGATTGCATCTGGCTGTTCAGCCCTCCACCCCGGGCACCTCATCACGGCAACCGCTGCCTCAGCTCGAAATATTCCGGCCAGGGATCTTCCTTGAGCGCCGCCAGCCGCGCCTCGATGTCGCGCAGGTGGAAGCTGTCCGGCCGGATGCCCGCCACCAGCTCCTGCCAGGTGATGGGAGTGGCGATGGGCGCGCCGGGCCGTCCCCTCAGGGAATACGGCTCCGCGGCGTTGGCCCCCCTGCCGTTACGCATCCAGTCGACGAAGATGCGCCCTCCCCTCTCCTCCTTGGCGAGTTTGGCCGTGAAGCGGTCCGGATACTTCGCCTCCATCTCCCTGGCCACCCGCTTGGTGAAGGGGGTGGTCTGCTTCCAGTCCGAAACGGGCTGCAGGGGGACCACCAGGTAGTACCCCTTGCCGCCGGTGGTCTGCAGGTAGCTCTCCAGGCCGTACTCCTGTAGATGGATCTTCAGCAGGAGCGCCCCCTCCGCAAGGCGCTCCCAAGGCAGCGGCTCATCCTGCGGCGGGTCCAGGTCGAAGAGCAACCTGTCCGGGCGCTCCAGATTCGTGTAGCGCGACTGCCAGCCGTGGATCTCCACCACCCCTGCCCGGACCAGGGTCTCGAGCCCCTCCGGCGAGTCGACCGCGATGTAGCGCTCCTCGTGGCCGGCATCTATCGCCTTTACCGGCGGCGGCAGGTTGGTTGCGTGCTTGGTGAACTTGCAGGCGTAGATGTTGGTCCGGCAGGAGATCAGGGTGAGGGGGCGGTCGGCGATGTAGGGAAGCATGTAGCTGGCGACGCGGGTGTAGTAGGCCAGGGTCTCGTCTCTGGTGATCCGTTCGTGCGGGAAGACGGGAGGTTGCTTCTGCCTCACTTCTACCGGCGATTCTGTTCCTCCCGGCAGCTCCACGCGCACCTCACGGGCGTCCTTGTCCTCGCGAAGGCCCTTGAAGGAGGCGTGCCGCAACAGCCCGGAGCCGGAGATCTCGCCAAAAGCCACCTCCGCCACCAGTTCCGGCCGCAACCAGTGCGGGTTACGGTATTCCGCCCCGGACGGGGGATTGACGAAGGGAGGCTTCGGCTGTTCATAGCGGCTGAGAGTCTCCAGCAGGGCTTTGCTGGAGGAGATGCTGTAGCCGGTCTTGATCTTCCCGACGAAGACCAGCTCTCCCTGGTCATCGTAGTAGCCGGCCAGCAAGGACCCGAAGGGGCGGCCGGCGCCGGACTCGGTATAGCCCCCCACCACGAATTCCTGCCGCTGGGCGCACTTCACCTTCAGCCACTCCTTGGAGCGCTGCGACTGGTACTCGCTGTCGAGCCGCTTGGATAACACCCCCTCCAGTTGCTGGCGGCAGACGGCGCCGTAGAACTCCCCGCCCCTTCCGGCCAGGTGATCCACGTAACGGACTTCTTCCATCGGGGGGATCAGTTCGGCAAGCAGCGCCTTTCTTTCCGACAGCGGTGCGGCGCGCAGGTCATACCCCTCGTAGTTCATCAGGTCGAAGACCAGGTAGACCACGCCGCGGTCGCTTCCGTGCTTGAAGGCGTTCTGCAGGGCGTGGAAATCGGAACGTCCCTGCGGGGTGAAGACCACAATCTCGCCGTCCAGCCAAGCCTGTCTCACCGGCAGCCTGGCCATCGCCCGTGCCAGCGTGGGGAGACGGTCGGTGAAATCGTACCCTTTACGGGTATAGAAGCGGACACCTCTCCCATCGGCGCCGATCCGGCAGACCATCCGGTAGCCGTCGTACTTGATCTCGTGGAGCCAAGCTTCCCCCTGAGGGACCTCGGCGACCAGGGTGGCCGACTGGGGAACGATCAGGCCGGGGAGAGAGCCTCCCGGCGGATGACCGAACCCTACCGGTTCCAGGCCGGGAACCTCTCCCCGGTCGCTGGTCCACAGCCGGTCCCGGTCGGCGGCGATCTCCTCCAGGGTCCGCCCGCTGACCACGCTGGTCTCCGCCGCCAGCACGTCCTGCTGGGTGGCGAACTCGTCCGGCTCCTTGGTCAGCAGCCACTTGCGGTCCCCCTCCTGCGCCCGGATCAGCAACCATCTCCCTTTCAGTCGTTGTCCGTGCAACAGGAAGTGCAGGCGCCCCCGGTAGTAGTCGCTCTTCCCCCCCTCCAGGGGCTCCCAAGTGCCCCGGTCCCAGACCAGCACGGTGCCGGCGCCGTAGTTGCCGGCCGGAATGACCCCCTCGAAGCCGGCATACTCCAGGGGATGATCTTCGGTCTCGCTGGCGAGCCGGTGCTGGCCCGGGTCGAGCGAGGGTCCCTTGCTGAGGGCCCAGCTCTTCAGGGCGCCGTGCAGGCGGAGGCGGAAGTCGTAATGCAGGTGGGAGGCGGCATGTTTCTGCACGACGAAGATGTTCTCGTCCCCGCCCCGGCCCCCCGAAGGCTCCGGGGTGCGGCTGAAATCACGCTTCCTGCGATACTCCGCTAGCGAGGAGACTGTTTCCGATCCTTTGCTCATGGCACAAAACCCACCCGTGACGGCCCACTTTCCAGCTAAGCACAGGATAGCACGACGGCAATCGCGGCAGGAGGCCAATCGGCGGCCGTAGCCACCGTGCAGGCGTAGATCGTCTGTGTTGAGCTTGGGTAGCAAGGGAGGTGGCGTGACTTCGGGGAGCGTCGTGCAGCAGTGGGCAGCTGCGCCGGCAGAGTTGATACGGCAGGCGCCGGAGGTCACCCGCCGTCGAGCAGGCTGGAGCCTGTTTCTGTCGCAGCTAGGGTTGCGGTATTTTCAGCAGTTCAGAGGACAACCGGTTCAGCTTTCTGAGGGCGCCGGCGGCCCGCTCCTGCCGGAGCGCGGCCTGCTCCGACGACGCCCCTGCCTGGGGGGCGAGGAGTTCGCTACGTTGCTTTTGCAGCCGCTGAATCTCGTTACTGATCTGGGTCCCCACTTCAGCGGGATCCATCGACTTCGCTGCGATGTCGAAGTTAGTGGCAGGCACCGCCTGGCGTGGAGACGCGGTCGTTTGTGGATCCACGCTCGGCGGTGCGCTGGCAGAAGTAGCAATACGGTCAGCAGAGGACGCAGGATTTGCCACCGGGCTTCCGGTGGACTCGGCGTAGTAGTGGTCTGGATATTCTATGATGCTGGTTTCCGCCGCGGCTGTGGCTGCCGAAAGGATAAGGGCAAGCACTATCGCCGTTTTCATTGGAGCCCCCTGTGACTGGTCCTCTGCTGAGCTGTCCGATCAATTGGCAGTGATGTTGATCGTCTTGCTGTCTCCCTTTTGTACCGTGATCGGGGTCGGGTACGGGTACCCAACACAGGCCGGGGCACACCACCCGCCACAACCGGGATTGCCATCGGGGAAACAGCTCGTCGCATAGACGTAATAGGTGCCGGGATCTCTCAGCTTTACCGAAAACACGCCGGAAGCGTCGGTAGCCAGCGACATGTATTTGGCAGGACCGCACTGGTTGGTGAACTCTTCGCAATAGCTCGCACTGTCGGAACAGTTCGTGTTGAATACGCACGGTTCGGTCTGCACCCGAACGTAGTACCCTGCCAGAGGAGCGCCACTCGCGGTTTTAACCGTACCGGTCAAGGTGGTCGGCGATGCGTTGAAGGAAGTGGCATAAATGGTGCCGAGGTTTATCGTCTGGCCTGCCTTGATGGTGATCGGGGCGGTCGGGATCCAGGTGAAATCCCCCACCCTCGGCGGCCCCTTCGCTTCCGTCGAAGTCCGCTTGGTAACGTCTGCCCGTTCGTTGATGCGGATGAACCAGGTCCCCTCAGGGATGCTCACCTGATAGTTGCCGTTTCCGAACGATCCCCACAGGATGTGATCGGCCATGGAAAAGTACTTCTCCATCGGAGGCGGCTTTGCTGCGTCATGCAGGTAGATAAAAGCCGAGGGGACGGCGGTTATCACACCGGTCGCGGGGTCCTGGTACTTGTAGGTGAAAATCAAGGTGCCGTTTCCGGCTTCCGCCATGTTCACGGTCCATACATTCAAGATCAGGCAAAGAGAAAAAAGAACCATCATTCTTGCCGTTTTCATCAGTCCCCCCTGTTAACTCGCAATGATCAGGAGCCTTTGCTGTGGGTTTCGAGAAACTGGAGCATTTCATGGTATGGATGCCCTACCGTTCCGTCATTGGTTGCTTGTGGGATGGAGAGACACCGGGCTCGGTACCCGGTGTCCCCCCAAACGGTATCCCATCAGCAGGGATGGACATCGGCACTGCCCACGACCTTCGGAGCTACATAGGCTTTCTTCTTCATCGGTCCCTCCTTTCTCTCCATGCGGAGCTAGTCGTGCCACACGTTTAACTGCACGAAACAGGGCTACCACGCCGACAGCACAAGTCGGCCACTACGGGACAAGGCATGACGAGTGATTCTTAACTAACAGGGATAAGAAATATCACCGTATTACCTAAAAAACAACTAGGTAATATTTAATTATTTCACCCTCACCGCCCGGGATGCGTGGCGGTGAGGGTGGCGTGGAGTGGTTCAGCGTGCGAGACAGGTGGATAGGCTCAACGGAGGCGAGAACACCATCAGGGTCATGACCTGCGCCAGCGGGAGATCGGCAAAGAGCATTCTGATTGCCGTTATGACCGTGCCGCAGGCGCAGGCCGCATGTGAGGTATGTAGTGTCCCCTCGCTAGGGGTGCGTTTTCAGCAAATCCGACGACAGCCTGTTGATCTTCCTGAGGACACCTGCCGCCCTGTTTTGCCGAGCGGCAGCCAACTCCGCCGACTCTCCTGTCTGGGGGGACAGCAGTTCGCTCCGTTGCTGCTGCAGTCGCTGCAGTTCGTTGTTGATCTGGGTTCGCGCTTCGGCTGGATCGATCGACTGCGCTGGCATCTCGAAATTCGTGACCGGCCCTGCCGTTCGGCGAGCGGTGGTCTTTTGATGGTCGACGACCGGCGGTGCACTGACAGGAGCGGCGATAGTGTCAGCAGAGGACGCAGGCTTCGCCACTGGGGTACCGGTCGACTCCGCGTAGTAATGGTCTGGATATTCTATGATCTTCGTTTCGGCTGCCGCTGTGGCTGCCGAAAGGATAAGGGCAAACGCTATCGCTGTTTTCATGCGAGCCCCCTCTGACCTGGTCCTCTGCCGAGGTTGCCTTTAATGGGCAACGATGTTCACCGTCTTGGTGTCTCCCCTTTGTACCGTAATCGGAGTTGGGTAGGCATACCCCACGCAGGCAGGAGCACAATACCCAGAACAACCGGGATTGCCGTCAGGAAAACAGTTGCTCGTATAGACGTAATACGTGCCGGGATCTCTCAGCTTGACCGAAAACGCGCCGGTGGCGTCGGTAGCCAGCGACATGTACTTAGCCGGTCCACACTGGTTGGTAAATTCCTCGCAATAGGCTGCATCGTTGGAACAGTTCGTATTGAATACGCACGGTTCCGTCTGCACTCGAACGTAGTAACCTGACAAAGGCGCGCCACTGGCGTTCTTGACGGTACCGGTAAGGGTTGTCGACGCTCCGTTGAATGGAGTGGCGTAAATGGTGCCGAGCGGCACCGTCTGGCCCGCTTTGATGGTAATGGGAACACCTGAGATCCAGGAAAAATCCCCCGTTCTCGGCGGCCCCTTCGACCCTAACGAGTTTCGTTTGGTGGGGTCTAGCCGCTGGTTGATGCGAACGTACCAGGTCCCCTCAGGGATCGACACCTGGTAGTTGCCGTTTCCGTACGATCCCCACAGGATCTGGTCTGCCATAGCAAAGTACTTCTCCATCGGAGGCGGCTTCGCGGAGCTATGCAAGTAGACAAAGGCCGCAGAAACGGGGCTTATCGCACCCGTTGCAGGGTCCTGATACTTGTAGGTGAACGTCAAGGTGCCGTTTGCGGCTTCTGCCATGTTTACCGTCCACACATTGAAAATCAGGCAGAGAGAAAAAAGAAGCATCATTTTTGCCGTTTTCATCGGTGCCTCCCTGGTTACTCAGGATGGTCGGGCCTCTTTGCGGCTAGTTGTAGTGAAATTCGAGAGATGTCATTTTATCGATGATGTTTAAATCCATCATCGTTGTTTCTAGATAGTGAGACACCGAGCTCGGTACCCGGTGTCCCCCCATAACCGATATCCCTTCAGCAGGGATGAACAATGGCACTGCCAACGACTTTCGGAGCTGCATATTTCGCTTTCTTTTTCATCTGATCCTCCTTTCTCTCCGTGCGGAGGGTGTAGTGCCACACTTGGAACATGCCACTAACAGTTTCGTCGCGATCTCTTCGTCCGGGCCACCTATCGCTTCTGCTCAGGCCCTCTGCGGTCCTGGCTTCGGATACTTCTGGATGGATGAAACACAAACGGCCGGGCATGCGGAGTCTACGCCCATCACGAGGGGCGAACTCGGCAACCCGGCCGACTGAGAATCCTGCAATCCAGGTATTCACTCTAATGAGCGAAACTGCAGCCCATCACATTACGACATCCCAAACAGTCCCGTTGGCTTTCCGTCCCCCGGTCGCCCGGGGTTTGGCCTTAGTTTTGTTTGCAACAGATGCAACGCACTCTCAAGCCGTGGTTTCAGGAATGAGAGATAGCTAGTGAGGCTAAACTAACTGGCATAAGTAATATCATCCCATATGCGAAAGGCAATTACACAGACATATTATTTGCAAATAATTATATCTAG
>NZ_DATFBA010000340.1:0-22675 GCF_035254065.1 Geomonas sp.
CGAGTTCAAGAGCATCGTCGGCACCTCCCGCGCCATGGAGGGGGTCTTCTCGGTGGTGCGCAAGGTGGCCGACACGGAGGCGACCGTGCTGATCACCGGGGAATCCGGCACCGGCAAGGAGCTGGTGGCCCGTGCCATCCACTCAGGCTCCTCCCGCCGCGGCGCACCCTTCGTGGCCGTCAACTGCGCCGCCATTCCCAGAGACCTCCTGGAGAGCGAGCTGTTCGGGCACCTCAAAGGCGCCTTCACCGGCGCCATCCGTGACAAGGAAGGGAAGTTCCAGCTGGCCGAGGGGGGGACCATCTTCCTCGACGAGGTGGGCGACCTGCCGGTCGAGCTCCAGCCCAAGCTCCTGCGCGTCTTGCAGGAGCGGGTGGTCGAGCCGGTGGGGGGGCGCGCGCCGCAGAGGATCGACCTGAGGGTGGTGGCGGCCACCAACGCGGACCTGGAGAAGTGGATCGCGGAGGGGCGATTCCGGGAGGACCTTTACTACCGGCTCTGCGTCATCCCCATCAAGCTCCCCCCGCTGCGGGAACGGGTGGAGGACATCCCCCTCCTGTTGCGCTACTTCTGCGCGAAGTTCGGCGCCGAGCAGGTGACCTTCTCCAAGGCGGCACTCGACCGGCTGCTGGCCTACGGCTGGCCCGGCAACGTACGCGAGCTGGAGAACACGGTGGAGCGCTTGCTGATCATGAGGGAAGGGGACCAGATCGGGGTCGACGAGCTGCCGGAGAAACTCTCCTCAGCCGCCGGAGATGTCGGGGGGGTGCTCAGGCTCCCCGCCGATGGCTACTCGCTGGAGCAGCTGGAGAAGGAAGCGGTGCTTGAGGCGCTCTCCCGCTGCGACTGGAACCAGACGGCCGCGGCCCGCTTTCTCCGCATCCCGCGTCATACCTTGATCTACAGGATGGAAAAGTACCATATCATGCAACCCGGGAGGAAATGATGAAACGTTGGATTTCTGCCGTCATGCTGGTGGCGGTTTTGCTGGTCGCTTTGGGGTGCAGCAAGAAGAAGGAACAGGCCGCCCTGCCCGCAGTGGAGGGAAACCCCGCCCCCGATTTCACGGTCAACGACCTTTCCGGCAAGCCGGTCCAACTCTCCTCGCTCAGGGGAAAGGTGGTGCTGGTCAATTTCTGGGCGACCTGGTGCCCGCCTTGTCGGGCCGAGATCCCCTCCATGGTGAAGCTCAACCAGGCCATGCAGGGAAAGCCGTTCCAGATGCTGTGCCTCTCCATCGACGAGGGGGGCAAGGAGGCGGTGACCTCCTTCTTCCAGAAGGAAAACGTCACCCTGCCGGCCCTTTTGGACACCGACGGCAAGGTGGCCAGGATCTACGGCACCACCGGGGTGCCGGAGACTTTTGTGGTTGATCAGAAGGGTGTTATACTAAAAAAGGTAGTAGGTTCGATGGATTGGAGCTCGCCCGAAGTGGTCTCCGCGCTTGACGAGCTGACCAGGAAAAAGTAGCCTGCCGGACATAGAACAACAGCATTTTTAGGAGGGGTAGCATGGACGCGAACATCAGCATCATCGGCGCCTTCGTGGCGGGGGTGGTCTCCTTTCTTTCCCCCTGCGTCCTCCCGTTGATACCCTCATACATCACCTACATCACCGGTCTCTCCTTCGCCGACCTCAACGCCGAGCACCCCACCCACAAGGTGAGGGAGCAGACCATCATCCACTCGCTGATCTTCATCGCCGGCTTCACCTGCGTCTTCGTGCTGCTGGGAGCCTCCGCGAGCTTCCTGGGCGACTTCCTGCACGAGCACAAGACCGCCATCAGGCGGGTGGGCGGCATCCTCATCATCATCTTCGGCATCCACGTCTCCGGCGTCTTCGACATCGGCATGCTTTTGGGTGAGAGGAAGATCACCCTGCACAGAAAGCCGGCCGGCTACCTGGGGAGCTTCATCGTGGGGGTGGTCTTCGCCGCCGGCTGGACCCCCTGCATCGGCCCGATCCTGGCTACCATCCTGGCGGTGGCGGCCACCGAGGGGAGGGGGGTGTGGTTACTGTTGACCTACTCCATCGGCCTCGGACTTCCCTTCTTCCTGGCCGCTCTGGCCATGCACCAGTTCCTGGTTTTCTTCCGGCGATTCAAGCGGCACATCCGGATCTTCGAGATCTGCACCGGGCTGGTGATGATCCTGGTAGGCGTGCTGATCTTCACCAACTCGCTGGTGGTGATCAGCCGCTACACCTCCGACCTGTTGGGTCGCTAGCCGTTTTCCCGCGGCCGCCGAGTAGGCGGCCGCGCGGAGGCAACCGTGGTCAGATCCCCTTTATCCATCCAGCTTTCGGTCGCCGACCTCGACACCACCGAGGCCTTCTACGCGGGGATCCTCGATCTGCCGGTCGAACGGCCGGTCACCTCCTTCGGGGCCCCCGAGCACCTGGTGCTCAACTGCAGCGGGGATTGCCAGGTGATCTTCGTGCAGGAATCGGCGGTGGGCCGGGCCCATCCCATCCTGAAGGCGCGCATCGACAACTTCCCGCGCGGGGTCGGCATGACCCTGCACCTGCAGGTCACCGGCATCGAGGACATCTACCAGGAACTGATGGAGGAGGACCTGGAGATCCTCTATCCCCTCCAGCTCAAGCCGTACGGTTCCCGCGAACTCTGGTGCTTCGATCCCGACGGCTACCTGGTGGTGCTGGAGGAGCCAGTCGGCTGAGATAGGCCAGCACACCACCCTAAAGATCGTCCCTCCTGTCTTGAATCTTCCATCCCTTAGCAGAGCAACCCCATCCTCACCCCGACCCTCCCCTTGAAGGGGAGGGAGAGATCCTGCGCGACGAGGTGCCGGGGATTGTCATCTCCCGGGCCGACGGCCGCGTATCATCCAAGAGTCACCCCGTTCACCTGCAGGTTCTTCTCGAGAAGAAAGGGATGAGGGGGAACGGCTGGTATTCGCTGGAGACAGCCGACGGACATTCCCCTCCCCTTCAAGGGGAGGGACAGGGTGAGGATGGGTTCTTCACGGAGAGGAAGGTAAGGGAGCGGACTAGGGGGCGGTGATGGCGAAGGGCTCGCTCTCGTCGCCGTTTGGGTTCACGATCTGCAGCATCATTGGGCGCGGGGTCGAGTCGTAGGGGTGGCGCTGGTAGATGATCTGGCTGCACCCCCTGAACAGTATCTGGTCCTGCTCGCCCACCGGTGCCTGGGCGGTGGTGACCCTGACGCCGTTGGCAACCAGCGTGGAGGCGGAGAAGAAGTTCCTGCCGTTGATGACCATGTCGTAGTAGACCACGTGGTCGGCACCGATGGTGATGTTGAGGATCTCCGGTTTGCCGTCTACCAGCAGGGCCAGTGCCCCGGACGCGGTGTTGGGCGGATTGACGACCTGCACCTGGTGCAGCCCGCTGGGCACCTGTGGGGCCAGGAAGGCAATGGCGGTGGGAGAGATGAAGCGGCCGGCGATGGCTGCTCCGTCGAAGAGGACGCGGCTGCCGGTCTGGAAGTTGGTCCCCGACACCACCACCTCACGCTCGCGCCCGCTGGAGCAGGCGACCACGGTGCTGGGGGAGAGGGTGGTCAAGGTCGGCGTGGGGGACAAAAGGGTGAAGTTGAAGGCGCGGGTCGTCGTGCCGTCCTCGCGCTTCATGTAGAGGGCGTAGGCGCCGGCGGGAAGCTCGGGGAGCTCGAAGGAGAGAAGGCGGCCGTCCGCACTCGCCGCCGCGGGGACCTGTCTGCTCCCCAAGAAGACGCTGGTGGCGGCGGTGAAGCCGGTACCGTTCACGCTCACCGCGGTGCCGGGCTCGCCCTGGGCGGGGATGATGCTGAGGATGGTCAGGGGGGGGAGCTTGCCGGTGGCGGTGGCTGGCGGCGCCCCTTGGGCCAGTGCGGCGACAGAGAAGAGGACGCACAGCAAAAGGGCGTTGAGCAGGTGACGGAACACGGTGGCCTCCCGAATTTAATAAAGAAAACCTCGCCTCAATCTAATAAAGCACCGACCGGCGGCCTTGTCAATTCTCGACGGTCAGCGAGAGCCAGACCCCCACCACCAGGAAGATGAAGTTGGTTGTCCAGGCAGCCACCATGGGGGGGAGTACCCCCGCCTGCCCGAAGGAGATGATCACCGAGTTCACCACCACGTAGAGGAAGCCGATCCCCAGGGAGAGGCCGATGCCGACCGCGATGCCGCTGGAGCGGCCGCTTCTGAGGGCGAAGGGGATCCCCAAAAAGGCCATCACCGCGCAGCCGAACGGCATGGAGAACCTGCTGTGCATCTGGGCGAGGTAGCGGGTCGGATCGTAGCCGCTGGCCCTCAGCTTCTCGCAATAACGGCTGAGCTGGACGATGGTCATGCTGTCCGCGTACTTCCCCAGCACCTTGAGGTCGGCAGGCTTCAGCTTCAGGTCGGCCCGCAACTGCGACGCCTTTTTGGTCGCGGCGATCTCGCCCCCCTGAAAGTCACGCACCACCGCGTCCTGCAGCACCCACCCCCGCTGGTCCAGGATGGCGGAAGCGGCGTCGGTGCGACGCAGCGGCGCGCTGGTCCCCGGCGCCTGCTCCCACAGGGTGACCCCTTTCAGCTGGTTGCTGGCGGGATCGAACAGGCTCGCCCTCAGGATGGCCGCCTCCTCCTTGTGCCAGATGTTGTGCTGACGGAAATAAGTGTTGGGGCTTTTCTTCTGGATCAGCACGTCCTGGATGTAGATCCGCTGTGCGTAGGTCTTGGGGATCACCACTTCTCCCAGTGTCAGGCTGACCAGGCTCAGGATGAGCGATATGCCCAGGATGGGGGAGGCGATCCGGGCCAGGCTCACCCCGCAGCTGCGCATGGCGGTCAGCTCCGAGTTCATGGACAGGGTCCCCAGGGTCAGCAGGGTGGCCATCAGTACGGCCAGCGGCAGGGCCTGGCTGATGATCTCCGGGGTGTTGGTGACGAAGAAGAGGGCGATGTGGTACCAGTGCGCGCCATGGCTTGTGAAGCGGGCGATCTTCTCCATGAAGTCGACCACCTGGTAGATGGCGATGAAGGCGCCCAGGCAGAGGCCGAACATCCTGAGGTAGGCCTTGGCGACGTAGCGGGAAAGTATCCTCATCCTCTCCCCCTCCCGCCGAAGATGGCCGGCAGCTGGGTCTTCAGCCGGGCGATGAACAAGGTCAGCGGCAGCGGCTCCTCAGCGGCCGCCTTCCTGAGCAGGTAGATGCCCAAGAGCAGGAACAGGAGGTTAGGAGTCCAGCAGGCGAGCGCCGGGGTGAAGAACTGCTTCTCCCCCAAGGTCTTGCAGGCGGAGAGGGTGACGTAGTAGAGCAGGATGACGCCGATGCTCAGCGAGAAGCCGGCGGCCCGGCCCGAGCGCCTGTTCTGGATGCCGAGCGGCAGCGCGAGCAGGGTGAACACCAGGCAGGCGAAGGGGAGCGCCAGCCGGCTATGATACTCCAGGAGCAGCGAGCGGGTGAGCTTGGGGTCGAGTAGCTTGTAGTAGGAGGGGGGGTGCTTCAGCTCGTAGAGGGTCATTTCCCCCTCACCCTTGATCTGCAGGGGCTCGCTCTTCATCGCCACCCGGATGTCGTACTCCTGGAATCCCACCAGGCGGTAGCCGTCGGAACCTTCGCCGGGGCGGTGGATGCTGCCGTTTCTCAGGTGGAACTCTATGGCGTGGGCCCGGCGGTCGGAAAGGAGCACGCCGCTGTTGGCGAAAATGGTGGCGGGCTGGTTGGGGTTTCTCTCGTCATGGATGATGATCCCCTTCATGCTCCGGCTCTTGTTGTCGAAGCCGTCGGCGTAGATCACCATGCCGGGGAAGGCATCGTTGAAGACCTTCTCCTTGACCATCACCCCCGCGCTGTTCTGTGCGATCTCCACCAGCAGGTTCTTGAAGGAACTGTTGCCCCAGGGAACGCCGTAGACCGCGATGGCCAGGCAGCCCGCGCAGGCGAAGCAGGCGAAGATCAGCGCGGGGGGGAGCATCCCGTACAGGCTGATGCCGCAGCTCTTCATGGCGGTCACCTCGCTGTCGCTGGACAGCCGCCCGAAGGCGAGCAGCACCGCCATCAAAAGGGCCATCGGGATGGTGAACAGCCAGAAGGAGGGGAGCAGGTAGAGCACCATCCAGGCCACATCCCCAAGCGGCACCCCTTTTTCCACCACCAGCTCGGCCAGCTTCAGGAAGCGTCCCATCAAGAGCACGAAGGTGAAGGTACCGATGCCGACCAGGAAGGGGGGCGGTATCTCCTTGAAAATGTAGGCGTTGATCGTCTTTTTCATGAATCCACGCATGATACATGAGTTAATCAACATCTTCAAGCCCTTACACCGTCCGCCTGCGTCTTACTAGGCCCATCCTCACCCTGGCCCTCACCTTGAAGGGGAGGGCGGGGGTGAGGATGGGCTGCTTCGTCCCCGCGGGGTGCCCTGAGGAACCATTCTTTCTCCAAAACGATCTTCTTAATCTTGATCTCAATCTTGATCTGATGTACAAAGGTGCCATGGAAACCGCACAGATAATCAAGAAGGCCCTCCTGTTCTCAGGACTGGAGGACGAGTACCTGGCCGAGGTGGTGGAGATCGCCGTCCGGCGCCCGTTCGCCAAGGGGGAGACCCTGTTCTCGGAGGGAGAGAAGGCCGAAGGCTTCTACCTTTTGGCCTCCGGCGCCATCAAGCTCTGCAAGATTTCTCCCGACGGGCGTGAGAAGGTGCTGCACATGGTGCACCCGGTGGAGACTTTCGCCGAGGCCGCCTTTTTCGGCGACGGCCGCTACCCGGCGGAGGCCCGCGGGGTGGAGAAGGGGGAGGTCTTCTTCTTCTCGCGTGGCGCCTTCATGGGGCTTCTGGAGAGAAACCCGCGCTTCTCGGTGAACCTGATCGCCTCCCTCTCCCTGCTGCTGAGGAAGTTCGCCCGCCAGATCGAGGAGCTCTCCTTCGCCGACGCCCCCTCGCGGCTCGCCTCCTACCTCTTGGAGCTGGCCTCCCGCAAGAGCACCAGTTTCCAGGGGAAGACCTACCTGGAGCTGGACATGCGCAAGGGGGAGCTCGCCTCCCGGCTGGGAACCGTCAGCGAGACCCTCTCCCGTACCTTCAAGAAGCTGAAGGACGAGGGGGTCATCGAGCTGGATGGCAACAAGGTGACCATCCTCAACATGGAAAAGCTCAAGATGGTGGCGGGCAAGTAACCCCTTTCATGACAGCGCGCTGTCGCCACCGTTCATCTTCCGACCACCCTTAGGCCGACTATCGGCCCGCTTACTTCCCAAACCACCACTCGTTGCGCCCACTTACGGTAGAAGCGCGTCGGCCGCGGCTAGAGCCGCGGCCGGCTCCCCCGTTTCCCCCTCCCTACCCGCTGTCCCGCTAACCGCCTGAATCTAAAATGTTAATTAACATTTTTACAGATTAACGAAGAATAATCTTGATTCCACATGAGAGCCTGCTATAATTTGCCCCTGCCGCGAGATCAATGGTGCGATGTTTGGAGGGGTGCTTGGATTGGGAATGCTGTTGGAGTCACGAGGAGATCTCTCCCGACGATTGCCCGTACATAGGGGAGGGGGAAGAGGATCTCTACACCTCCCACCGGCGCAGGGTGGTCGAGAAGTGCGTCGAATGCCCCCGCTTCAAGAACGACCTTGCCCGCCTGAAGGAGTCGGGCGACCCGCTCTCCGAGGTGCTCCCCTACCTGTTGAACGAGTTTCAGGAGCAGAAGTCCCAGATGGGGACCATGCTGAGCTTCCTGAACAGCAAGAACCGCGAGATCAAGTTCCTGCGCGAGGTGAGCCTCGTGCTGCAGACCTCGCTGGACCTGGACGAGGTGCTCTCGGTGGCCATGACCGCCATCACCGCCGGCAAGGGGTTCGGCATGAACCGCGCCTTCTTGCTGATGACCGACAAGGAACGGCGCAACATCAAGGGGTACCTGGGGGTCGGTCCCAAGGATTACGAGGAGGCCTGGCGGACCTGGGAGGATATCAGCCGCTCTAACTTCACCTTGAAGCAGCTGGCGAGGAACTTCCAGAAGACCAAGCTCAACTCCGAGAAGGTGAAGTTCCACGACATCCTCGAGCAGCTCACCGTGCCGCTCTCCGACCAGGGGCACATCTTCAACCGAGCCCTGCAGGGGAAGAAACCGATCCTGGTGGAAAACGCCCTCAACAACCCCGACCTCGACCGCGGCCTGGCCCGCATCCTGGGGGTGGACTGCTTCCTGGTCATGCCGCTCATCTCCAGGAACCGGCGCATCGGCGTGATCATCGCCGACAACTGCATCACCCACAAGCCGATCACCCTGCAGGACATGCAGTCGCTGGAGACCTTCGCCTTCCCGGTCGCCTTCGCCCTTGAGCGCGCTTCCCTCTACGAGCGGTTGCAGGAGGAGGTCGACAAGCAGAAGGCGGCCAACGTCAAGCTGCGCGAGCAGCAGGAACTGATCGTCAAGATGGAGAAGATGGCGCTGGTCGGCAAGATCACCTCCAGCATCGCCCATTCCATCCGGAACCCGCTCATGGTGATCGGCGGCTTCGCCCGCACCCTGCTGAAGGGGACCCCGGAGGCCGACGACAAGCGGAGCTACCTGGAGTCGATGGTCAGGGAGACCCGTCAGCTGGAGACCGTGCTGACCGAGGTGCTCGACTACTCGGAGTCGCTCTTCCCGGTGATGGACTTCTGGGACCTGAACAAGCTGGTGACCTCGACCTTGGCCGAGCTTGCCGAGACCCTGCGCCAGGCCGGGGCGGAGTGCCGGGTGGAGCTCGCCAGCGACCTCCCCATGGTCTGGATCGACTACAAGCAGTTGAGCTACTGCGTGAGGACCATCGTCACCACCGCGATCAGCGGCATGGAGAAGGGTGGTGGGAATGCGCTGCGGGTGGAAAGCCAGTCGGCGGGGGAGAGCGTCCTGCTGAAGATAACCGACAGCGGCAGGACCCTGAGCCCGGAGGCCCAGGAAGCGCTCACCGCCCCCTTTTTCCAGACCCAGGAGTTGGGGGGCGGGGTGGGTCTCTCGCTCTGCAGGACAGTTTTGGAACGACAGGGAAGCTCGCTTGCCATCCTAAGCAACCCCGGCGGCGGCAACACCTACAGCATCAGGCTTTCAACGAAAAAGGAGACGATCTGACATGGCTAAACTTTTGGTGGTGGACGACGAGGCCAACCTCAGGCTTCTTTACGCGCAGGAATTGAGCGACGAGGGTTACCAGGTGGTGACCGCCGCTTCGGCCACGGAGGCCGTAGAACGACTCCAGGAGAGCGACTTCGACCTGGTGGTGCTGGACATCAAGCTGAAGACCGAGAGCGGCATCGAGCTTTTGAAGCGGATCGTGGAGGAGCGGCAGACCCTGCCGGTCATCCTCTGCACCGCCTTCTCCTGCTACAAGGACGACTTCTCGGCCTGGCTCGCCGACGGCTACGTGGTGAAATCAAGCGACCTGCAGGAGTTGAAGGACGAGATAAAGCGGGTGCTCGCCAAGAAGCAGAAGGCCGCGGCCGGGGCTTGAAGGCGAGATTGAGATTAAGATTAAGATTAAGAAAACCGTCACCGGCTTTTCATCTCTATCTTGGTCTCTCGCCCGTGCCGTATCATTCCCAACCCTTGCAAACTCATTCAAGCGCTAAATCTTAATCTCGCTGTTCGAATCTTAATCTCGATTTTACAGGAGTGACTATGAAGGCTGTCATTATGGCGGGTGGCTTCGGAACCCGCATGCAACCGCTCACCTGCAACCTCCCCAAGCCGATGGTTCCCCTGATGAACCGCCCCATCATGCTGCACATCGTGGAACTGTTGAAGAAATACCAGATCACCGACCTGGTCATGCTCCTCTACCACCAGCCGAGCGTCATCAAGAACTTCTTCCGCGACGGCGCCGACCTCGGTGTGCGCATCACCTACGTCACTCCGCTCGAGGACATGGGGACCGCCGGCGCGGTCAAGTGCGCGGAGAAGTACCTGGACGAGCGCTTCCTGATCATCTCCGGCGACCTGTTGACCGACTTCAACCTGCAGAAGGTGATCGACTTCCACGAGGCCAACAAGGCACTCGCCACCATCACCCTCACCTCGGTCAAGGACCCGCTGCAGTTCGGGGTGGTGATCACCGACAAGGAGAAGCGGATCACCCAGTTCCTGGAGAAGCCCGGCTGGGGCGAGGTGATCTCCGACACCATCAACACCGGCATCTACGTGCTGGAGCCAGAGATCTTCAAGTACATCCCCGAAGGGGAGAACTTCGACTTCTCCCAGGACCTCTTCCCGCTCCTTTTGAAGAAGAAGTCGCCGCTCTTCGGCTACCCGATCAAGGGGTACTGGCGGGACATCGGCAACACCGACTCCTACCGCGAGGCGCACCACGACATCTTGAAGGGGAAGGTGAGCGTCAAGGTCGACGAGGCCAAGAAAGAGGCGATCGGCAAGGACCTGCGCCTGGGGCTGGACGTCCGCCTCGGTGAGGGGACCGAGATGGAGGGGACCGTGGTGGTGGGGGACAACACCCAGGTGAAGAGCGGCGCCCAACTCAAGGACTCGGTGGTGGGTAGGAACTGCACCATCGAACCGGGCGCCAAGCTGAACCGCTGCGTGATCTGGGACAACGTCTACATCAAGAAGGGGACCAAGATCAACGACTGCGTGATCTGCAACAACGTCAGCGTGGGGGCCGGTTCGGTCATGGAGGAAGGGGTAGTGGTGGCCGACGACACCTCCATCGGCGAGGAGAGCTACATCAAGCGCGACGTCAAGGTCTGGCCGCGCAAGGTGATCGAGGCGGGCTCCACGGTGACCGGCAACCTGATCTGGGGAGAGCGCTGGAAGAAGTCGCTCTTCGAGGGGGAGATGGTGAAGGGGCTCGCCAATATCGAGCTCACCCCCGAGTTCGTGGCCAAGCTCGGCTGCGCCTACGGCACCTCGCTTCCCAAGGGGAGCCACGTGCTGGTCGGCCGTGATTCCACCCTCTCGTCGCGCATGCTGAAGAGGAGCTTTTTGGGCGGGATCCTCTCCGCCGGCGTCAACGTGCGTGACATCCGGCTGGTCTCGCTCCCCATCCTGCGCTACAAGCTGCGCACCTTCGGTGAGGTGGGAGGGGTCCACTTCCGCCAGTCCCAGGAGGACCCGGCCACCACCGAGATCGTCTTCCTGGACGCCGACGGGCTCGATTTCTCCAGCTCCATGGGGAAGAACGTGGAGCGCATCTTCTACAAGGAGAACTTCCGCCGCGCCCACCACACCGAGCCCGGGGGGATCACCGAGCTGCCGCAGGTGGTCGACTTCTACCGGGAGGGCTTCTTCCGCGGCCTCGACCAGGAACTGATCAGGAAGAGCGCCCCCAAGGTGGTGATCGACTTCAACCATTCGGTGGCTGGTCAGATACTCCCCCAGATCCTCAACGAACTCGGGATCGAGGTGATCGGCCTGAACACCTACCTGGACGAGCCGCGCGGTTTCAAGAGCCTGGACGAGAAGCCCAACAGCCTGCTGCAGCTCTCCAAGATCGTGGTCACCCTGGAGGCCAAGGCCGGCTTCTGGCTCGATCCCACCGCCGAGGAGGTGGTGCTGATCGACGAGACCGGCAAGATCTACCAGCCCGAGGAGCTCCTGCCGCTGATGACCGCGCTTATGCTGAGAAGCGGCGCCAAGGGGGCCTTCGCGGTGCCGGTCTCCGCCCCCTCGGTGATTGAGCGGATGGCGGCCGAGAACGGCTGCTCGGTGCGCCGGACCAAGAGCTCTGAGCGTTCCATGGTGGAGACCGCCATCTCGCCCGAGGTGGTGATGGCCGGCTCCATGGGGGGGCGCTTCGCCTTCCCGAAGTTCCAGGCAGCCTTCGACGGCATGTTCACCATCGCCAAGACCGTGGAACTGGCGGCCTCCGCCGGCGTCCCGCTTTCCCGCGTGCTCTCCGACGTCCCCCGCACCAGCTTCCTGCAGGGCAAGGTCCCCTGTGTCTGGGAGAAGAAGGGTGGGATCATGCGCAAGATGAGCGAGGACAGCCTGGAAAAAGAGGCGAGCTTCATCGACGGCATCAAGGTGGCCTTCGGGCAGGACTGGGTGCTGGTGCTCCCCGACCAGTACCAGCCGGTGATCCACGTGGTGGCGGAGGCCAAGGAGCCCAAGGTGGCCCAGCGGCTGCTCGCCGAGTACATGCAGAAGGTGGACAGCTGGAAGAAGGAGTTGCCCCAGTAAGGAACAGGAACCGGAACAGGCGCAGGAACAGGTTCTCTGTTCTATGGTAACCGTGGAGCGGAAGCGGGAGGCGAACTGCTGGGAGTGCAGGAAGCTCGGGAGGCGGGCTGACAGGTTTTGTAAACGTAGAACCTAGAACACCACAGAACATAGAACCTGTCTCAAGGGGTGCCCGTGACCGAACCGCTCTACGTATCATTTCTGTGGCACATGCATCAGCCCTACTACAAGGACCCGGTCCAGGGGGGGTATATCCTCCCCTGGACCTACCTGCATGCCGTCAAGGACTACTACGACATGCCGGCCATCGTGGCGGAGGTCCCCGGCGTCAAGGTCACCTTCAACCTGGTCCCTTCCCTGCTGGAGCAGTTGCTGGAGTACGCGGCCGGCACCGCCACCGATCCCTTCCTGACCCGCGCCTGCCTCGACCCCGCCGACCTTGGCGAGGACGACCGCCTCTTCATCATCGAGAACTTCTTCTCCGCCAACCGGCAGCGCATGATCGAGCCTCACCGGCGCTACCTGGAGCTCTACTCCCTGGCCGGGCACGGCAGCCAGGGGGCGGGGAAAGACGCAGTCAAGCGGCTGGGCGACCAGGAGATCATGGACCTGCAGGTCTGGTTCTATCTCACCTGGACCGGCGAGGCGGCCCGGCGCCGCTACCCCCTCTTCAACGAACTGATCCGCAAGGGACGAGGCTTCACCGCCGCCGACAAGGACCTCCTCTTCCAGACCCAGCGTGAGCTGATCGGCGAGATCATCCCCCTGTACCAGCGGCTGCAGCGGGAGGGGGCCGTCGAACTCTCGGTGACCCCCTATTTCCACCCGATCCTGCCGCTTCTGTGCGACACCCGCCTCGCCAAGGTCGCCCTCCCCAAGGCCACCCTCCCCAAAGCCCCCTTCCGCTACCCCGAGGACGCCCGCGCGCAGGTGGCCCGGGCGCTGAAAAGCTTCGAGGAGCTGTTCGGCTTGCGGCCCCAGGGGATGTGGCCCTCGGAGGGGTCGGTCAGCGACGAGGCGCTGGCCATCATGGCGCAGAAGGGGCTCGACTGGTCGGCCTCCGACGAGTGGGTGCTTTCCCGCACCCTGCCGGGCGGCCTGGGCCGGGAGCAGGAAGCGCTCTACCACCCCTACTCCTTTTTCCAGGAGGGGCGTGACATCGCGCTCTTCTTCCGGGATCACACCCTTTCCGACCTGATCGGCTTCACCTACTCGCAGTGGGAGACCGAGCGGGCGGTGGCGGACTTTCTCGCCCGCCTGAAAGGGGTCCGGCAGCGCTGCCACGGCAGCCGGGTGGTTTCCATCATCATGGACGGCGAGAACGCCTGGGAGTACTTTCCCTCCAACGGCTTTCCTTTCCTGACCAGGCTCTACCGCGCGCTGACCGCGACCCCCGGCTTGCAACTGGCCACCTTCTCGGAGGTGCTCGACCGGGTGCCTGAGCGCAAAAGCCTGGGGCATGTCCATCCCGGCTCCTGGATCAACGCGGACTACGCCATCTGGGTGGGGCATGCGGAAAAGAACCTGGGGTGGGACCTGCTGGCGGCGGCGCGCGAGGCCGCCGTGCAGAAGAGCCCGGCGGTGGCCCTGCTGTTATCCGGTGGCGAATCGGACGACGAGACGGCGAGGCTCGTCTGCAAGTCCCTCTACGCCGCGCAGGGGAGCGACTGGTTCTGGTGGTACGGCGACGACCACTACTCCGCCCACGCGGCCGGCTTCGACCTCTTGTTCCGCAGCCACCTGATGAACGTCTACCGCCTGCTCGGCCTGGAGGTCCCCCCCCAGCTCGCCGAGCCTATCAAGCGACAGCTTCCGGCGGGCTTCGTACGCGAACCCTCCGCCTTCATCTCCCCCTCCCTCGGCGAGGGGGCGAACGACTACTTCGAGTGGCTGGCGGCCGGGCTTTACGACCTGACCAAGCTCTCCTCGGCCATGCATGCCAGCGAGAGCGTCCTGCAGTCCTTCTTCTACGGGTTCGACGACGACCACTTCTATGTCAGGATCGACGGTGTGCAGTCCCTGGAGAAGCTGCTCAGGGAAAACGACCTCCTCTCGCTGCACCTCACCCACGGAACCGAACTCCGCCTGGACATGAAGCTGCCAGGCGGGGAGGCGGAACTGCTGGTGAAGGAAGCGGGCGGCTGGCGGCCCAGCGGCCTGTCCGGCCAGTACCGGATTAGCAGGATCGCCAAGGCGCGGCTGGCGCTCAAGGCGCTGAAGATCGCCCCCGGGGACCAGCTTCTCTGCCAACTTACCCTCTCCCGGGACGGGCAGGAGGTCGGCCGCTGGCCGGTGGATACGCCGCTGGTTTTGAGTTATGCCGGAGACAAGCTCGCTGCGCTTGATTGGGAAATCTGAGCTCTTTTAAGGGGTTCCGCACCCGCGCACCCCTGTTCTAGAAAAACCTTTACTTAAACGCGTTTCTAATTTAAAATATCATGTAATTCTAAGATGTTAGAGGATTTCACATGAAGATTCTTTTTGTAGCTTCCGAGGTAACCCCCTTCGCCAAGACCGGCGGACTCGCCGACGTGGCCGGCGCCCTTCCCAAAACCCTGCGGAGCCTGGGGCACGATGTCCGCATCATGATGCCGTTCTACTCGGTGGTGGAACGGGGTGGCATGGCCGTCCGCAAAGGGCGCAAGAGCGCCTCGGTGTTCGTCGACGGCATCGAGAAGAAAGGGTTCCTGCGTCAGGCCTCCCTGGGCGAGATCCCGGTCTACCTGATCGAGAACAAGGAGTACTTCTCCCGCGAGGAGCTCTACGGCACCCCCAGTGGGGACTACCCTGATAACGCCCAGCGCTTCTCCTTCTTCTGCCGTTGCGTCCTGGAGCTCTTGAAGAAGATGGATTTCCGGCCGGACATCATCCACTGTCACGACTGGCAGACCGCGCTGATCCCGCATTACCTGAAACACGAGCGAAAGAACGATCCCTTCTTCACCAAGACCGGGGTCATCTTCACCATCCACAACCTCGCCTACCAGGGGCTGTTCCCGGTAGAGGCGCTGGAGACCATGGGGCTTTCCAAGGAATGCTTCACCATGGACAACCTGGAGTTCTACGGCAAGATCAACCTCCTCAAGGGTGGGATCGTGGCGGCCGACCTGGTCACCACCGTTTCCGAGGCCTACTGCCGCGAAATCCAGACCCCCGAGATGGGGTGCGGGATGCATGGCGTTCTGCAGACCAGGAAGGACGACCTGTACGGCATTCTGAACGGCGTGGACTACGAGGAGTGGAACCCGGCGACCGACAAGGACATCATGAAGAACTACAGCCACGCCTCCCTCTCCGGGAAGGTGGTTGACAAGATCGGGCTGCAGAGAACGATGGGGCTCGCCAGCGCGCCCGAGACACCGCTGATCGGCATGGTCTCCCGCATGGTGGCGCACAAGGGCTTCGACCTGATCACCGAGCTCCTTCCGGTGCTCTCCAAGGCCCCGCTGCAGCTGGTGCTGCTCGGCTCCGGGGACGAGCGCTACCTGAAGGCGCTCAACGACGCCAAGGCGGCCGGTGCCCGGAACATAGCCTTCTCCACCGGTTTCAACCATGCATTGGCCCCCAAGATTTACGCCGGCAGCGACATGTTCCTGATGCCCTCCTTCTTCGAGCCGTGCGGGCTCGGCCAATTGATCGCCATGCGCTTCGGCAGCGTACCGGTGGTGCGCAAGACCGGCGGGCTGGCCGACAGCGTCTGCGATCCCATGGAGACCGACAAGACACCCAACGGCTTCGTGTTCGAGGAGTACACTGCCGATGCCCTGTGGGACGCCATCAGCAGGGCGATCACCGCCTACCAGGACAAGCCCCTCTGGAAAAAGCTGATGCGCCGCGGCATGAGCTGCGATTTCTCCTGGCAGCACTCCGTGCACAAGTACCTTGAGCTCTACCGGAAGGCACTGCACAGGAAAGGGGTCGAGGCATGACCGTCGAGAACGACGACCTCGAGGAGTTGGCCAGCGAGATCCAGAGGCTCATCAAGAGCAACAAGGAGTTTCTGGAGCGGGTGAACGACGAGGAGTATGACGCCGACGACGAGGGTGAGGAGTCGGACAGCGACACCGAGGAAGAGCTGGAGGACTACGAGGAGCTGTAAGATATACCCTCGCCCCTTTAGGGGAGAGGGTGGCCGAAGGGCGGGTGAGGGTGCCTCAAGGTACCGAAAAGTCCCGCCCTCACCCCAGCCCTCTCCCCCAAGGGGGCGAGGGGGAGCACGAAAAGAGTAAATAAGAAAGGCGGCAGTGGTGATTTCCACTGCCGCCTTTTCTTTTGTTTCGAACTTCCGTCCCCTCCCCTTCAAGGGGAGGGTCAGGGTGAGGATGGGGTTGGTTACTTCGCCGGCTGTTCCGGCACGACGTCGCCGCTGACCGGCTGCTCCGGCACGATGTCGCCCGACTGGATCGTGGACGGCGCGGAAGCTTTCGGTGCCGCCTGTGCCGCCGCCGGCTGGGCAGCTTGCGGTGCCGGCTCAGCCGCTTTGGGCGTGGCCGCTGCCGGTTCGGAAGCCGCCGGCTGGACCGAGGTCGTCTGCTCGACCGGCACCGGTGCCGGCGCGGGGGCCGGGGCGTCCTTCTTGCCGCCGAACAGCGGCTTGTAGGGGGTGAGCAGGGTGATCATCTCGTCGTACTGGGTGGCGTACAGCTTGGAGACGTCCGGCCCTTTGGCTGCGGAGGACTCGGTCTTCGCGAAGGCCGCGGTGATGCCCGGGACCGTCTTGAACTTCACGTCCACCTTTTCGCTCAGGTTGGCCGCCGCTTCATCGAAGTCCGGGTACTGAAGCGGTAACAGCAGCGTGTAGGAGAGGGCGCTCCGCCTGAAGTTCGGATACTCCCAGATGGTGCTCCCTTCGCGGTCGATGAGCTGCGCGGTCATGGTCAGGTAGTTGTAGTCGGTCTCCAGATAGGAGAGGAAGTTGCTGGCGTAGACCTTGTCGCGCTTGGTGAGCCCGCTCACGGTGACCAGCAGGATCGCGTCCAGCTCGTTCTCGGTCATCAGCTGCTTCAGTTCGTCCTTCTTGAAGAAGTACTTGTTGTAGATGATGCCGGCGTCGTCACGCCGTTCGCGGCTGGCGACCAGTTTCGCGAACAGGGTGGTGGGGTCCCCCTCGACCGGGCGTACCGAGTAGAAGATGCCGGTATCCCGCAGGCGGGCGATCAGCTCCTTCTCGTTCTTGCTGTTGACGGTCCGGACCAGGGTGACCACGGCCGCCTTTTCAGGGTGCTTGAGGTCGGAGTCGGCGTCGGTGAAGAAGGGGGCGACGCCGATCACCCTGATCTTCTTCTCCACCGTTTCCTGGGGAATATTGTAGTAGTTGTGAGCGCAACCGAAGGTGCAAGTTACCGCGAAGAGCAGGACCAGCTTGAAAACGTACCGCATGGCGTTGAACCCTCCTGTGAAGCATTCATTGAGACAGTGCCCCGTTTATAGCAGAAGCACGCGGCAAGTGCCACAGCTTATTGCTGCGCTTCCAGCATGATGAAGCCCGCCTGGCGGCCGGTGTCCCCGTCGTCGCGGCGATAGGAGAAGAAGAGCTCCTGGTTGCAGCAGACGCAGAGTTCGGTGGACTGGACCTGTCCATCGGCGAGGCCTGCGTCGGTGAGGAGCTTGCGGTTCACCGCCGCCAGGTCGAGCTGCCATTTCCCCTCTCCGTTCGCGGTGGTGAAGAGATCCCAGGGGATGCCTGCCTTCTGGAAGGCGTCGCGGACCGGGGCGTCCACCTCATAGCAGCAGCGGCCGATGGAGGGGCCGATGGCCGCCAGGATCTCCTTGGGGTTGCAGTCGAACATCTTGGTCATGGCCTCGACCCCCTTGCCGGCGATGTTGCCCACCGTCCCCTGCCACCCCGCGTGCAGCGCGGCCACGACGCCTTTGACCGGGTCGTGCAGCAGGATGGGGACGCAATCAGCCACGCAGACCGCGATCATGATGCCCGGCTGGTTGGTGACGATGCCGTCGCACTCCAGCTTGAGGAAGTGGGAGAGTTCCTGGTTGGGGGAGTCGATGACCAGCAGATCGGTGCCGTGCACCTGCGTCACGGTGAGCACCCGGTCCAGCGTGGTGCCGAAGCTGCGGGCGAGCAGGCTGCGGTTTCCCTCCACGTTATGGGGGGAGTCGAGGGTGTTGGAGCCCAGGTTCAGCGAGTTGTAGGGAGGGCGCGAGACCCCTTCGTGACGGGTGGTGAAGCCCGCCACCGCAGTGGTCCCGCCGAGTCTCGGCTTAAGAAACTGGATTTTTCCTGCCTTCTGCATTTCCATTGTTGTTCCTTTCTCTTCTTCTATTAAATAGGTCGGATCGGTCCGCGCGGACCGATCAGTCTGATTGGCTTTTGTTCTCCAGGTACTCCACGATCCCCGCCAGGTCTTCCGGCAGTTCCGAGTCGAACTCCAGGTACTCTCCGCTCACCGGGTGCAGGAAGCCCAGCGTCTTGGCGTGCAGCGCGTGGCGCCCCATCGCCTTGATCATCTGCTTGAGCACCGGGTCCTTCACGGTGGAGAGCCGGCTGCCGCCGCCGTAGACCTCGTCGGCCACCAGCGGAAAGCCCGATTCCGACAGATGCACCCTGATCTGGTGGGTGCGCCCGGTCTCCAGCCTGAGCTTTACGAGGGTCATGCCGGGGAAGCGGGAGACTACCCGCCAGTGGGTGACCGCCTCCTTGCCGTGGCGCGCCTTGCCCGACATCTTCTTGCGTTCGCTGGGATGCCGGCCGATGACGGATTGGATGCGCCCCTTATCCTCTTTGGGGCTCCCGTAGACCAGCGCCAGGTAGACCCGCTTGATGGTGTGCGCCTTGAACTGTTCGGCGAGCGCGTTGTGGGCCCGGTCGCTCTTCGCCACCACCAGGATGCCGGAGGTGTCCTTGTCGATGCGGTGCACGATGCCGGGGCGCAGTTCCCCCCCGATCCCGGAGAGGTCCTTGCAGTGGGCGAGCAGGGCGTTGACCAGGGTCCCTTCGGGGTTCCCCGCGCCCGGGTGCACAACCATGCCGGCGCTCTTGTTGATCACCACAACGTCGCTGTCTTCGTAGAGGATGGTAAGCGGGATCTCCTCCGGCTGCGGTTCCGCCGGCACCGGTGGCGGGATGCTCACCGACACCTGGTCTCCAGCCTTCAGTTTGAGGGATGGCTTTTCCTGTTTGCCGTTGACGGTGGCAAAGCCGGTTTCGATGAGCCGCAGGGCGGCGGAGCGGGTCAGGTCGTCGACGTTGCGGGCGATGAATGCGTCCAGCCGTTCGGCGTCACACCCGCAGGGAAAGGTCAGTTCAATTGTTTGCATCAACTTCTCCGAGGAGTGAATCCTCTTGATAAAAAAGCGAGGGCGCCTTCAAGGATGAAGCGCGCCCGTGTGTTGGTCAGCGGAGAAAGGGTAACGTGCTACCAGATCGGCGATTCAATCTTCCCCGCCCGTTTTATCAGCACGTCGACAATGGCGATGTCGAAGATGTTCGATTCGGCGATTTCCGGGGTGACCCGGGACTGGAAGTGTTCCCGTCCTTCGGTCAGCGGCTCTTCCAGCAGCTCAAAGATGTTGTCCTCCTTGATCCCCTGCTCAACCTTGTCGCGGTTGTACATGGCGACGTCGGAGATGATGGCTCGGGCCAGTCTCTTGGCCTGGTCGCGGTTGTCAATGAGGCTCATGGAGCTCCTCCTGCTGTGGTCGGTGCCGCACCACTATACGCAGTTTTCGCCCAAGATACTACCGTAATTTTAAGGCGAAGTAGATGTTGGCGTTTCCTCTGCGCACCAGGAGGGCGGCGGCGCCCCGCTCTGCGGCGGCATCGATGGCCTTGCGATACTCGGCGACGTTATGCACCTTCTTCTGGTTGACCGACACGATGATGTCCCCGCGCTGCATCCCGGCCTCCTCGGCGATTCCCCCCTCCTCGATGTCGGTTATCACCACGCCGGTCACTCCCCGGCTGCGCAGGTCGGGCCCCAGGTCCTGCACCGAGAAGCCCAGCGAAGTCGCCTCCTTCTCGGCGGGCTGATGTCTCTGAGGCTGGGCCGGGGCGTTTTCGGCCGGCGCGACGACCACGGTGGCCTTCATGGCTCGACCTTCACGATAGAATTCCACCTGGATTTTCTTGCCGATGGGAGTTTCACCCACCATCCGCTGCAGCTGGCGCACGTCCTTCACCGTCTCCCCGCCGAAGCTGGTGATCACGTCCCCCTGCTGGATCCCCGCCTTGGCCGCCGGGCTGCCGGCCACCACGTCGTTGACCAGTGCGCCGTAGGTCTTCGGGAGGCCAAAGGAGCGCGCCATCTCGTCGTTGACCGACTGGATGGAGATGCCCAGCCAGCCGCGGCTCACGTTCCCCTTGGTGATCAGCTGGTTGATGACCTGCTTGGCCATGTTGACCGGAATCGCGAAGCCGATCCCCTGGCCGGAGGCGACGATGGCAGTGTTGATGCCGATCACCTCCCCGTAGATGTTGAGCAGCGGACCGCCGGAGTTGCCGGGGTTGATGGAGGCGTCGGTCTGGATGAAGTCCTCGTAGGCCTCGATCCCCATGTTGGAGCGGCCGGTGGCGGAGACCACGCCGACCGTGACGGTGCGGTCGAGCCCGAAGGGGTTGCCGATGGCGATGGCCCACTGGCCGACCTGCAGCTTGCTGGAGTCCCCCAGCACCGCGGGCTGCAGCGCCTCCTTGGCGTTGATCTTGATCACCGCGATGTCGGTCTTGGGGTCGGAGCCGACCACCTTGCCGGTGTAGACGCTCTCGTTGGAGAGCTTCACCTGGATGGTCTCCGCGTCACGGACCACATGGTCGTTGGTGACGATGTAGCCGTCCTTGTTGATGATGAAGCCCGACCCCAGGCTGCTCTCGCGCTGGTAGCGCGGGCGGCTGCGCTCGCCGAAGAAATCCTCGAAGAAAGGGGACTGTTCGAAGAAGGGGCGCACCAGCTTCTTCTTGCCGACGGTGGAGATGTTCACCACGGAAGGGGTGACCCCCTTCACCAGGGTGATGAAGCCCTGCTGGGTGGCGAGGATGTCCTTGGGGACCTCCTTGACCGGCGCCTCGACACTCTCCTTGCGATTTGATTCAAAGAAGGTGGTCCCTTCCTTTTTTTTGCAGCCAAAGAGTGCGCTGGAGATGATCAGGCAGGCGATAAGCAAGCGGGCGCTTTTCATGTGGTGGCTCCTTGAAGTTCAGGTGGGACCGGAAGAAAAAATCGTAGTCAAAAACCGGTTTGATGTCAACCCCTTCCGGGAGGTGCGAAGCTCTGTCGTTGGGCTGTAAATAGGCCTTGACGTCGAATGCGGATTTGCCTATATATGCACTCTGGGGGTGTACACGTGCAAGAGAAGATAAAGCAGGAAATTCGGGAGATGAAGCTGGGCGAAAAGGTGCGCGGGCTGCGTCAGGAGCAGCGGCTCACTCTGCAGGCCCTCGCCGATGTCACAGGCCTTTCCAAGCCGCTCCTGTCGCAGATCGAGAACGACCAGGTAACTCCTCCCATCGCGACGCTGCTGAAGATCGCCAAGGGGCTCAAAGTTGGCATCCACTACTTCTTCGAGGAGTCCAACGAGCGGCAGAAATTCGTGCTTACCCGCGGTGAGCAGTCGGTAGGGACCCAGCGCCGCCCCGGTAAGGATTCGGTGCAGGGCTATCTTTACAAGCCGCTTGCTCCCGGCATGCGCCAGAAGAAGGTGGAGCCTTTCCTGGTCGAGTTCGAGCAGCGCGCCTGGGACCAGTCCCTTTTCTACAGCCATGAAGGTGTCGAGTTTCTCTACCTTCTGGAAGGCGAGCTGGAGTTCCACTACGCCGACCAGGTGATGCGGCTTCTTCCCGGCGACAGTATCTATTACGAGTCGTCAGAGCCGCACGGCTACGTGTCGGTCGGTGAAGTCCGCGCCCGGGCGGTAGCCGTCCTCTACACCAAAGGGTAGCCACTCCTTTAAACCGTCCCCTCGCTCCTTATCATCTCCCCCCTCGCCCTCCGGGAGAGGGGCGGGGGTGAGGGAAGTCCCACCCCTCCGGTTCTGTCCCTAGTAAGAGAGTAAGGGCCGTTCGCCCTGAGCTTGTCGAAGGGGGCATGAAAGTAACCACGGCTTTTTATGTCAGCAAAAGTTGGAGATCGTGCTTCGACACGCTCAGCACGAACGTTTTCGTCCTCACCAACGCTGGGCTCTCGGGGTCTCAAAAAAATTCACCTCTCCCTTTGACACCGAAAAAATCCGCACTATCATCTAACCTTATCTTCCTCACTGCCGATATATGAGTTATCGCTGCCCGGACTGAACCTATCCAACCCCACCACCGAAGGATACTGTCATGATCTGGTACGCCGCTGGGCACTGAGGTGCCGCAGCGATGCGGCCTATTGATCAGTGGTTGGTGATGGTGGAATTTGGTTAGAAAAAATTAGTAGTAAAAGGGTTGACGGGGCGCAATGCCTTTGCTATAAAACGGGACTTCGCAGCACGGCTCACTGACAACCGCATACGAACTGGACGAGATGGACCGTCGACAGGCAAAGGTTTAAAGCCTTTAACTGTCGAAAGAAATTTCGAGACTGAAAAACTTTTGGTTGACAGTCAGCTCCGGTTGGTA
>NZ_DATFBA010000341.1:0-16969 GCF_035254065.1 Geomonas sp.
CTGTGTTGGATGTCTATTTCCAGCACACCGATTGATAAAGAGTCTTGCCACTGAACCAAAGTAATTCTCCGGAAAGTTAATTTAGGCGAGGATAGTCACGCCAGGTCGTAATTTACCGTAGACCGGCCCATTTTATCAACAATTTTAATGGCGATCGCGAGACCGTGTCGTCAACAATACCAGTCTGTTGGGCGTGGAGTAAGGATGCATATTGTGGGAGTGGAGAGTTAGGAGAGGTGAATGAATCAGGCTGGACAGAAGCTGGCGGGCCTGGCGCCTTATGAAGTCTTTGCTTTTAGAAATTGGTGGTCATCCCCCCGTCCGCCATGAATTTACCTAGTGCCTTATCCATGGTCGAGACATGCCTCACCAGCCATCCGGCCATGAAGTTGGTGATGGCAGATACCAGGCTCTGCTGAGGGCCTTCATCCTTCAGCTGTTTCTTCAGTTTGCGGACCTCCGCGGCGAAAGCCAGGTGCTGTGCCCGGTGTTTCTCAAAATCGGGGAAAGCTACCCGCTGCATCAATTCTTCCTCGTCCTTGAAATGGGCGAGGGCGTATGCCTCCAGGAACCAGCATAGACGGTAGATGGCGTCCTCCTCCTCTTGCCTGCCGCAGGCCGCAACGAAGGTGTTGAACTGCTCGAACAGCATTCTGTGCTGGATGTCGACCTCAGAGACCCCTATGCTGAGACTGTCCTGCCACTCGGCCACCTTATCCTCCTGGTTAACTCCACACCGTAAATGGTGAAAGGCATCCATGAGTTATAGCTAACTGGTACCTTTTTTCAACTACCCCATGTGCCCCTCAAATGTGTTGCATTGAACCGCTTGTCCCTATAGTATCTGCTACCGCTCAGCCGCTGGTCGGCTGCGGGACGATACAAATTCGCGACGACCGGCGTCGGGCCGCCGCATGCAGCAGTAGGAGGTTTTGTGGCACGCAAGGGTAGGGGAAGGGCGATCAACAGACGGAAATCATCTAAGGGGGGAGGGAAGGCGCTCGTCGCGCTGGCGGTTGTGGCGGTGCTGATAGTCGGGGGCTATTTCCTGCTGCAGAAGAGCCGCAAGCCTGCTCCCCAGCCGAAGTCGAAACCCGCACAGGTCACGACTGAGCGGCAGCCACTGCCTCCCCGTGTTCCCGTTCAGGCCCAAGTCTCGTCAGTCTCCCCCACGGCTCCCGCCGCCAAGCCTGCTTCGGTCGCCAAGCCCGAGACTCCGGTGGTACCGCAGGCAAAAGGGCCCGGCCGTGTCGCCATCGTCATCGACGACATGGGGACCAACCTGCAGGAACTCCAGGCGCTGATGTCGATCAAGCTTCCGCTGACCTTCTCGGTCATTCCAAGCCTCGCACATGCCAAAGGGGTCGCCGAAGCCGCACATGGCGCCGGTTACCAGGTGATGATCCACATGCCGATGGAGCCCGAAGGGTATCCTAAGCAGCGGATGGAGAGCATCGGGTTGCTCCTCTCCATGGACGACCAGGAGATCTCCGACCGGGTGAACGGCTATTTCCGCACGGTCCCCTATGCCATTGGCGCCAACAACCACATGGGTTCCCGATTCACCCAGGATGCAGGAAAGATGGAGGTGGCGCTGAAGGTGCTGCAGGAAAAGGGGGTCTTCTTCATCGACAGCAGGACGGCGCCCAAGTCGGCGGGATACAGAGTTGCTCGAACTTTGGGAATGAAATGCGCGGAGCGGCAGGTCTTTCTGGACAACGTGCAGGACGAAGCCGCCATCAGGAAGCAGCTGATGCAGGCTGCCGGCATTGCCAGAAAGCGCGGGGCAGCGATAGCGATCTGCCACCCGCACCAGGCCACCATCAGGACGCTGAAATCAGCAATGCCGGAGCTGGCCAAATCCGGCATCACCTTTGTCTATGTCTCGACCCTGGTGAAATAGGCGGACCTTCTCCCGGAGAGAGTCAGGACGAGTGGGTACCTGGCTGTCGTGAAGGCATCAAACGAAAAAAAGGCACCCATCTGCAGTGAGGGGTGCCTTTTCTCTCTACTATTAGCGATTACGTCCGCTTACGTCCCTTCCCGGTTGCTAAACTGCCGAAACTTGGGCCGCGATCCTCTTTTTCAGCTTCACCATCTCCCGGTAGTTATCCTCAACGAGGATGGAGGCCGGATTGTCGCCGCTCACCGGATGCACCATCAGGAAGGCATCCCTCAGCTGTCCTTCGTATCCCCCCAGGGTCCCGGTAACCATGCCGGTCAGCAGATCCTGCCCAGCTTGGTCTGCCAGAGGATACTGCTTTTTCAGCAGTTCATTCCCCTGCAGGTCGAAGCGGTGGAAATGGATGGTGTCGGTGCTGTCCTCCTCGCCGCGGTTGAGCACGAAAACCGACTGGCGCGCGGTCTGGTGGATCATCATGCGGGTCGGGTCCTCGGCGGGAAGTTCCCGGTCGATCCTGAAGATGGCGGACAGCAGGAAGCTCGTGAAGCAGTCTGCCTCGATATAGCCGCAGGTCGCGCCATCGGAGCTCTCGCAGTAGTAGGCGATCTGGGATTCCTGACCGAGTTCCTTGCCGCACACCAGGCATTCGCTCTTCAGGCCGGTCAGCCTGCCGAAATAGGCTTCCTTCTTGCGCTGGTCCTCTTCCTTTTGCCAGTTGTCGAACAGCAGCGCCCTTGGCTCCGAGGTTTCCTTGTACTCGGCGACCGCGGTCTGGGCCAGGGCGGTGAACTGCCCGTAGACGTCGGTGCCGCGCCCGTGGGTGAGGATGGGGTAGATCCTGCCGTCGGGGTTGGTATTGAGACTCTCCACCTTCGGGCTCTTGGAGATGAAGGTGTCGGAGCAGCGGTAGCCGCGGTTGATGGCGAAGGCCTTGAGCAGCGTCTTTTGGTCCTTGAACATGCCGTCGAACTTGATGCGCTCGTCGATCAGGCAGGGGATCAGCGAAAGGCTTTTGCGGTCCAGGCCGCGCTTGTCGAACAACTCGAAGATGTTCTTGCAGTTGTCCATGCTGGCCATGTCCTTGATCGGGACAAGAACCCGGTCCGCCGCGAAGAGGGCGTTCTGGGTCATGACGTCGAGGTCCGGCCTGGTATCCACGATCAGGATGCCGGGGATCTCCGATTCCGCCAGTATCCGCGCCAGCACCATCGGTCCCTTGAAGGTTCCCCTCAGGTCCGGCAGCGAGTTGGAGGAGGGGATGTAGTTCACGCCGTACTGGCCGGTGTGCAAAAGGTCGCAACCCCGGGTGTCCTGGAGCAGCTCCGCAACCGTTCCCGTCTGCTTCTGTCCCTTGATGGCGAACATCTTGTCGATGGTGAAGTGGTTGTCGAACGAGAAGATGGAGACCGGCAGGTCCTCGTCGATCGCCTTCAGGAAGATAGCCAGGTTGGTTGCCAGAGTCGTCTTGCCCACTCCCCCTTTTTCAGAGGAGACCGTTATAACATAAGGGTAATTTTTCATGGCGCGCATATTAACATCGAGAACCGGGTCGGTCAACCGGTTTGACAGTGAGTGCCGCACATGATAGAAACTCAACTTCTGCTTATAAAACGATCACTCACAGAGATGCTCAGAGTGTACGGGGATGCCCTTTAGAAAGTGTTCGCCCTCAATCCCTCGCCCTCCGGGAGAGGGTGGCCGAAGGCCGGGTGAGGGATGTCTCAATTACTGTGACAGTCACGCAATTTCACAATAGCACAGTGCAATCCCCGACAACACGTAGCACTCTCTCTGTGCCATTTCCCCTCACCCTGACCCTCTCCCGTCGGGAGAGGGAATGTCCAAGGTAGTGGACGGCAGCTGCCAAGTTTTGTAGCTGATCCCCTTGATCCTCCGTGTGGAGCCTGAATGGAACTTTTCAAAGAGCGCCGTGTCCTCACCGTCAGCGCGCTGACCTCACTCATCCGAGGATTGCTGGAGGAGAATTTCGACCAGGTCTGGGTGGAAGGGGAGATCTCCAACTTCGCCTGTCCGCAGTCGGGGCACTGCTACTTCACCCTCAAGGATGCCGGCGCCCAGATTCGCTGCGTTATGTTCCGCGGCTCCGCCCGCACGCTTAAGTTCGTCCCCAAGGACGGCATGCGCGTCATCGTCCGCGGCCGCCTGACGGTCTTCGAGCCACGCGGCGAGTACCAGATGGTGGCGGAGTACATGGAGCCGCAGGGGATCGGGGGGCTGCAGCTTGCCTTCATCCAGCTCAAGGAACGCCTGGCCAAGGAAGGGCTGTTTTCCGAGCTGCACAAGAAGGAGATCCCGAAACTCCCCCAACGGATCGGGGTGGTCACCTCGCCGACCGGTGCCGCCATCAGAGATATCCTCACCGTGCTCTCCCGCCGGTTCGCCAATGTCCAACTCCTGATCGCGCCGGTCCGGGTGCAGGGGGAAGGCGCTGCGCTGGAAATCGCCGAGGCCATTGACGACCTCAACCGGGTCGGCAACCTCGACGTCATGATCGTCGGTCGCGGCGGCGGATCCCTTGAGGACCTGTGGGCATTCAACGAAGAGGTCGTTGCACGCGCCATTTTCCGATCCGCGATTCCGGTCATTTCGGCGGTGGGGCACGAGATCGATTTCACCATCGCCGATTTCGTCGCCGATCTGCGGGCCGCGACCCCTTCCGCCGCCGCCGAACTGGTGGTCCGGAGCAAGAAGGAGCTGACCGCCGAGCTGGAGGCGCTTAGCCACCGTCTGGAGGTGGCTCAACTGCGCCGGCTGGACAGGATGAGGGCCGACGTCTCCCTCCTGAGCCGGGCGATAACTGATCCGAGCCGAATTCTGGGCCACATGGCGCAGCGGGTCGACAGCCTTGAGGCGAGACTGGTGCGGGAGATTGGCGTGCTGCTGGACAGGCATGGCGAAAGGATCGTGACCCTGTCGGGCAGGCTCTCACAGCAGAGCCCCGCTCTCACCCTGAAGCGGACCTCCGAACGGCTGGAGGCCCTGTCCTTCCGTATGGACCAGGCTATGACGCGCCGCCTGGCGATCTGCGGGGAAAGCCTGCGGCTGGCCTCCGGGACGCTGAACGCAGTCTCGCCGCTGGCCACCTTGTCCCGCGGCTACAGCATCACCAGGAAACTGCCGCGCCGCACTGTGATCAGGGACAGCCGCAAGATCGCGCCGGGGGATCGGCTGGAACTCAATTTCGCCGCCGGAGGGGCGCTGTGCCGGGTCGAGGAGACGCTGCCTCCGGTAGAAATTCCAGCGGAACCCCATCCTCACCCTGTCCCCGCCTTCACCAAGGCTACGGCGGGCATGCCTCCCCTTGAAGGGGAGGGGACGCTTGGGCGGCAGGGAAGCTGATGCCGAGGCTTATCCCCTAAAGCGACTTATCTATCCAACCAGCAACTCTCCCTCCCTTTCAAGGGGAGGGCAGGGGTGAGGATGGGGTAAACAAGACTGCAACAATCCTTGACGCACATACTGCAATCAGTATAATGTTGTTCTTTTTTAAAAGAGGTGCCTGATGGCGGTAGAGAAGTTCGAAACGTCGCTGAAAAAGCTCGAAGAAGTCGTTAAAAAACTCGAAGGTGGGGAGCTTTCCCTGGAGGACTCCCTGAAGGCTTTCGAGGAGGGAGTGAAGCACTCCGCATTCTGCAGCAAAAAGCTCAACGAGGCCGAGCGGCGGGTGGAACTCCTCATCAAGCAACGCGACGGCAGCTTCACCAAGAAGCCTTTCGAAGAGGAAGAGTAGTTAGCCGTTGCGCCTCTCGCCTTTACCTCCCTCTCCCGGAAGGAGAGGGGACATTCGGACGGGCAGACCTAGTCCAACTTCATATAAACGTCAAATAGTTCCTACACCGAAAGTGAGACCATAGAATGGATCTGAAAGCGTACTTAACACAGAGATGCCAGCTGGTAGACCAGGCCCTGGAGGGAGTCCTCCCGGCCGCAACCGAACTTCCCGCTTCCCTGCATGCCTCCATGCGCTACTCGGTCTTCGCGGGCGGCAAACGGGTGCGCCCGGTGCTGATGCTGGCGGCCTGCGATGCGGTGGGTGGGGAGCTTGAGAAGGCGATACCCGCTGCCTGCGCCATGGAGATGATCCATACCTACTCGCTGATCCACGACGATCTCCCCGCCATGGACGATGACGACTTCCGCCGTGGCAACCCCACCAACCACAAGGTGTACGGCGAGGCGACCGCCATCCTGGCCGGCGACGCGCTGCTCACCGAGGCTTTCATCCTCCTCTCCAAGGAGGACGGCGGTGACCCGGCGGCGAGGATCAAGGTGATCCAGGAGATCGCCACCGCCTCCGGTTCGCGCGGCATGGTCGGTGGCCAGGTGGTCGATATGGAGAGCGAAGGGAAGCCGGAACAGATCGATATCGCTACCCTCTCCTACATCCACACCCATAAGACCGGCGCCCTGATCCGCGCCTCGGTGCGGGCCGGAGCGATCCTCGGTGGTGCCGACGAGGAGCGGCTGGCCTCCCTTACCCGCTACGCCGAGGCCATCGGCCTCGCCTTCCAGATCGCCGATGACATCCTCGACGTGGAAGGGACCACCGAGGAGCTCGGCAAGGATGCGGGCTCCGACGAGGCGCGCGGCAAGGCGACCTATCCCGCGCTGGTCGGGCTGGAGGCATCCAAGGCGCGCGCGCAGGAGCTGGTGGATATGGCGCTGGAGGCCCTGGCTGGCTTCGACGAGCGGGCAGAGCCACTGCGGGCCATCGCTTCCTACATCGTGAAGAGGAAATCGTAAATGCCGTCGATTCTCAGTAAGATCACCGATCCGCGTCAGCTCAAGAAACTCTCGCTGCGGGAGCTCGACCAGCTGGCAGCCGAGCTCCGCGAGCGGATCATCGACACCTGCGCCGCCAACGGCGGCCACCTCGCCCCGAGCCTGGGGGTGGTGGAACTGACCATCGCGCTGCACCGGGTCTTCGACTCCCCCCTGGACAAGATCGTGTGGGACGTGGGCCATCAGGCCTACGCCCACAAGCTGCTGACCGGGCGCAACGAGGTCTTCGGCACCCTGCGCACGCTGGGCGGCATCAGCGGCTTTCCCAAACGGGCGGAATCGCCGCACGACTGCTTCGACGTCGGCCACTCCTCCACCTCGATCTCCGCGGCCCTGGGCTGCGCGGTCGGGCGCGACCTGAAGGGGGAGCGCAACAAGGTGCTGGCGGTGATCGGGGACGGCTCCATGACCGGTGGCATCGCCTACGAGGGGCTGAACCACGCCGGCGAGCTGAACAAGGACCTGGTGGTCATCCTCAACGACAACGAGATGTCCATCTCCCCCAACGTGGGCGCCATGTCGACCCTCCTCTCCCGCACCATAACCAGCGAGTTCGTGCACAAGGCGAAGAAGGACCTGGAGGCGTTCCTGGAGTCGATGCCGATGTTCGGCCGCTCCGCCTTGAAGGTCGCCAAGAGGGCCGAGGAGTCGCTGAAGGGGCTCTTTACGCCGGGGATGCTGTTCGAAGCCTTCGGGTTTGAATACATCGGTCCCATCGACGGGCACGACATCCCGCTGCTTTTGCAGACCTTCGAAGCAGTCAAGCGCTTCGACGACGCCGTGTTGATCCACGTGATCACCAAGAAGGGGAAAGGGTATCCGGCTGCCGAGGCCAACCCCTCGCTTTTCCATGGCGTGGGGCCCTTCGAGAAGGCAACTGGCAAGGTGCTCAAGGGGAAAGGTGGCGCCGCCTCCTACACCGGCATCTTCGGCGAGGCGATCAGGAAGCTTGCCCGTGACAACGAGAAGATCGTGGCGGTTAGCGCCGCCATGCCGGACGGCACCGGTCTTAGCCCCTTCGCCAAGGAGTTCCCAACCCGCTTCTTCGACGTGGGGATCGCCGAGCAGCACGCGGTCACCTTCGCCGCTGGCCTGGCCGCCGAAGGGTTCCGGCCGGTGGTGGCCCTCTATTCGTCCTTCCTGCAGCGCGGTTTCGACCAGCTCTGCCATGACGTCTGCCTGCAGGAGCTCCCGGTGCTGTTCGCCATCGACCGAGCCGGGGTAGTCGGGAACGACGGGCCGACCCATCACGGGGTCTTCGACCTGAGCTACCTGCGCCAGCTCCCTGGCCTCACCGTGATGGCGCCCAAGGACGAGAACGAGCTCCAGCACATGCTGTTCACTGCCCTCAACCTGGACGGCCCTGCCGCTGTTCGCTACCCGCGCGGCAACGGTTTCGGCGTTCCCATCGACCAGATCTTCAAGGAGCTGCCGGTCGGCAAGGGGGAACTGGTCCGTAAAGGGAAGGACGGCGCCATCATCGCCATCGGCACCATGGTGCAGGCGGCCGTGGAGGCAGCCGAGGAGCTCGCCAAGGAAGGGGTGGAACTTTCCGTCATGAACGCCCGCTTCGTGAAGCCCATCGACCGCGACCTCATCATCCAGCTGTGCGGCACCGGGATGCTCTTCACCCTGGAGGACAACGTGCTGCAGGGGGGCTTTGGCACCGCCGTCTTGGAGGTTCTCGAGGAGGAAGGGATCATCGGCGTCAAGGTCACCCGCCTGGGCTACCCGGACAGCTACGTCGAGCAGGGCGAGCAGGCGGAACTCAAAGCCGCCTACGGCCTGGACGTCCCGGGTGTAGTAAAGAGTGTGAGGAAGGCCAGGGGCGCCGCTGCCGCCTAACTCCAGCTTCGTGTCCTTTGCTGACCGCCCCCGTCCGAAAGTCCCCTCTCCCCCCGGGAGAGGGCTATGGTGAGGGAATCCGGCGTATCTGACCCTGCTGCCGGTGCAGCACGCCAACCCGTTCACCCTGAGCCTGTCGAAGGGGGCTTTTAAGAGAGTGCGGGGCTCCCTCACCCCGACCCTCTCCCGGAGGGAGAGGGGGAGATTGCCAAGTGGGAGTATGTATCTTGACGCTCCATTAGGCGGACAGATGACCTCAACTGCACGCTTCACCTCATATCTTTTCCTGGTGCTCGGCCTGCTCTCCGATCCCGTCAGTGCCGCCCAATCTCTCTCCTCGACCTCAAATGCCAACCAGTCCTTGAAGGATCGGGAAGAAAAGGTGGTCGAGGAGCTGCAAAGAAGGGTCTCACTCTACCCTTACAATCAATCGATACGACTTCAGCTGGCCACCGTTTATGAGAGACTCGGTGAGCGCGACCTCAACGTAAGCCGCTATGGTGAGGCTGCCGAGTATTACCGCCTGGCTCACGAACTATTCCCTGACGATCACACGTATGGTTATAAGCGCGGAGTCGCCCTCTATCTTGACAAGAACTACGAAGCTGCACGCGCTGAATTCGAGCAGGCCGGTTCCAGCGCCGGCACGCTCTGGTATCTCGGCAGTATCAGCTACGCCACCGGCGACCTAACGGGCGCGCTGGACAAGTGGCGCAAGGCGCTGGATCTGGAGCCGGACAACAAGACCATCCAAGCGCTGATCAAGAAGGCCGAGCGTGAGCTGCCAGTGGAGTCAAAGATGGACAAGGGCTATAGCTCCATGTTCGACCTGACCTTCGATGGCGAGCTCCCTCCGGGGCTTTCCGCCGAGGTTCTCGATGCCCTCGAAAATGCCTACAACTCCGTCGGCGCAGATCTCGGACTTTTCCCAAACACCAGAATCCCGGTGCTGCTCTACACCCAGGGTGACTACAGCAGAGTGACTGCCACGCCGGACTGGTCCGGTGGTCTCTACGACGGCAAGATCCGGCTCCCGGTCGCCGGGGTCACCAAACTCACCGACGAACTCCGCTCCGCTATCCGTCACGAGTACACGCACGTCGTCATTGGCGAGATCACCCACGGCAACATCCCTACCTGGTTGAATGAGGGGCTGGCTGAGGTAGAGGGCCGCAAGGAGATAAGCCTGCCAAGGGTTGAGCTGAACCAAGCAGCAAAAAAGGGCCGGCTGCTCTCGATGAAGACGCTTTCCGGCTCCTTCCATTCCATGGGAACCGGTGAGGCTTTCCTCGCCTATGAGCAGAGCTATTCGATGGCCGACTTCATGGTTACCACCTATGGCTGGTACGCCATCCAGTCGATCCTGACGTCCCTTGGGGAAAACGCCAACATCGAGACCGCGGTCTCCAAAGCGCTGGCCAACTACTCGCTCGACCTGCCGACCGTGCTCAAGGAATGGAGGGAGTCGCTGACCAAGACGGAAAAGCTCTCCGCCTCAGCAACGGATAAACAGGGAGGAGTAGAGGTTAATAAGCAGAGCACAGTAGAGGTGGGCAAGCAGGCCGCACCGGAGGCTGATAAACAGGTCGTGCCCGAGGCGAGCAAAGAGCCTGCTTCAGAGTCGAAAGAGTAGTTTCCGCAGCTACATGAACGTAAAGGACGAAGCATGATCTACGGCACCGGCATCGACATCGTCGAGATAGCGAGATTCCATCGTTTCCAGGAGCAGGGAAACGATGCCCTGTTCAAACGGCTCTTCACGGAGGCTGAGATCGCTTACTGTGCGCCGAAAAAACAGAGCGCGCAGCACTACGCCCTCCGTTTCGCGGCCAAGGAGTCTTTTCTGAAGGCCTTGGGCACCGGTCTGCGCGACGGGCTTAGCTGGCACGATATCGAGGTGGTGAACGACGAGTTGGGCAAGCCCGAGTTGAAGCTGTACGGGCGCGCCCAGGAGATGTTCCGCAAGGCGGGGCTCAGCTCCTGTTTCGTCTCCCTTTCACACGACGCGGGATGCGCCGTCGCCATGGTGGTACTGGAGCGCTAGATGAAGGTCGTGAGCGGGCAGGTCATGCAGTCGATGGATCAGCGGGCCATTGGGGAGTTCGGCGTCCCCGGGCCCACCCTGATGGAGAACGCCGGCCGAAGCTGCGCAGACGCGATCAGCGAGGCCTTTGGCCCCGGGGAGGGAAAGCGTGCGCTGATCGTGGCCGGCAAGGGGAATAACGGCGGCGACGGCTTCGTGATCTCGCGGCTTCTCGGCGAGCGCGGCTGGGACGCCCCGGTGCTCCTTCTGGCCTCTCCGGAAGCGGTTACCGGCGACGCCGCGGCCAACCTGGCACGGCTGGAGCCGGGACGGGTCACCTTCGCCCCTGAAGGGGCGGCCGGGTATGCCGAACTGTTCCGAACCGCCACCATCATCGTGGACGCGCTCTTGGGGACCGGCGTCAAGAGCGAGGTGACCGGGATCTATGGTGAGGCCATCGACCTCATCAACGCGGCAGGGGTGCCGGTGGTCGCGGTCGACATCCCATCCGGAGTCGATGCGGCGAACGGCAAGATCCTCGGCCGGGCTGTGCAGGCGGACCTGACGGTGAGCTTCGCGCTTGCCAAGCTCGGCAACATCCTGTATCCCGGCGGCGAGCGGTGCGGAAGGCTGCTGGTGCGGGAGATCGGCATGCCGCAGCCGGTGGTCAACGAGGCCCCAGGGGCCGACTTCGTCGACCTCGAGCGTGCCGCCGAGCTGTTCAGGCCTCGTCCGCTGGCCGCCCACAAGGGAAGCAGCGGCCACTGCCTGGTGATCGCGGGCGCCACCGGAAAAACGGGGGCCGCGGCCATGGCGGCCAACAGCGCGGTGCGTACCGGCTCCGGCTTGGTGACCCTGGCGGTGCCCACCGCCCTGAACCCCATCCTGGAGGTGAAGAGCACGGAGGCGATGACCATCCCGGTGGGGAGGCCCGGCTCCCGGCATTTTCAGGCCGGAGCGCTCAGACAGCTTCTCGCCTCTGCGGAGGGGAAGCAGGTGGTTGCCCTTGGGCCCGGTATCGGGCCCCATCCCTCGACGGTATTTCTGGTACACTCGCTGATGGCTTCCCTCCACCAGGCGCTGGTCATCGACGCCGACGGCCTGAACGCGGTGGCCGCGGCACCGGAGACCTTGCTGGCCAGGCGTGGCAGGGTGACCGTGCTTACCCCCCATCCCGGCGAGATGGCCCGGCTGACCGGGCTCACCGTCGCGCAGGTGGAGGCGGACCGGATCGGCTGCGCCCGCGAGTTCGCTGCCAGCTACCAGGTCCACCTGATCCTCAAGGGCGCCCGCAGCATCATCGCCGCCCCCGACGGGAGCATCGCCATCAACGGCAGCGGCAACCCAGGCATGGCAAGCGGCGGGATGGGAGACGTGCTGACCGGCATCGTCGCCTCGCTGGCAGGGCAGGGGTATCCCCCGTTCGACGCCTGTTGCCTGGGCGCCTTCCTGCACGGCTTCGCCGCCGACCTCTTGGTCGAGAGGCTGGGAACCCAGGGCATGCGGGCCACCGACGTTCAGGAAATGCTCCCCGGGGCGCTCGCCAAAATCGCTGCCACAAGGGGTTCCCAAGCCTGAGATCATTCTATCAGCCGCCCTACAGTTCCCTCTCCCGAAGGGGGAGGGGCTAGGGAGGGGGAGCTCAGCTTCCAGACTGGACAGGGGGCCCCGCTCGGGGCAGCGCCCCCCCCTCCCAACCTCCCTCTTCGGGGGGAGGAGTGTCGGACAATCCGGCCGTACCGTATAATTTAACTGAGGTGATTTTTTTCCTGCCCCACCAACCGATTCGACGGGTGCCGGGGCACCGAGAAGGGGGATCAACCATGATGAAGGCAAAGGATGTCATGACGAAGGACGTCATCACGGTGCGTCGCGAGACGTCAGTGAGGGAACTCGCGCGGCTTTTTGCCGAGCGCCACATTAGCAGCGTCCCGGTGGTCGACGATGCCGGCAATCTGATCGGCATCGTTTCGGAGACCGACCTGGTGGAGCAGGACAAGAACCTGCACATCCCCACCGTGGTCTCCATCTTCGACTGGGTCATCTATCTGGAGAGCGGCAAGCGGTTCGAAAAGGAGCTGCAGAAGATGACCGGCCAGACGGTGGGTGACATCTACGCCGAAGAGGTGTTCAGCGTCGGCCCCGAGACCCCTCTGAGCGAGGTGGCCGACATCATGAGCACCCAAAGGGTCCATGCGGTGCCGGTAGTGGAGAGCGGTCGGGTGGTCGGCGTGGTGGCGCGCATCGACCTGATCAGGACCATGATCGGTTAGCCGCGATGCATACCGTTATCACCACGAGCAACGCCGAGACCGCCGAACTCGGCGCACGGCTGGGACGGCTCTTGAGGCCGGGGGATTTCATCGCCCTGGTCGGCGAGTTGGGCGCCGGCAAGACCCAGTTCGCCAAGGGGATCGCCACCGGCCTCGACGTTGATGCCGATACTCCCGTCACCAGCCCGACCTACACCATCCTCAACATCTACCAGGGGAGGGTTCCGCTCTATCACTTCGACCTCTACCGCCTGGAGAGCGCGGAGCAGGTCGAAGAACTCGGCTTCGACGAGTATTTCGCCGGTGACGGTGCCTGCGTGGTGGAGTGGGCTGAGCGCCTGGGAGACGAGGTCCCGGCGCAGGCGCTGATCGTCTCCTTCGCCCACGCCGGCGGCGACGAGAGGTCCATCTGCTTCACCCCCTCCGGCGTGCGCGGGAGGGCGCTTTTGGAACATTTATTTTCCCTGCCGCCGGCGCCCGACAGTGCCGGTTTTTAAGGGGAAGGGAGCGCCGAGCCCGCCCCGTCAACCTCAACGTGCTGTTTTATTGTGACTTTGTTTACACGATCCACAATCTCCGCCTTTTTGCCCGTTGCGCGTCGAAAGAGCGGTGCGGCCTGCCGCTTCCACAACACATCCTGGCACGGTAAAAAAATGTTTTGACCCGGTGGTTTATTCATAGTAATAAGGATGTTCCAACCGCCGGACGGTGCCGACCACGGCGGATCTACAGTAGAGAACAAGGAGGACTGACATGGCTTTGGTGGTCCAAAAATACGGCGGAACCTCGATGGGGTCTGTCGAAAGGATACGCAACGTCGCGAAGAGGGTGGCAAAGACTTACGACGCCGGCAACGATATGGTGGTGGTCGTCTCCGCCATGTCCGGTGAGACCAACAAGCTGGTGGCCCTGGCCAACGAGGTCTGCGAGTTCCCGGACGCACGCGAATACGACGTGCTGGTTGCCGCGGGCGAGCAGGTCTCCATCGCACTTTTGGCCATGTGCCTGAAATCCATGGGGTACAAGGCCAAGTCCTACCTCGGTTTCCAGATCCCGATCGTCACCGACAGCGCCTACAGCAAGGCCCGCATCGAGGAGATCCCGGACGACAAGGTGAGGGCTGACCTGAAGGACGGCTCCATCATCATCGTGGCGGGCTTCCAGGGGATCGACGCCACCGGCTCCATCACCACCCTGGGACGCGGCGGCTCCGACACCTCCGCGGTCGCCATGGCGGCCGCCCTGAAGGCCGACGTCTGCGAGATCTTCACCGACGTGGACGGCGTCTACACCACCGACCCCAACATCTGCCAGGACGCCAGGAAGATCGAGAAGATCTCCTACGAGGAGATGCTGGAGCTGGCCAGCCTGGGCGCCAAGGTGCTCCAGATCCGCTCCGTCGAGTTTGCTATGAAATACAACGTGGACGTCCACGTCCGCTCCAGTTTCAACGAAAATCTCGGAACCATGGTTACCAAGGAGGATAAAGATATGGAAGCAGTGCTCGTCTCCGGTATTGCATATGCCAAAGATGAAGTGAAGATAGCAGTCATGCAGGTGCCGGACAAGCCGGGCATCGCCGCCCAGCTCCTCTCGCCGCTCTCCGACGCCAACATCTCGGTGGACATGATCGTGCAGAACGTCTCCGAGGCCGGCTCCACCGACTTCACCTTCACGGTGACCAAGGCCGACTTCAAGAAGGCGCTCGCCATCACCAAGGAAGCCGCCGCCGCCGTCTCCGCCAAGGAAGTGCTCTCCGACGAGAACGTCAGCAAGATCTCCATCGTCGGCCTGGGGATGAGGAGCCACGCCGGTGTGGCCACCACCATGTTCCAGACCCTCGCCAAGGAAGGGATCAACATCCAGATGATCTCCACCTCCGAGATCAAGATCTCCGTGGTGATCGACGCCAAGTACACCGAGCTCGCCGTCAGGGTCCTGCACGACGCCTTCGGCCTCTCTGGCAAATAACCAACTGCAGTCCAAAGCAGTCTTCGTTCCACGAAAGGCGCCGCTTCTCCATGGGGAAGCGGCGCTTTTCCAAACCTGCTTCAAGGGCGGGGTGAACCGGCTTCACGGTTTTCTGAAAGGGTGGGGGATATGAGCCTGATAAAACTTTACGACACTACGCTGAGGGACGGAACACAGGCGGAGGACATCTCCTTCCTGGTCGAAGACAAGATCCGCATCGCCCACAAGCTGGACGAAAGCGGCATCCACTACATCGAGGGTGGCTGGCCGGGGAGCAACCCCAAGGACGTCGCCTTCTTCAAGGACATCAAGAAGGAGCGCCTCTCCCACGCCAAGATCTCGGCCTTCGGCTCGACCCGCCGCGCGAAGATCACCCCGGACAAGGACGACAACATCAAGAAGCTCGTGCAGTCGGAGGCGGACGCGGTCGCCATCTTCGGCAAGAGCTGGGATTTCCAGGTGCACGAGGCGCTCAGGATCCCGCTGGAGGAGAACCTCGAGCTGATCTACGACTCGCTCGCCTACCTGAAGGCCCGCATGCCGGAGGTCTTCTACGACGCCGAGCATTTCTTCGACGGCTACAAGGCGAACCCCGAGTACGCCATCAAGACCCTGAAGGCGGCCGAGCAGGCCGGCACCGACTGCATCATCCTGTGTGACACCAACGGCGGCACCATGCCCTACGAGATGGTCGAGATCATCAAGAAGGTCAAGCAGGCCGTCTCCACGCCGCTGGGTATCCACACCCACAACGACGGCGATTGCGCGGTGGCCAACTCCATCATCGCGGTCGAGCAGGGGATCGTGCAGGTGCAGGGGACCATCAACGGCTTCGGCGAGCGCTGCGGCAACGCCAACCTCTGCTCCATCATCCCGGCGCTGAAGGTGAAGATGGGGCTCAACTGCGTCACCGACGAGCAGCTCAGGCAGATGCGGGCTCTGTCCCGCTTCGTCTACGAGCTCGCCAACCTCGCCCCCAACAAGCACCAGGCCTACGTCGGCAACTCCGCCTTTGCCCACAAAGGCGGGGTGCACGTCTCCGCCATCCAGCGCCACCCGGAGACCTACGAGCACATGAGGCCCGAGTTGGTGGGGAACACCACCCGCGTGCTGGTCTCCGATCTCTCCGGCCGTGCCAACATCCTCGCCAAGGCGAGCGAGTTCAACATCAACCTGGACTCAAAGGACCCGGTCACCCTGGAGATCCTGGAGAACATCAAGTCCATGGAGAACCGCGGCTACCAGTTCGAGGGGGCCGAGGCCTCCTTCGAGCTCCTCATGAAGCGCGCGCTGGGGACCCACCGCAAGTTCTTCTCGCTGATCGGCTTCCGGGTGATCGACGAGAAGCGCCACGAGGACGAGTCCCCCATCTCGGAGGCGACCGTCAAGCTCAAGGTGGGTGGGAAGATCGAGCACACCGCCGCCGAGGGGTCCGGCCCGGTCAACGCGCTGGACAACGCGCTCCGGAAGGCGCTGGAGAAGTTCTACCCGAAACTCAAGGACGTGAAGCTGCACGATTACAAGGTGCGGGTGCTGCCGGCCGGGCAGGGGACCGCCTCGTCGATCCGGGTGCTGGTCGAGTCCGGCGACAAGGAAGGGCGCTGGGGCACGGTGGGGGTTTCCTCCAACGTGATCGAGGCCTCCTACCAGGCGCTGATCGATTCCATCGAGTACAAGCTCCACAAGGAAGAGGAGGGGGCGGCAGCCAAGTGATGCCGAGGGGCCAACGAGTAGCCCTTCTGTGCCTCGCCCTCCTGGTAACTCTTTCCCTGTACCTGAAAGGCCGCCTCTCCACCGCAACCGGTGGGGGCGCGGCCTTTTCTCGTCAGCAGGCCGGCGCCGTCACGGTCAGGCTTTCCGGTGACCTCCCGCGCCCCGGGGTGTACCGCTTCCCGCAGGGGACCACGGTGGCGGACGCCATTAAAATGACGGTACCTGAGGCCGCCACTGGCGCGCTTCGCGTAGAGGAGGGCGCTCGTATCCTCACCTCCGGCGACCTGCTGACGGTCGGCTGGCGCGACCGCCAGCTCACCCTCTGCACCACTACCAGGATGCCGGCCAAGGAGCTGATCCTCCTGGAGATTCCGCTGCAGGTCGACCTCTTGGGGGTCGAGGAGTGGGAATCTCTGCCCGGTATCGGCCCGGTCCTGG
>NZ_DATFBA010000342.1:0-9956 GCF_035254065.1 Geomonas sp.
GTTCCCATCCCGAACACGGAAGTTAAGCCTCTCAGGGCCGATGGTACTGCACGGGTAACTGTGTGGGAGAGTAGGTCGCCGCAGGGAATTTATTGAAAAAGCCCCATCCACCAGGATGGGGCTTTTTTGCGTTTAGGGCAGAACCAAGCTTTAAGCGGCTTTTTCTGCGGCCGTCACACCGGTCCCTCATTGCTCCTCGAATAGGTTCCCATCAATTCCGTCGTTCCGAGGATGTGCTGTGCCATGGCAGTTTCCAAGTCATCCCTCTGGGTGGTTTGTGGAAGGTCCAACTTCATATCCAACGCGTACAGCCTGAAAAAGTAGCGATGGGTCCCGGATGGCGGGCAGGGCCCCGTGTAACCAACATGCTTGGTGGTGTTTATTCCTTCCTTGGCTCCAAACGGAACCGTGTGCTCTTTTATTTCCTTCACTTCAGGCGAGATGTTCCACATCACCCAATGGATCCACAGGCCGGCCGGTGCATCCGGGTCCTCTACCACCAACGCCAGGGATTTTGTCCTGTCCGGCACGCCGTGAATGACCATGTGCGGGTTGGTGTTTTCTCCATCGCAGGTGTATTTGGACGGGATTTGGGAGCCGTGGTTGAAGGCGGGGCAGGTCAGTTTGAATTCCATGGGGTACCTCCAGAGTGAGTGTGATGGCAACTAGAAAAGGATACAGAGTGGCTTGGTACCGTCAAGCGGCTGCACTCCCTGGAAAAAGTGCCTTTCTAACAGCTTGAGATGAGGTAAGCTTGATAGCTGGTACAATTGTGCCGTCCGCTTCTGTGACACGAACCAACTCCGTTGTCATGGCAGCTTGCCACGCTCATTTCTTGTTTCTCTTGGACCGTCAATCGAATCATATATCAAGCAGTACTAAGGGAGGCACTCAATGAAAAGGTGCGTTTTGTTAGGGTTGTCAGTGCTCCTGCTCTGTTCCGGCTGTGCAACCAAAGAGTATGTCAACAAACAAATCGACCCCATTTCCTGCCAGACGAAGATCCTGGAGTCTAAGGCAGCTGAGCTCGAGAAGAAAGTCAGCGCGCTCGAGGCACGTACTGGTGGCCTTGAGTCACGCATGAGCGCCTTGGAGAGCCAAGTGGCTAATCCCAAGAACGTGGAACTGAATCCCGCCGACCGTACCATGATCTCCGATGCGGAGCGCAGGGCTGCCGATGCCGCCCAAAGGGCCGAGGCCGCCGCCAAGAGCGCGGAAACGGCCGCTGCGAAGGCTGCCAAAGTCTTCGAACTGGGCCAGAAGAAATAGTGTAGGAGTGCTGTGGACCATACATGCGGATATCTTGGCAGGCAGGGGGTGCTGATCAGCGTGCTGGCGTTCGCCCTGCTGATCACGCCTCAACTGCTGCCTGCCGAGGTTATCCCCATCCACGAGGGGTTCCTCGGCCACCTCCAGCACTACCAGGTCAAAAAGAAGGAATCCCTTATCGAGATTGCCCGGAAGTTCGATGTCGGCTTTAACGAGATCATGGCCGCCAATCCTGGAATCGACCCTTTCGTCCCGGAGTCGGGGACCCTGATTACTATTCCGACCGCCTGGATTCTTCCCACTCTGTCCTCGCGTCCCTCCGTGGTGATCAACCTCCCGGAATTCCGGCTGTACTATCTGCCCAAGCCGCCGAGTCAGATGGTCCTTACCTTTCCGCTTGGGATCGGCGACCAGGGGACCGACACCCCGCTTGGCGGCTACCACGTCGTGGAGAAGATCGTCAAGCCCGCCTGGCATGTCCCCCCATCGATCCGTAAAAAGGAGCCCATGCTCCCGAAGGTGATGCCTCCCGGCCCTCATAACCCCATGGGGAGCCACGCCCTGCGACTTTCTTCACATGACATCCTCATTCACGGTACCAACCGCCCCTGGGGAATCGGGAGAAGGTCCAGCCACGGTTGTCTGAGGCTGTACCCGGAGGACATCGTCACCCTCTTCAGGGTAGTTGCCAAAGGTACCCCGGTGGTGATCATTGACCAGCCGGTTAAGATCGGGACCAAGGGGCATCGGATCTTCCTGGAAGCCCACCGCAAAGATCGGTCCTTAGTCACCGTCGGTGATGTTGTTCAAAGGCTGGCTGATAAAGGGATGCTGGGGAGGACGGATTTTGCCAAGCTCATCCGGGTCATGGAGGAACGGAGGGGGATACCGCTCGATGTTACCCTTGATTTTAGCGCTGGAAAGGCGCCGGCTGGTAGGGAGACGGGGCCGGCGGGGCAGCCTGCGCCGCTGGTTAGGAGTCGAGCAACTCCCTGATCTTGGTAAGCAGCAAGGAGGGCGCGACCGGCTTGGTGAGGATCTGCGCCTTCTCAGCCATGATGTTCTCTTTCCTGATGATCTCATCCGTGTAGCCGCTGGTGAACAGCACTTTGGTGCCCGGCCGTATCCGCTGGATCTCCTCGTAGACCTGCCACCCGTTCTTGCGCGGCATGATGGCGTCCACGAAGGCCAGGGCGATCTCATCCTGGTGCTGCCGGAACTTATTTACCGCGTCATCCCCCGACATCGCCACGATTGCGTGGTAGCCGTAGGCCTCCAGGACATCGACCACGATCTTGCGTACGTTGTCGTCGTCCTCCGCCACCAGGATGGTCTCGGTCCCGCGCGGGAAGAGGTGGGCAGCCTCCTCTTCCCTGGCTTGAGCCTCCCGGGTCAGCGGCAGGTAGATTCTGAAGGTGGTGCCGTAGCCGACCTCGCTGTAGACCTTGATGTGACCGTTGTGCTGCCTCACGATGCCGTACACGATGGAAAGGCCCAGGCCGGTCCCCTTCCCCTGCTCCTTGGTGGTGAAGAAGGGCTCGAAGATCCGCTCCAGGTGCTCAGGGGGGATGCCGCTGCCGTTATCCGAGAAGACGATAGTCGCGTAGTTGCCGGGACTCACGCTGGCGGCGGTGGCGGCCTCCACGTCGATGGTCTCGGAACCGGTGCAGATGGTGATCCTCCCCCCCTTGGGGACCGCGTCGTGGGCGTTCACCGCGAGGTTCATCAGGACCTGCTCGAGTTGACCCACGTCCGCCAGCACGGTCAGCTTTTGCGGGGAAGGGGTGATCACCAACTCGTGCTCCTCGCCGATCACCATCAGCAAAAGCTTCTTGATGTCCTGCACCACACTGTTCAAGTCGACGGGGATGAGGGTGATGGCGTGCTTCCTGCTGAAGGCGAGCAGGCCGCGGGTAAGGCCGGCCGCGCGCTCCGCCGCATCCAGCATCTGTTGGAGGTAGGGCATCAGCGGGCTTTCCCGGGAGAGGTTCATCTGCATGAGCGCTGCGTTGCCGATAATGACGGTGAGGATGTTGTTGAAGTCATGGGCGACCCCTCCGGCCAGCGCGCCGATCGATTCCATCTTCTGCGACTGGTGCAACTGCTCCTCCAGTTTTTGCCGCTCGGTGATGTCCTCCACCACGCCGATCAGGTAGGAGGGTACGCCCTTGGCCCCCTGCACCATGGAGAGGGTGAGGATGGTCCAGACCGCTGAGCCGTCGGGCCGGCTGTAGCGCTGCTCCGCGGTATAGACCTTGATCGCGCCATCGATCAGCAGTTTGACGTGCTGCAGGAAGGCGTCCAGATCGTCGGGGTGGGTGATCTCCTGGATGGTGCGCTGCAGCATCTTGCTGGGCGGGCAGCCGACGATGTCGCAGAAGCGCCGGTTGACCAGGATGAGCCTGCCGTCCGGGGACATGTGGGCAATCCCGATGGGGGCCTGCTCAAAGGTGCTCCTAAAGCGGAGCTCACTCTGCTCCAGGATGGCCGCCTTCCTGATCAGGTTCCTGGCCCCCAGCCCAATCCCGACCAGGCCCAGGATCCAGAACAGGGCGTGCCCCACGGCGACCTTCAGCATGGTCAGCCGCATGGCCACCCGGACCCCGGTGACCGGGACCGAGACGCTGATGCCGCCTCTCACCGCGTACTGTCCGGTGCGGTGGTCGGTGTGGTGACAACGAATGCAGGGGTCGTGCGCCATCATCGGGCGCATCAGCCGCATGTACGGCTCACCGTTGATGACTTGGATCTCGCTCACCTCGGGGACCCCGTGCTGAAATTCCTTCAGAGCCTTCGCCTCCCAGGGATCCGGGGCGTTTTCCGGTCGCAGCGGCATCAGGCTGGTGATGTGCCCCTGGCTCAGTTCGGGGCGATTGCGCGCCATCTCGAAGACCTGGCGTATCATCGTTGAAGGGCTGACAAGGGTTAGCTGCCTTCCGGTGGGGGTGGTGATGTCGCGTTCGGGGCGGTCGGCCAGGTATGGGTTTGGCTGGTTGTTGCCGGTGACGGGGGCGTAGACCCCTCCGTAGCTGTCGGCCCAACTGCGGTAGAGAAGATCTTTTTCCAGCGCCGCCCGCGCCTCAGCGAGGGTGATGAAAAGTGATTCTTCCTTTAGCTGGCGGTAATCGACGATGAGCGAGGTGGCGACCAGCATGGTCCAGAAGGCGCCCAGCCAGACGGCGTAGCTGCGTAGCCGCCTGATCTGAACTCTCCGGTTTTCGTCATGCCCGCTATCCGCCATGGATGGTCCTTGTGTAGATATTCTCTAATTGACGATGGGTAATTATAACACACATGATGTGCCCGCGACTCTGTGGGGGGAGCCGCTGCCACGGCTCCGGGCCTTGGCGATGGCGCCGCCCATTTGTCAGTGGGACAAGAATTGGTAGACTGGAGCTGTCCCCGAGAACCATCTCCTTCAAAGGATCCCGCTATGTTGTCCCGTCGTGAAGTACTGCTCCTCGGTGCGCAGGCCACAGCCTCACTCGCCTTGACAGGATGCGCCACCAGCCAGCCGCTCAAGAAGGATGTCTTCCCCGACTTCGGCGATGCCTCCCGCCCCTACCTGGGCCTGGCCACCACGCTGTCCGCGGAACACAGCTACGAGGCCCGGGTGGAAGGAAGCATTCCCGCCGGGGTGCGCGGCACCTTGTACCGCAACGGTCCCGGCCTCTTCGACCGGGGTGGCTACCGCAAGCGGAACCTGCTGGATGGCGACGGCCTGGTGCAGTCCTTCACCTTCCACGAATCGGGGGTCCATTACCGGAACAGGTTCGTGCGGACCCGGAAGTTCGTCGAGGAGGAGAAAGCGGGGCACTTCATCTATCCGAGCTGGAGCACCCAGGCCCCCGGCGGCATGTGGGCCAACTTCATGCGGTCGCGCTTCCAGGGACAGGCTGGCATCACGGTCTTCCCGTGGCGGGGCCAGCTCTACGCCTTTGACGAGTGCGCCCTTCCTTACCAGCTTGATCCGGGCACCCTGCAGACGGCCGGGATCTCCACCTTGGGGCTACCGGACGGCTTCACCATCTACGCGGCTCACGCCAAGTTCGATCCCGTCTCAGGCGAATGGCTCCACTTCGGGGTGCTCTACGGCCCCAACCCGCAGCTCCACATCACCGTCTTCAAGCCGGACGGGGCCTTGAAGATGCACCGCTCGCTCCGCATGCCGCGTAGCGTCTACCTGCACGACTGGTTCGTAGCCGAGCGGCATTTCATCCTCTCCCTGCATCCGGTGCAGATAGATTTCTGGGCCGTCTTTTTCGGCCGCAAGAGCATGGTCGAGGCGCTTAGCTGGCATCCGGAAAAAGGGAACCTGGTCATGGTCCTTGAACGGGAGGGGGAAGCCGCGCCGGTGCTGCTGGAAACAGAGGCGTGCTACATGTGGCACTCGGTGAACGCCTACCAAAGGGGAGGGGAGATTGTCGCCGACTTTATAGGTTACGGCAATCCCGACCATTTCGTGGGGGCGGACCCGGTTGCCTCGGCGGTCATGCAGGGGCGCAAGGGAGAGTACAGTTCGCCTGGGGAGGTGCGACGCTATCTGATCAACCCGGCCTCCAGGTCGATCCGCGCAGAGGTGGTGGCTCCGGGGAACTACGAGTGGCCGAGGGTGAACGAGCTGCATCGCTGCCACAGCTACCGGTACGGGTACCAGTTGGAAACCAGGCCGGGGGACTTTTTCTGGACCAAGGTTTGCCGTATCGACATGCTGAGCGGGGGAATCGACCGCTACGATTTCGGGGCGGGCGTGTATGTGACGGAGCCGGTCTTCGTCCCGGTCCCGGGCCGGGCCTACCACCCGGCAGAGGCCGGGGAACCCGGCTGGCTGCTGGCCGAGGTCTACGACAGTCACAGCAGGCTCAGTTACCTGGCCATCCTCAGGGCGGAGCGGGTGCAGGACGGGCCGATCGCGACCGTGCGCCTGACCCACCACGTCCCCTTCAGCTACCACGGCTGGTGGAGCGCGTCAGCTTAGCGGCTACTTCTTCTTCAGTGGGCTCTCCTTCCAGAAAACCCCCAGCACGGTGCGGTCGTTGGCGGAAAGCTTCACCCCTTTTTGCTCCATGCGATGCTGGATCGCCTGCATGTCCTTGCCAGCCGCCATGGCCTGCTCGATCACCTTCTCGCTGTGGCAAGAGACGCACCTCTTCTGGATGACCGGCTGAGCCTTTCCGAAGTGTCCGCCGGTGACGGCGCCGAGGTTCTGGCCGGAGGCGGGGGGCATCTTTACCTGGTCGGCAGCCCAGGAGGATACTGTCAGCAGGGAAACCGCCAGTGTCATAGTGATGGTCGATACGGAAACAGGTTTCATATCATCTCCTTTCAATAAGTCATTGCACCGTTATTGCAGACTTAATAGATATACCAGATTTCGGGGGAATTTCTTCTCATTCATGCCATTTAGCTGTGGACGCCGTGTTGACAGTATCCGGCACGGGAGGTATACCTTTGATATCTCCAGCTATAACTTCGCTTCCAGTTTCCGCTAGATATATCTCCCGCTCTTGAACCTTCCATATCTGCACGAATCACAGATCGAGAGGTGTTGCTCATGTCTCATGACACAACTACCACGGTTCGGATGTTCGGCGCACTGCACGTATTCAGACAGGAACACGGTCTGCCGTCAGAGACCGAGGTGGCCATTCCCCCCCAGGGATGCGCGGCGAGGGTGCTCGCCAGCGAACTGGATCTTCCCATGGAGAATGTGCAGGCTGTGTTCGTCAATCACCAGATCTACAGCCTTGACCACTGTATCCAGCCAGGTGACGAAGTAGCTTTCGTACCGGCCGGTACTCCCGGAGTGGCACGTGGATGCGTGGGTTCCTACGGCACTGCCAAAGGTGATGGCGAAGGCCGCTGAAGCTTGCGGGCCCATCTAGCCCTCATCCCACCGATTACTCCGCCAACCGGCGCGCCTCTCACCGGACCTTGCGTGATCCCCTCCTTAAGTGCTGTACGCTTCCGCTGCACTGTACCTACTCCCGTCTGACCACCGTCCCGAACCGGCCACCCACTCATAAGAAGACGTTAACAATCTCATAGCCCGCCGCCTGTGTCAGAGCGGCTTGCCATTTAGCTGGCGATACTGAGAATGTGGTACACTAAGGTCAGTTGGCGAAGGCGCCCTGTCTGGTAGAGAAGGTAAGCGATGTACGGTTAGCGAAGAAATTGGAGCAGGAGAGCCGGTCCCATGGAGACCGTCATGGACGCTAAGTCGAAACCTCAACTCCGAGTCAGGGCAGCTTCCAAGGACGAGACCGGCAAGCAGTTTAAGGGGGCGGCAGGGAAGAAGTTTCACCCTGACGGAAGTGGTAGGAACGAGGTAGCAGCCATGGTGAAATTGAAAAGGATTCTCCTCGTGGAGGACAACGCTAACGACGCCGAACTGACCATGGAGGCGCTGGCCGAGCACCATCTGGCCAACGGGGTGGATCTGGTCCGGGACGGGGCAGAGGCGCTGGACTATCTCTATCGCCGGGAGAAATTCGCCGGCGTGGAGGAGGCCAATCCCGCGGTAATCCTGCTGGACCTGAAGCTTCCCAAGGTGGACGGACTGGAGGTTTTGCGCACCATCAAAGCCGATGACAGGTTGAAGTTCATCCCGGTGGTGGTGCTGACCTCGTCGCGCGAGGAGCGGGACGTGATAGAGAGTTATCGGCTGGGTGTCAACGCCTACGTGGTGAAACCGGTCGACTTCAGTGAATTCATCAACGCGGTCAAGGAGCTTGGTGCTTTCTGGGCCATCATCAACGAACCGCCCCCCTCAGCATGGCTACAAAGGTCCGACAAATGACGCAGAGGCTGCGGATACTTCATCTCGAAGACGATCCGATGGACGCCGAACTGGTGCAGATGACCCTTGCCTCGGACGGCTTGGCCTGCGAAGTCCAGGTGGTCTCGCGGCGCGAAGAGTTCGAGGCGGCCCTCACCCGGGGTGGCATGGACCTGATCCTCGCCGATTTCGCGTTGCCTGCCTTCGACGGCATGACGGCGCTGCTGATGGTCCGTGAGCGGCTGCCCGATATCCCCTTCGTCTTCGTCTCCGGCAAACTCGGCGAGGAGGCCGCCATCGAGTCGCTGAAAAGCGGGGCGACCGACTACGTCCTGAAGACCAAGCTCGCGCGGCTGGGGCCAGCAGTCCAGCGCGCCCTCACCGAAGCGCACGAGCGGGCCAAGCAGCGGCAGACCGAAAAGGAGCTGGAGCAGGCGTACGCTGAGATCGAGAAGCGGGCGGAGGATTACCGCAACCTCTTCAACAGCATCCGGGATGTCATCGTGGTCACCGACGACAGCCGCACCATTCTCCACGTCAATCAACCGGCCCTGCGCGAGGTATTCGGCTATCAGACTGAGGACGTGGTGGAGAAGAGCAGCGCCATCCTGTACGCCAACGAAGACGACTTCCTGAAGACCGGCAAAGAGGTCTTTGACGCAGAGGGGTCGGTGAAGGGAAAACTGCTGGAGCTTCATTTCCGCAGGAAGAACGGCGAGATCTTCATCGGCGAGCAGTACGCCATGAAACGCTTCAACCGTTACGGGGTGGCGACTGGCAACGTTTCTATCTTCAGGGACATCAGCGAGCGCAAGAAAGCCGAGGCCGCCTTGCGTGACAGTGAGCTTCGCCGCTACCAGCTCCAGGTCGAGCTGCGCTACGCCGCCGAGATCCAGGCCAAGCTCCTCCCCCGCACGTATCCGCAGATCGCCGGCTTCGACGTGGCTGCCCGCTGCCTTCCCGCCAAGCAGGTGGGGGGGGATTTTTACGACTGGCAGCAGGTCTCGCCGAATCTCATCTACCTGACCCTCGGGGATGTGATGGGGAAGGGGATGGCGGCCGCCATGTTGATGGCAACGGTGAGGGCCGCGTTGCACGCCGTCACCCTCTACAACTCTCCGGCCCAGGCCCTGCGCCTCGCTGAGCAGGCGCTGTTTGCCGATCTGGAGAACTCGGAGAGCTTCGTAACCCTTTTCCACGGACAGTTGGACAGCGACCAGCGGACCTTCTCGTTCGTCGACTGCGGCCACGGCTACGTCTTCGTGAGGCGCGCCGATGGTACGGTCGACGGCCTCTCTCCGCGCGGACTGCCGCTCGGCGTGCAGGGGGGAGAAGTCTACCAGGAGGGAGTGGTCGCCTTGGAGAAGGGGGACGTGCTTGTCCTGTACAGCGACGGTGTGATTGACGCCAAACCAGAGCTGGAGCTTAACAACCAGATCCTTGCTGAACAGTTGGCCGGCAAGAGCAGCGCCCAGGAGATGGTCGACGCCCTGATGGCCCTGACCGGGCAGCCCGACCCGCAACCTGATGACATCACCGTGCTGGTGGTCCGCTGCGTGGATTAGGCAGTCGTGCCTCCCTCATACCCCCCGTCACCACCCCCTATCAACACCGTCACTTCCGATAGCTGATCCGGTAAATAGCGTCTGCCCGGTCGTCGGAAACCAGCAGGCTGCCGTCCGGCATCACCTGCACGTCCACCGGGCGCCCCCAGGGGCTATCGCGCGAGAGCCACCCTTCAGCAAAGACCTGGTAACTCCCCCCCTTGCCTGCCTGCGGGCGCACCAGCGAAATCCGGTAGCCGATCTTCTTGCTGCGGTTCCAGGAGCCGTGTTCGGCGATGAAGATGGCGTCCTGATACTCCTTGGGGAACATGGCGCCCGTGTAAAAGCGCATGCCCAGGGCGGCG
>NZ_DATFBA010000343.1:0-26341 GCF_035254065.1 Geomonas sp.
TACCAACCGGAGCTGACTGTCAACCAAAAGTTTTTCAGTCTCGAAATTTCTTTCGACAGTTAAAGGCTTTAAACCTTTGCCTGTCGACGGTCCATCTCGTCCAGTTCGTATGCGGTTGTCAGTGAGCCGTGCTGCGAAGTCAAACTTTATAACAGAGCATCTTGCCTCTGTCAACTTCTTTTTGTGCCAGCCGGAGAAACTTTTCTTCAAAAGGTGCCCCGGTCAGCAGCGAGGTGTGTTTATAGCAAATGGTCTTACCGGGGTCAACGCCTTTATTGTTAAATTCGGCTTAGGGAGTTTGGCCAGCGAGAAGAGGCGGTACGGAGCTGATAGTGCGGGGGACTCCTCACCCGGCCTGCGGCCACCCTCTCCCCCGGAGGGGGCGAGGGTAACCTAGAGGCACAGAGGACTAGGACAACTTTACCTTCGCGAAACGACGCTTGCCTACCTGGATGACGTATTCGCCGGCACCGAGCTCGAGGTTCTCGTCGGCGATCTTCTCACCATCGACCTTGACACCGCCGCCCTGGATGGAACGACGACCTTCACTGCCCGATTTGACCAGCTCCGCGGTGGCCAGCACCTTGAACAGCGGCATCTTTCCACCGTCAAGGGCTATGGAGACTTCAGGCATATCTTCCGGGGTCTCGTTGTTCCTGAATCTCTTAACGAAATTCTCGTCAGCAAGGGTGGCCGCCTCGGCGCCGTGGTAGCGGGCTACCATCTCACGCGCGAGCTGCTTCTTGGCTGCCATCGGGTGAAGGCTGCCGCCATTCAGGTCGGCCTTCAGCTTTTCCAGCTCGGCCGTGGTGAGGTCGCTCAACAGTTCGTAGTAGCGAAGCATCAACTCATCGGTGATGGACATGACCTTGCCGTAAATCTCATCGGCCGGTTCGTTGATCCCGATGTAGTTACCGAGCGACTTGCTCATCTTGTTCACGCCGTCCAGACCTTCCAGAAGCGGCATGGTGATGACGGTCTGCGGGGTCTGCCCCCACTCGCGCTGCAGCTCCCGCCCGACCAAGAGGTTGAACTTCTGGTCGGTACCGCCCAGCTCGACGTCGGCATGGAGTGCCACCGAGTCGTACCCCTGCACCAGCGGGTACATGAACTCGTGGATGCTGATCGGCATCTGGTTGGCGAAGCGCTTGCTGAAATCCTCGCGCTCCAGCATGCGGGCCACCGTGTACTTGGAGGCCAGGGCGATCATGTCGCCGGCGGAAAGCTTGCCGAGCCACTCGGAGTTGAAGACCACCTTGGTGAGCTCGGGATCGAGGATCTTGAAGACCTGCTCTTTGTAGGTCTCGGCGTTCCTCAGCACGTCCTCGCGGCTCAGAACCTTGCGGGTCTCGGACTTGCCGGTCGGGTCGCCGATCATGCCGGTGAAGTCGCCGATCAGGAAATAGATCTCGTGCCCCAGCTTCTGGAACTGCCGCATCTTATGCAGCAGCACGGTGTGCCCGACATGCAAGTCCGGGGCGGTCGGGTCGAAGCCGGCCTTTATCTTCAGAGGCACGCCGGTCTTGACCGACTTCTCCAGCTTCTCGACGAGTTCCTTTTCAACGAGGATCTCGACGGCACCTCGCTTGATGATTTCCATCTGCTCAGCAACAGTCATCACGTTACTACCCTCCACAAGGACTTTTGTTCGAAGCGCTTGTTCTGTCTTTAAAAATGGAAGGTGAAGGCACGCGCGGCGCCCTCACCCTACCCTCTCCCAGAGTGAGAGGTACTATACCAAATAAATCACTGGCTCACCCGCAGGGGATGTTGATCCTCTCAATCCCGACGGCAAGCCCGCTCTTCTCATCTACTTCAATGACGACGGCATTGATCCGAATATCCTTCTTGGCTATCTCGAACTTGGCGGGGCGCTGGGTGACGAACTTGTAGATCGCCTCTTCCTTCTTGACCCCTATCACGGAGTCGAAGGCGCCGGTCATGCCGACGTCGGTGATGTAGGCGGTGCCACCGGTCAGGACTCGCTCGTCCGCCGTCTGCACATGGGTGTGGGTTCCCACCACGGCGCTGACCCGGCCATCCAGATACCAGCCAAGAGAGGTCTTCTCGGAGGTTGCCTCCGCATGGAAGTCGACGAAGACGACTGGGGTCTCTTCCTTAAGCTTGGCGACCTCGCGGTCGGCGCAACGGAAGGGGCAGTCCAGGTTGTTCATGAAGACCCGCCCTTCGATATTGAGGATGCCGACCTTCACCCCTCCCGGCGTGGTGGCAATGGCGGAGCCTCGCCCAGGCGTCCCCTCGGGATAGTTGGCGGGACGCGTGATCCGCTCCTCGCGCTTGATGTACTCGAGGGATTCCTTCTTGTCCCAGATATGGTTCCCGGAGGTGAGCACGTGCACACCGCACTTGAACAGCTCCTGGGCGGTCTCCGCAGTCAGCCCGAAACCGCCGGCCGCGTTCTCGCCGTTGGCGATAACCAGGTCGACATAGTGACGGTCCACGATCCGGTGCAGTTCCCTGGAAAGCGCATCGCGCCCCGGTTTGCCGATGATGTCGCCGATGAACAGCAGCTTAACGGGCATATTCGGTTGCCCTGGTTTCCCTGATCACATTCACCTTGATCTGCCCCGGGTAGGTCATCTCGGTCTCGATCTTCTTGGCGATGTCCTTGGCGAGGACGAGGGCGCGGTCGTCGCTTACCACTTCGCTGGAGACCATGACGCGGATCTCGCGGCCGGCCTGGATGGCGAAGGAGTTGGTGACCCCGTCAAAGGAGGTGGCGATCCTTTCCAGATCGTCCAGACGCTTCACGTACGTTTCCATCATCTCGCGACGCGCGCCGGGGCGTGCACCGGAGAGGGCATCGGCTGCCTGCACCAGGACCGCCAGTACGCTCGCCGGCTTCTCGTCCTCGTGGTGGGCCATGATGGCATGCACGATCTTGGGGGACTCGCCGTACTTCTTGGCGATCTCGGCGCCGATGACGGCGTGGGACCCTTCCACCTCGTGGTCTACGGCCTTGCCCAGGTCGTGCAGCAGGCCGGCCCGCTTGGCCTGTTTTACGTTGATGCCCAACTCCGAGGCCATGATGCCGCAGAGGAAGGCGACCTCAAGCGAGTGCTGGTAAACGTTCTGGCTGTAGGAGGTACGGAACTTCAGGCGGCCGATCAGCTTCAGGATCTCCGGGTGGATGCCGTGCACGCCCAGGTCGAAGGCGGCCTGATCGCCAGCCTCCTTCATGGCCTGCTCGATCTCCTCCTGGCTCTTGGCAACGACTTCCTCGATGCGCCCCGGATGGATCCTGCCGTCGGCGATCAGCTTCTGCAGGGAGAGCTTGGCGACCTCACGCCTTACCGGGTTGAAGCCGGAAAGGATGACCGCCTCGGGGGTGTCGTCGATGATCAGGTCGATACCGGTTGCCGCCTCCAGAGCGCGGATGTTACGCCCCTCGCGGCCGATGATGCGCCCTTTCATTTCGTCGGAGGGAAGCGCCACCACCGATACGCTGCGCTCGGCCACGTACTCGCCCGCGTAGCGCTGCATGGCGAGAGCGAGAACTTCCTTGGCCTTCTTGTCGGCGGTTGCCTTGGCCTCCTCCTCCATCACCTTGATAAGCTTGGCGACGTCGAGCTTGGCCTCGTCCTCCATGGCGTCCATCAGGACCTTCTTGGCTTCCGCGGAGGTCATGCCGGCGATCTGCTCCAGCTTGGCCTTCTGCTCACCGACCATGGCGTCGAGTTTTTCTTCTTTCTGGACAAGCGACTGCTCCTTGGTCCCCAGCGACTGCTCGCGGGCGGCCAGCGACTGTTCGCGCTTCAGGAACTCAGTATCTCTCTGGTCGAACAGGTTGGTCTTCTTGTCGAGGTTTTCCTCTTTCTGCTGCAGCCTCTTCTCCAGGTTCTGCAGGTCGCGGCGCTTTTCCCGCGTATCCTCCTCGAACTGCTTCTCCAGCTCTTCCTTGGCCTGATAAACCGCATCCTTGGCCTGGACCGCGGCCTCCATCGCCATGACTTCGGTCTGGCGCTTGGCGTCTTCAATCATTTTGGCGGCCAGCGTTTCGGCGTTGGCCACCAGGGAATCGGAAAGCTTCTTACGCAGCAGATTGCCAATAACATAGCCGATGCCCGCTGCCACGAGCACCAGGATGATCGTGATGGTAATGTCAATTCTCACTTGGTTCCCCCTCACATATATTTTTATTAACGCGAACCACCCTCAACTCAGTGACGATCAGATCCATCGTCACGTCGTGCGGTTCGCCGACTATCTCCTCGACGAGCTGAAAATCGTAGCAAAAACCTACCAGCCTGCCGCTTCCTTCGAGCAGGTGCAGTGACCTGTCGTAATACCCCTTGCCGTAACCTATGCGCCGGCCACAGCAATCGAAAGCTACCCCCGGGACCACAATGACATCCGCCTCGGTGATCCGGCATGATTCGCCAATCGGCTCAGGTATCTTAAAACGCCCCGGCGCAAAGTCCGCCAGCGACCGGACCCTGCGAAACTCCAGGTCATCGTCGATCACCGCCGGAAAAAGAACCGTCTTCCCTGCGTCGAGAGCCGTCTCCGCCAACAGGGCGGTGTCGACTTCCCTTTGTACCGCTGCGTAAAGGGCGACCGTCTTGGCGCGCTTGAATTCAGGAAGCGCCAAGCACCGCTTTTGCAGGGCCAAGCTTTTTTCGGCCGCCAACTCCAGCGCCAGTTCGCGGCGTTTGGCAAGCGTGACGGTTCTCAGGGTGCCTTTTGGCATAGGTTGTTACATCCGTGAAGCAAAAGAAAAGGGGGTGGACGCAGAACGTCCAAGAGACAGGTACTCTTTGGGGGGAATGCTGATGAGGAACGGGTGAGGCGTTGACAGTATCGATAGAAGGGCCGCGTTCAAGAGAAGCGCCATTGAACTTTATGTAATGCAGCCATTAACCTCAGGACATGACTCTAGCGTCTTCAGGCTACTATCAGCAAACGTGGGGAAATCTACCACGAATATTCTGGCAAAGCTTTGCAACCGTACAATTCTCATCTGCTATATGTTGAAAATCTCCCGCAAGAGACCTGAAACTTCAGACTGCGCCGTCGAGCTTATCAATCAATGCGGAAATGCGTGTCCTGCATGCTTCCCGCTCTTTTTCCAGTTCCTTCTGTGCCGACAAAAACGCCTCGGCGAGGTTCATCATGGCAAGGATCGAAACGATCTGGCTGTCAGCGCCGCTCACCGCAGCCGCAGCCTCTGCCAACTTCTCGTTGACCACGGTTTCCACCTGCGCCACCAGCTCCGGAGAAGAGACACTCTTCACCTGGAGATTTCTCCCCATCACCGTAATGCTGTGTGTCGCAAGCAACCGTTAGACCCCTTCCAGTTTCTGCAAAATCGAATCGAGCCGGGACCTGAAGTCCACCCTCTCCTCGCTCAGGCGAACGTTTTCCTCTTTGAGCCTGCTGTTTTCGAGCTTAAGCTCCTGGATGGCAGTCACCAATGAATGTATCCGCCCCTCCAGCTCATTAAATAATTCAGCGCTCATCTTTTCACCTTTTGCGGCGAATATTAGGCAATAAGTACGTAAAAGTCAAGGATTATTCAAAAAGAGCGTCCACAAATTGAACAGGATCGAACGCCCTGAGATCCTCTACAGATTCGCCAACGCCAATGAAACGGACCGGGAGGGAGTATTCATGACTCACCGCCACCACGATCCCGCCCTTGGCACTGCCGTCCAGCTTGGTCAGCACCACGCCGGAGACGTCGGCCGCTTCCTTGAAAAGCTTGGCCTGCGAGAGGGCGTTTTGGCCGGTAGCGGCGTCCAGCACCAGCAGCGTCTCGTGGGGGGCATCGGGGATTTCCCGGGTCAACACGCGGCGGATCTTTTTCATCTCCTCCATGAGGTTGACCTTGGTGTGCATACGGCCCGCGGTGTCGATGATGAGCACGTCGGTGCGGCGGGCGAGCGCCGCTTTGCAGGCATCAAAGACGACCGCGGAGGGGTCGGCCCCCTCCTTGTGCCGCACGATGTCGGCGCCGACGCGGTTGGACCAGAGTTCCAGCTGCTCGGCCGCTGCGGCGCGGAAGGTGTCGGCGGCCGCCAACAGGACCTTTTTGCCCTCTCCGGTGTACTTGGCGGCAAGCTTGCCGATGGTGGTGGTCTTGCCCACGCCGTTCACCCCGATCACCAGGATGACGAAGGGACTCTTTGCGGTCACCACCAGCGGTGCGGAATGGGCCTGCAGCCGGACCTGGATCTCCTCCTTCAGCGCCCGCTTGAGGGCATCCCCGTCCTGAAGTTCGTTTCTCTTCAGGCGCTGCTCGAGGGTTCTGATGAGGTCAACGGTGGTCTTCACACCGAGATCAGCCGTGATCAGGATCTCTTCCAGCTCCTCGAGGGTGTCGGTATCGATCTGCTTCTTGCCCAGCAGCAGGGTGTCCACACGCCCGACGATGCTCTCGTGGGTTTTGCTGAGGCTGCGCTTGAGCCGCTCGAAAAAGCTCGGTTTGGCGGCAGGTTCCGGAATGGGAGCGGGCGTAACCGGTGCCGGCGTAACCGGTGCCGGCGTAACCGGTGCCGGCGTAACCGGTGCCGGCGTAACCGGAGCGGGTGTAACCGGAGCAGGAGCAGCCGGAGTAGGAGCAACCTGAGCGGGGACCGGCGCCTCGGGCTGGGGCACCGGTACCGGTGCAGGCTCCGACACTACCGGAGTCTGGTACTGATCCTGGGACGGAGGGGGCACCGGAGTAGAGCCAGCAGGGGTCGGTGTGTACGGCTGGGTCGTCCAACTCTTAGCCGGCGCCTCGGCGGCTCTTTCCTCGGCCGGGATCACCTCCTCCCATGCCTTTTCGAGCTCCTCCTGGGGTTCCTCATCCTCAGCACCCAACGCTTTAAGGATATCCTCTGGCTCCTCCAGCGGTCCCAAGCCTATTTTTTTAAGAAGACCTTTGAAAAAACCCTTTTCCTCGGCCATCAATATATCTCCTTCTCCAAAAGAGCTGCCGTTTCGCGGAAATTGTGAAGCGCCAAAAGCGGCAACGCGTCTTTGGTCATGGTCATAACGAGCGCATACTCGTTGCCGATCGCACCCACGATGGCGTGTTCCGCATCGGTGCTGATGAGGCTCTCCTGCACCTGGCCGGCCTCGTGCTGTTGATACATCTCTTTCAGCCGGGTCAGCAGGATTCCCCAGTGGGCGGCGGTCACCTTGATTTCGAAGGGATCGCCCTGGCAATGCTGCTCTACGGCCTCCCCTTCCCAGTCGGCCAGGATGGCACCGGTGGCTCCCGGCACGGACTCCACAAGGTTAGTCAGAAGTCTCTTGAAAGGCAAGGCAGGCTCCTAATAAAAAATAATCAGCAGTTCAGACGAACCGACACCAGCTTGGAAACGCCCGGCTCCTCCATGGTGACGCCGTAGAGGGTATCGGCGACGGCCATGGTGGCGCGGTTGTGGGTGATGATGATGAACTGGGAGGTTGCACTCATCTCCCGCACCATATCGTTGAAGCGTCCGATGTTGGCATCGTCCAGAGGGGCGTCGACCTCGTCCAGCAGGCAGAACGGCGAGGGCTTGATCAGGAAGATGGAGAAGATGAGGGCAACCGCGGTGAGCGCCTTCTCGCCACCGGAGAGAAGCGAGACGTTCTGCAGCTTCTTGCCCGGCGGCTGCACGACGATTTCCAGGCCCGTGGTGAGGAGATCCTCCTCGTCGGTGAGCCGCAGCTCGGCCTGGCCGCCGCAGAACAGCCTGGGGAAGACCGTCTGGAACTTCTCGTTCACCAGGTTGAAGGTCTCCAGGAAGCGCTTTCTGGTGGTGCGGTTGATCTTCTGGATCGCCTTCTGCAGCGAGTTCATGGACTCTTCCAGGTCGTCGCGCTGGGTGGAGAGGAAGCCGAAGCGCTCCTCCATCTGCTTGTACTCTTCGATGGCCATCAGGTTCACTTCGCCCATCTCGTCGACAGCCTTTTGCAGCTCGGACTGGCGCGCCCCGCGCTCGGCCTCGTCCCATTCCATATCAGCATAGCCGGCCAGGGCCTCGGCAACCTCCATGCGGTACTTGTCCCGCAGGGTCTCCTCCAGGTGGGTGAGCTTCATGCCGAGTTCGGAAAGTCGCAGGCTGCGCGTGTTCAGTTGATCGCGCAATGCACCCGCATCCGCGCGCACACCCTTCAGCTGCTGCTCCTCTTCCTGAACGGTGGCCGCTTCGGCCTCGTAGCGCTCCTTGACCAGCGCCAGGGCGCGCTCACTCTCAAGCTGGCGCTCCACGATGCCGCGCAGCGCCTCTTCCCCCTGGGCGATGGTCTCCAGCAGGCGGACGCGGTCGGTTCCGGAGCCCTCAACCTCCCTGCTTCTGGAGGCGATACGGGCCTGCAGGTCAGCGCAGAGATCCTCTACCCGCCGGTGTGCCCGTTGGGCGGAGTCCCCCTTTTCCTTGAGTGCCGCCACTCGCACCTTCAGCGAGGTCACCAGCTCGCGGGCCTCCTCCATCTCGTAACGGGATCCTTCCAGTCGGCTCTGCAGCGCCTCGACACGGGCCTCCAGCCCGAGCTTGCGCTCCTCAGCCTGCGCCTTCTTGGCATCGGCCTGGCTCAGCTCCTTGGAAACCAGCGCCTGCTCTTCGGCAAGCTGCTCCTCTTCCATTTCCCGGACTGCGCCGTTTTCCTCGATGCGACGGCATTCCGCAGAAGCGCTTTGCAGGTCCTTCTGGGTGTTGAGGATCTTGATCTCAAGGCGGTGCAGCTCCTGACGCAGCTCGACCCGTTCCGCTTCGGTGTCGGCAATCTGCCGCCGCCTCGCCTCGCGTGCCTCACTCAACTGCTGGACCTCGGCGCCCAGCCGCTCGACATCGCTCCCCAGGGCCTTGATCTCCCGCTTCTTATGAATGATCCCCTGACGGGCAGACTCGGAGGAGCCGCCGTTCACGATGCCGCCGGCGTGGACCAGGTCTCCGTCGGGGGTGACGAAGGTACAGGCGGGGAATCCGGAAGCCAGGGTGACCGCCTGCGCCAGGTCGCGTACCAGGTAAGCCCCGCTGAGAAGCGGCTCCACCAGGTGCGCGAGGTGGCCGGGCACCTTCACCCGGTCGATGAGAGGCGCCGCCTCCGCCGGCGGCTGGCCGGGGAGATGGCACCAGGGAGCCGAGGTCACGAAGCTGCAGCGGCCACCGGAGCTCCCTTTCAGATGAGCGACCGCCTTCAGCGCAGATTCCGGGGAGCCGCAGAGAAGGTACTGCAGGCGCTCTCCCAACACCGACTCCAGCGCGACCTCGCACTCCTCCTCGACCTCCAAGGCGTCGGCCAACATGGTGAACTGGGCGTTACGGAAGGGCTCGGCTGTGAGCAGATTGCGCACACCCTGTCCGTACCCTTCAAACTGGGCCTCCAGCTCCTGGAGGGACTTGAGCCTTGAGGCCGCGGACGAAAGCTGGTCGCGCCGTTGCTGGAGGACCTTTTCCCCGCTCTCCTGGGCCTGCTTGAGTTCGGCCTCGCGCGCAATAACCAGGGTCAGTTCTTCATCAGTCAATTCCTTCTGGCGCGCCTGCTGTTCGGCTTCGGCCTTCAGGGCCTCGACCTTCTGGTTCGCCTCCATAAGGCGCTCGCCCAGAAGCACCCGCTCTCGGGCGTTGGCCTGCAGTCTTTCAGCGATGGAGGAGAGCCGCTTGGCGGCAGCGGCATGCTGGTTGGTCGCCTGAGCCCCTTCCGACAGGGCAGTGAACAGTTCGCGGCGGGCCTCATCCAGCTCCCGGGTAACTCCGGCCTCAGAAGCCACCATCTCATCAAGCAGCTCTTCCCGATTGGCTAGCGCCTCGCTCTCGGTGGCGGCCTCTTTCTGGTAAGCCGCCTGCTGCTCCGAAAGAGAGGCCAACTCCCGCTCTGCTTCAGCCAGTTGGTCGCGCAGGCCCTGCAGTTCTTCCTGGAAGCGCTCGCCCTGCCGCTCCAGGTTCGCCAGCTCGCGGCGCTGGAACTCGAGGCGGTTTTCGCCTCCCTGCAACTCCCCCTTCCAGCGAAAGATCTCCTCCTGGGCCGCGGCTAGCTGCCGCTCGGTCTCGACCAGGGAGATCCGCTTCCCTTCAATGGAAAGCTCGGCTTCCTCGATGCGGCCGGTAAACTGCCGTACCCGCTGCTCCAGGTCGGCGATCTCGGCCTCCAGCCCCACCCGCTCCTTGTCGACCGCCACGTATCCCTTGGCGGCAAAGAGCAGTTCGATTTCCTTCAGCTCAACCCTCAGCTCTCTGAAACGCTCGGCCTTCTTGGCCTGACGCTGCAGACCGTTCATCTGCCGCTTGATCTCGGAGATGATGTCACCGATCCTGAGCAGGTTCTGTTTGGTGGCCTCGATCTTCTTGAGCGCAACCACCTTCCTCGCCTTGAACTTGGTGACGCCCGCGGCCTCCTCGATCAGGAAGCGCCGCTCCTCGGGCTTGGCGTGCAGGATCATGCCGATCTTGCCCTGCTCGATAATGGAGTAGGCGCGCGCACCGATGCCGGTGTCCATGAACAGCTCGGCCACGTCCAGCAGACGGCAGGGGGTCTTGTTCAGAAGGTATTCGCTCTCGCCGTCACGGTAAAGGCGGCGGGTGACCTGGATTTCGGCGAAGTTGAGGTACTTGGCGGGGACCCGGCCGTCCTCAGTGGAGAAATAGAGGGAAACTTCGGCCATGCCGAGCGGCTTGCGGAACTCGGTGCCGTTGAAGATGATGTCTTCCATCGCCTTGCCGCGCAGGTTTTTGGCGGATTGCTCCCCCATCACCCAGCGGATGGCGTCACAGACGTTGGACTTGCCGCAGCCGTTAGGGCCGACCACGCCGGTGATGGCCTGGTTGAAATCGAGGGAGACTTTGTCCTGGAAGGATTTGAAGCCTTGTATTTCGAGCCGTTTGATCTTCATGAGCCGCATATACTAGCAGAGAGCGGGTTTTTATGTAAAGGCAAAGATCGTAAACGGGAGGATGGATGAAAGAAAGAGTGATAACGCGGGGCTATGACAGTGGAGGTGGGGAAAGTGTGAGAAGGCAAATCCCCCCTGCCCCCCCTTTAACAAGGGGGGGACGTTGATGGGCGGTGATTGACTTAGGGGTGCGGGAGTTTGTCGACGTAACAAAAAAAAAGAGGCACGGGTTCCCGTGCCTCTTTGGTAACATCTTTTCCAACCTCAGCCTAGGCCTCGGTGGTCTCCTCGGCAGCCTCGGCAGCCGGTGCTTCAGCAACCGGGGCCTCTGCGACCGGAGCGGCTTCCACGGCCGGAGCCGGGGCAGCGGCTTTCTTGGCCTTGGGGGCCGGCTTGGCAGCGGCCTTCTTCGGCTGCATTTCCGCCTCGACCAGCTCCAGGATGGACACCGGAGCATTGTCGCCCGGACGGATGCCGAGCTTGATGATCCTGGTGTAGCCGCCCGGACGCTCAGCGTAACGCGGAGCGATGGTGGTGAAGAGCTTGGTCACGACCTTCTTGTCGCGGATGTAGGACGCAGCCTGACGGATGGCGTGCAGGTCGCCTTCGCCCCTCTTGCCAAGGGTGATCATCTTCTCGGCGATGGAGCGCAGCTCCTTGGCCTTGGCGTCGGTCGTGGTGATCTTTTCGTGCTCGAGAAAGGAGGTAACCATGTTCCTGAACATGGCGATCCTGTGGCTTGTGGTCCTACCAAATCTTCTACCCGCGCTTTTGTGACGCATATCTTTTCACTTCCTTTCGATCTAAAAATGAAAGTCTTGGACTATTCTTCTTTCTGCTCGCCCCTCAGGCGCCTCATGATTTCCGGGTCCGGGAAGTTGTCGAGCTTCATCCCGAGGGTGAGCCCCATGTCGACCAGGATGTCCTTGATCTCGTTGAGCGACTTCCTGCCGAAGTTCTGGGTCTTCAGCATCTCGGCTTCGGTCCTGGAGACCAGTTCGCCGATCAGCTTGATGCCAGCGTTCTTCAGGCAGTTGGCGGAGCGTACGGAAAGTTCGAGCTCGTCCACCGAACGGTAGAGGTTCTCGTTGAAGCGCTCGCGCTCCTCTTCCGGCTCTGCCTCCTCCTGCGGCTCCACGTCCTCATCGAAGTTGATGAAGATGGAGAGCTGATCCTTGAGGATCTTGGAGGCGTAGGCCACGGCGTCCTGCGGCTTGACGCTGCCGTCGGTCCACACTTCGATGGTCAGCTTGTCGTAGTCGGTGATCTGACCGACGCGGGCATTGGTGACCGTGAAGTTGACCTTGTGGATGGGCGAGAAGATGGCGTCGATGGGAATGGTGCCCACCGGTGCCTTCTCATCGCGGTTTCTGTCTGCCGGGACGTACCCCTTGCCGACCTTGACCACCATGTCCATCTCAAGGTTCGCGTCCTTGGAGCAGGTCGCGATGTGGTGTTCCGGGTTCAGTATCTCAACGTTCTGATCGGTGATGATGTCCTTGGCCTTGACGACGCCTTCGCCCTTCTGCACGATCCTAATCATCCTGGACTCGTTGCCGTGCACCTTGAGGCGCACACCCTTGAGGTTCAGGATGATGTCGGTCATGTCTTCGGTAACGCCGGGGACTGCCGAGAACTCGTGCAGCACACCCTTGGCTTTTACGGAGACGATCGCGGCGCCCTGCAGGCTCGAGATGAGCACACGGCGCAGGCCGGTACCGAGCGTGGTACCGAAGCCCCTTTCAAACGGCTCTGCGTAAAACTTACCGTATGTATTCGTGAGCGTTTCTGTCTCAACCTGGAGCTTCTTCGGTCTGATCAGATCGCGCCAGTTTCTATACATTTAGTTCCCCCTGTATCGGTTGTGCACCTTACTTGGAGTAGAGCTCGACGATCAACTGCTCCTGGATCGGCATGGTGATATCTTCGCGGACCGGCATAGCCTTGATGGTCCCCTTGAAGTTATCCTTGTCGAGTTCAAGCCACTGCGGAATGCCCCTGCGTACTACGGCTTCCAGGGATTCGCTGATGACGGCGATCTTGCGGCTCTTCTCGCGAAGCTGCAGCACATCGCCGGCTTTGGCCTGGATGGAAGGGATGTTGACCTTCCGGCCGTTCAGGGTGAAGTGGCCGTGACGCACCAGCTGACGTGCTTCGGTGCGGGAAGATGCGAAACCGAGACGGTAGACCACGTTGTCGAGCCTTCTCTCCAGGATGAACAGGAGGTTCTCGCCGGTCACGCCTTTCATCCGGTCGGCCTGCTCGAAGTAACCACGGAACTGGTTCTCGAGGATGCCGTAGATGCGGCGAACCTTCTGCTTCTCACGGAGCTGGACCCCGTAATCGGAAACTTTAACGCGACCCTGACCGTGCTGACCCGGCGGATAGGTCCTTCTTTTCATACCGCATTTATCTGTAAAGCAGCGCTCGCCTTTGAGGAAGAGCTCTGCTCCCTCACGTCTGCACAGCCTGCACACAGGCCCTGTATACCTAGCCAATGAAGACCTCCTTGATCCTTACTGATTATTCCTGAAGCTAAGCGACGGAAGTTTTCCGGCTTAGACTCTTCTTCTCTTCGGGGGACGGCAGCCGTTGTGCGGGATCGGGGTGACGTCGCGGATGAAGCTCACGGCGAAACCGGCGGCCTGCAGGGCGCGCAGTGCGGACTCGCGGCCGGAGCCGGGGCCCTTCACGTACACCTCGATGGTGCGCATACCGTGCTCCTGCGCCTTCTTGGCTGCATCTTCAGCGGCCATCTGGGCTGCGAACGGGGTGCTCTTCCTGGAGCCTTTGAAGCCTTTGGCCCCGGAGGTGCACCAAGCCACCACGTTACCGACCGGGTCGGTGATGGTGATCATGGTATTGTTGAACGTCGCCTGGATGTGCGCGACGCCAGTGGGAATGTTCTTTCTCTCTTTTTTCTTCTTAACGACCTTCTTAGCCGGGCTCGCCATTATTCCTCCGGAACCTTATTTCTTCTTGCCAGCGACCGTACGAGCCGGCCCTTTTCTGGTGCGTGCATTGGTCTTGGTGCGCTGTCCACGGCACGGCAGACCTTTCCTGTGACGAAGGCCGCGGTAGCAGCCGAGATCCATGAGACGCTTGATGCTCATGGAGATGTCACGACGGAGGTCACCCTCGACCTTGACATTCTTGTCGATGTACTCCCTGATCTTGGAGACTTCCGCCTCGGTCAGGTTGTCGCAACGGGTGTCGAAGTCGACGCCGGTCGCCTTGAGAATCTCCTGGGACAGAGACCGGCCTATGCCGTAGATGTAGGTAAGTGCGATCTCTATTCTCTTATTCTTGGGTAGGTCTACCCCTGCGATACGTGCCAATGCCCGCTCCTCCTAATGGTTACTCTTAGCCCTGTCTCTGTGAATGCTTCGGGGTTTCGCAAATGACCCTGACGATGCCCTTGCGCTTGACGATTTTGCACTTCACACAGATCTTCTTAACAGATGCTCTAACCTTCATGGTGTACTTCCTTTCGAAAACGTATTGCGAACCTTAAAGTTGCGTCAAAATTTCGGGGCCGTGGTCGGTAACCGCGACCGTATGCTCGAAGTGGGCGGAGAGCCCGCCGTCTATGGTGACCGCGGTCCAACCATCTTCCAGCACCTTCACATCGAAGCTCTTCTCGTTGATCATCGGCTCGATGGCCAGCACCATGCCGGGCTTCAGCTTGGGGCCTTTGCCGGGAGAGCCGAAGTTGGGGATCTGGGGCCCCTCGTGCAGCTCCTTGCCGATGCCGTGACCGACGAAATCCCTGACCACCGAAAACCCGCGCTCTTCCACGTAGCTCTGTACGGCGTTGGAGACATCGGAGAGACGGTGCGAGGTGGTGCAGGCATCGATGGCGCGGTAGAGAGATTCTTCCGTCGCCTTCATCAGCCTTTGCGCTACCTCGGAGACCTGCCCGATCGGCAGGGTCACCGCTGCGTCCCCGTAGTAGCCTCCGTAGATCACGCCGAAGTCCAGGCTCACGATGTCGCCAGGCTTCAGCACCCGTGCGGAGGGCATGCCGTGGACCACTTGTTCGTTCACAGAGCAGCAAAGCGAAAAGGGGAAGCCGCTGTAACCCTTGAAGGCCGGTTTCGCCTTCCGTTTCAGCGTCTCCCTTTCCGCGTATGCATCAAGTTCTATCAGCGCCACACCAGGTGCGGCAATCTCTTTCAGGCCGGCCAGGATCTCCGCTACCATGCGCCCCGCAGAGCGCATCTTCTCGATCTCGGCAGGCGACTTGAGGACGATCACCTTTTACGCCTGGATGGCCGAGAGGATCTCGGTCTGCACGCCGTCCACGGTACCCAGCCCGTTCACGGAACGAAGCAGGCCACAGGATTCGTAGTAGGCGATGAGCGGCGCGGTCTGCTCTTCGTACACTGCCAGCCGGTGCAGAATAGTCGCCTCTTTGTCATCCTCGCGCTGGAACAGTTCCGTTTGGCAGCTGTCGCAGATACCCGCCACCTTGGGGGGCGCGTAGTCGATGTGGAAGACGGCGCCGCACTTCGGGCAGGCACGGCGGCCGGTCAGCCGCTTCAGGAGCTCGGCCTTGTCGACCGCCAGCGAGATGACGTGATCCACACAGCGATCAAGGCCGCTCAGCACCTGGCCGAGCGCGTCGGCCTGCGCCACGGTGCGCGGGAAGCCGTCCAGGATGAAACCCTTCTGGCAGTCTGCCTGCGCCAGGCGCTCCTCGACGATGCCGATCACCACGGCGTCCGGCACCAGCGCGCCGGCGTCCATGTAACCCTTGGCCTTGACACCCATCGGGGTCTGCTCTTTAACGGCAGCCCGCAGTATATCGCCAGTGGATATCTGCGGGATCCCGAACTTCTCTATCAGCAGTTTCGCCTGGGTGCCCTTGCCGACGCCCGGCGGGCCCAGGAGGATCAGATTGGTCATGTTCTATTTCCTTCCCTGGATACGGACGCCCTTCATGAACCCTTCGTAGCTACGGGTGATCAGGTGCGCCTCGATCTGGGCCAAGGTGTCCATACCGACGCCGACCGCGATCAACAACGCCGTGCCGCCGAAGTAAAACGGCAGGTTGAACTTCCCGATCAGGATCGAGGGGAGCACACAGACAGCCGAGATGTAGATAGCACCGGCGAAGGTCAGCTTGGTGAGCACCGAGTCGAGGAAGTCGGAGGTCTCCTTGCCGGGGCGGATCCCGGGCACGTAGCCCCCCTGCTTCTTCACGTTATCGGCGACGTCAACAGGGTTGAATGTGACAGCCGTGTAGAAATAGCAGAAAAAGATGATAAAGGCAACATAAAAAATGTTGTAGATCCAGTTGCCGGGGGTCAGGCTCTTCGACACCCGCTGTACCCAGGGGATGTTGATGAAGTTGCCGACGGTGGCCGGGAACATGATGATCGACGAAGCGAAGATGGGCGGGATGACGCCGGCCATGTTCACCTTGAGCGGCAGGTGCGAGGTCTGCGCGCCCACCGTCTTCAGGCCGACCACCCTTTTGGCGTAGTGGATCGGGATCCTGCGCTGGCCGCGCTCGATGAAGACCACCGCGGCGATCACCAGGAACATCATGGCCGCAACCAGCAGGAGCACCAGGATGGAAAGCTCGCCGGTCTTGATGAGCCGAGCGCTGTTGCCGATGGCGGTCGGGATGCGGGCCACGATGCCGGCGAAGATGATCAGCGAGATGCCGTTGCCGATACCCTTCTCGGACATCTGTTCGCCCAGCCACATGATGAAGGCGGTGCCGGCGGTCAGGGTGATCACGGTCATCAGCCTAAAGCCCCAACCCGGGTTGGGGACCACCAGCTCGCCTGCCGGGCCCCTCATGGCCTCCAGGCCGATCGAGATGCCGAAGCCCTGGATCACGGAGAGCACGATGGTGCCGTAGCGGGTGTACTGGGTGATCTTCTTCCTGCCGGCGTCACCCTCCTTGGCGAGCTTCTCGATGGCGGGAAGCACCACCTGCAGGAGCTGGAAGATGATGGAGGAGGAGATGTACGGCATGATGCCGAGCGCGAAGACCGCGAGCTTCTCGAGAGCCCCACCGGTGAACATGCCGAACATCCCGAGCAGAGTTCCCTCCGCCGCCTTGAAGAAGTGCGCCAGCGCCTGGGTGTCCACGCCGGGGACCGGGATGTGACACCCGATCCGGTAGACGGCCAGCGCGGCCAGCGAAAACAGCACCCTCTTCTTGAGTTCCGGGATCTTGAAAATGTTCTGGAAGGCTTCTAACAAGACTAGATCTCCTCGACGGTTCCACCTGCGGCAGTAATCTTTTCACGCGCGGTCGCGCTGAACTTGTGGGCCTTCACGGTGAGGGCGCGGCTCAGGTCGCCGGTAGCCAGCACCTTGATGCCGTCGCAGACGTTCGAGATGATGCCGCTTTTCAGCAGCGCCTCGGCGTCCACCACGCTGCCTGCCTCGAAGACTTCCAGCTGGCAGAGGTTCACCAGGGCGTAGACCTTCTTGGTGAGCGGAGTGAAGCCGCGCTTGGGAAGACGACGATGCATCGGCATCTGGCCGCCCTCGAAGCCGTACTTGATGGAGCCGCCGGAGCGTGCCTTCTGCCCCTTGTGACCCTTGGTAGCGGTCTTGCCGTGGCCGGAGCCGGTGCCCCTGCCGATGCGCTTTCTATCCCTGGTCGACCCGATGGCCGGTTTGATGGTATTCAATTCCATTTTTATCACCTTTAGCGATTACTCTTCGACTTTGACCAGATGGGCGACCTTGGCGATCATGCCGCGGATCTCGGGGGTGTCCTGCAGGACGACGGTCTTCTCACGCTTGGTAAGCCCCATGCCGAGCAGACGGTTCTTCATCTTCTCGCTCTGGCCGATGTGGCTCTTTATCAGGGTGACCTTGAGTTCAGACATTTCTCAGCTCCTTGGTTCTATTCGGTGAGACCGCGGCGGGCCATCAACTCTTCCGGGGTCTTCAGCAGGCTGAGACCGGCGAAGGTGGCCTTGACCACGTTGTGCGGGTTGTTGGTACCCAGGCACTTGGCAAGCACGTTGTGCAGACCGGCGGCCTCGAAGACGGCGCGGGCCGCACCACCGGCGATCACGCCGGTACCGGCGGAAGCCGGCATCATCAGCACCTTGCCGGCGCCGAAGTGGCCGAGGATCTCGTAGGGGATGGTCTGGCTGCCGACGATGGGAACCTTGATCAGGTTCTTCTTGGCCTGCTCGACCCCCTTGCGGATCGCCTCCGGGACTTCGTTGGCCTTGCCCAGGCCGTATCCAACCACACCGTTACCGTCGCCTACCACCACCAGGGCGGAGAAGCTGAAGCGGCGTCCACCTTTGACAACCTTGGCAACGCGGCTGATATGGACGACCCTGTCGGTAAGATTCATTTCACTGGCATTGATCTTAAGCAAACCTATTCCTCCTTACCTGCCCTAGAAGAGCAGACCGTTTTCGCGTGCGGCTTCAGCCAGAGCTTTGATCCTACCGTGGTAGAGGAAACCGTTACGGTCGAAGACGACCGATTTGATGTCCTTCTCGAGGGCCTTCTTGGCGATGGCGGCGCCGACCTTGGCGGCTGCGTCGACGTTGCCGGTGTACTCCAGTCCTTCAGCCACCTCGCCCATCACGGTGGAGGCGGCTGCCAGGGTGGCGCCGGTGGTGTCGTCGATCAGCTGTGCGTATATGTGGCGTGCGCTCTTGAAGACGTTCAGTCTGGGACGTTCCGGCGAACCGGTGACCTTCTTCCTGACCCGGGTCTGTCTTTTAAGACGGGCGGCCTGTTTTTTTTGGGCGAGAGAACTCAAGGCACTTCTCCTTAGCTTATGTGCTATTTTTTACCGGTCTTACCGGCTTTTCTCAGAATGGTCTCGTCAGCGTACTTGATGCCTTTGCCCTTGTAGGGCTCCGGTCCGCGGAAGTCGCGGATCTTGGCGGCAACCTGACCGACCAGCTCCTTGTCGATACCGAGAACTTTCAGCTTGGTCATCTTGTCGACTTCGACGGTGATGCCGGCCGGCAGTTCGAAATTGATCGGGTGCGAGTAGCCCAGCGAGAGGTTGAGGACGTTGCCCTTCACCTCGGCGCGGTAACCGACGCCGTTGATCTCGAGAGCGGTCTCGAAGCCCTTGGAGACGCCGGTGATCATGTTGTTGATCAGGGTCCGGGTCAGGCCGTGGGCGGCGCGGCTCTTGGTGGATTCGTCGGCACGGGTCACCTTGACCTGGCCGTCGGCCACCTCAACGGAGATGATGTCGACCAGGGTGCGGGAGAGCTTGCCTTTCGGCCCCTCGACCTTGATCTCCGGCAGGTCGCATATGACTTTCACCCCCGCGGGGATCGCGATGGGAAGTTTTCCTATTCTAGACATGCAAAGCTCCTTAAAGCTGAAATCGCTACCAGACCGTGCAGAGGACCTCGCCGCCGATGTTCAGCTCGCGTGCGGTCTTGTCGGTCACCAGGCCCTTGGAGGTGGAGAGGATGGCTACGCCCAGACCGTTTTTCACGACCTTGATCTTGTCGGCGTTGACGTAGACCCGGCCGCCCGGCTTGCTGATCCTCTTGATCTCATTGATGACGGGTTCCTTCTCATCGATGAACTTGAGGTATACCCGCAGAATCCCCTGCTTGCCGTCAGCAATGACCTTGAAGTTCTTGATGAACCCCTCGGTGCGCAGAACCGTGGCAAGGCTCACCTTGAGGTTCGACGAAGGGATGTCCACTTTCTGGTGTTTTGCCATACCAGCGTTCCTGATTCTGGTCAGCATGTCGGCTACTGGATCTGTCATGCACATATGAAACTGCTCCTCTATTATTCCTGAATCGGACTTTTTACCAGCTGGATTTTATCACGCCCGGAATCTGACCGGAGTTAGCGAGCTTTCTCAGGCAGATCCTGCACATGTCAAATTTCCGGTAGTAAGCTCTGGGACGGCCGCACAGCGGGCAGCGATTGCGATCGCGCACTTTGAACTTGTTGCCCCTCTGAGCTTTTATGATCATCGATGTCTTAGCCACGGACTTCCTCCAAACGTTATTAGTTTCTGAACGGGAGTCCCAGGAGCTTAAGAAGCGCCTTGCCTTCCGCGTCGGTCTTTGCAGTGGTCACGATAGTGATGTTGAGACCCTTGATCTTGTCGACCTTGTCGTAATCGATCTCGGGGAAAATCAGCTGCTCCTTGACGCCCATGGAGTAGTTACCCTTGCCGTCAAAGCCCTTGCCGGAGATCCCTTTGAAGTCGCGCACGCGCGGCAGCGAGACGGAGATCAGGCGGTCCAGGAACTCGTACATCTTCTCGCGACGCAGCGTGACGCAGCAGCCGATCGGCATACCCTGGCGCAGTTTGAAGCCCGCGATGGACTTCTTGGCCTTGGTGATGACCGGCTTCTGGCCGGCGATGGCCGCCAGTTCCTCGGTGGCGGAATCCAGGATCTTGACGTTCTGGATCGCCTCGCCCAGACCCATGTTCAGAACGATCTTGGTGATCTTGGGGACTTCCATGATGTTCTTGTAGTTAAAGTCCTTCATGAGCTGAGGGACCATCTCGCTATTGTAAAGCTCAGCTAGCCGTGCCATTCAAATCCTCCAAAACTATTTATCAAAGGACTCGCCGCATTTGACACAGCAGCGCGCCTTCTTGCCATCTTCCAGGACGGTGACCTTGGTTCTCACCGGCTTCTTGCACTTCTCGCACAGAAGCATCACGTTGGAGATGTGCACCGGGGCCTCTTTCTCCACGATCCCACCCTGCTCGCTCCCGCGGGCCTTGGTGTGGCGCTTCACCACGTTGATCCCTTCGACGATCACGCCGTCTTTCTTGGGAACAATGGAGACCACCTTACCGCTCTTGGACTTGTCCTTGCCCGAGATCACCACGACGGTATCGTTCTTTTTAACATGTAGCTTTTTGCCCAGCATCGTTATTCTCCAGGATCTAAATTAGAGTACCTCGGGGGCGAGGGAGATGATCTTCATGAACTTCTTGGCGCGAAGCTCCCTGGCGACCGGTCCGAAGATACGGGTGCCCACCGGCTCTTTGGCGTTGTTGATGACCACGCCCGAGTTGGTATCGAAACGGATGTAGGAACCGTCGGGACGACCGACTGCCTTGGCGGTGCGGACCACGACGGCCTTCACCACGTCACCCTTTTTCACCTTCGAATTGGGGATCGCTTCCTTGACGGAGGCGACGATGATGTCGCCGATCCCGGCATAGCGCCGCTTGGAGCCGCCCAGCACCTTGATGCAAAAGAGCTTCTTGGCGCCAGAGTTGTCGGCCACATCCAGTATTGTCTGCATCTGAATCATTGTAAACTCCCAGCGAAGGCCTTAGGCCTTCGACTCGATAATCTGTCTGATCTTCCAGCGCTTGTCCTTGGACAGGGGGCGGGTCTCCACGATGAGGACCTTGTCGCCGATCTTGGCGTTGTTCTCCTCGTCGTGCGCCTTGTACTTGGCGCTACGCTTGATGTATTTATTGTAGACGGGGTGCTTGACCAGACGGTCGACCTTCACCACCGCAGTCTTCTCCATCTTGTCGCTCACGACGATCCCGATCTGGGTTTTTCTGCTGCCTCTTTCGCTCATGGCTGTCTCTTACCCTCTCTTTTCGCGAAGTATGGTCTGCACCCTGGCGATGTCCTTCTTGAGAAGGGAAAGCTTGGAGGTGTTCTCCAGACGCCCGGTGTGGAGCTGGAACCTCACGTTGAACAGCTCCTTGGTGAGTTCCGCGCTCTTGGCCTCCAGCTCGGCTGCCGTTTTGTTCTTCAGTTCACTAGCCTTCATTGTTTTCCATCCTTGAAATGAATTTAGTGCCGAGCGGAAGCTTATGTGCTGCGAGCCTGAAGGCTTCGCGTGCTACTTCCTCGCTGACCCCTTCCATCTCGTAAAGGACACGGCCCGGCTTGATCACGCAGACCCAGGAATCCGGCGAGCCCTTGCCCTTACCCATACGGGTCTCGGCAGGCTTGGCGGTGAGGGGCTTGTCCGGGAAGATGCGGATCCAGATCTTGCCGCCCCTCTTGATGTAACGGGTCATCGCGATACGGCCCGCCTCGATCTGGCGGGAATCAAGCCAGCCGCACTCGGTGGCCTGCAGACCGAACTCGCCGAAGGCAAGCGATACGCCGCGCTGCGGGGTACCGGTCATGCGACCCTTCATCTGCTTTCTATGCTTAACTTTCTTGGGCATTAACATCGCACAAAACTCCTGTAACTATTTTTTAGCGGCGAGCACTTCACCCTTGAAGAGGAGCACCTTGACGCCGATGATACCGTAGGTCGTCTTGGCTTCTGCGAAGCCATAGTCGATGTCCGCACGCAGCGTGTGCAGCGGCACCCTCCCCTCGCGGTACCATTCAGTCCTGGACATCTCTGCCCCGCCCAGGCGGCCCGAGCAGGTGATCCGGATCCCTTTGGCGCCGAACTTGAGCGTCGAGGTGACGCTCTTCTTCATGGCGCGGCGGAACGCGATACGGCGCTCGAGCTGCAGCGCGACGTTCTCGGCCACCAGCTGGGCATCCAGTTCCGGCTTGCGGACTTCCTGAATGTTAAGATAGACCTCTTTGTCGGTGAGCTTGGCCAGCTCCTTCTTCAAGGTCTCGACCTCGGAGCCCTTCTTGCCGATGATCAGCCCGGGACGCGCGGTGAAGATATTGATCTTCGCCTTGCCGGCGGCACGCTCGATCTCGATCTTGGAGACGCCGGAGTTATACAGCCTTTTCTTGAGGAATGCGCGCAGCTTGATGTCCTCATGAAGAAGCGCCGCATAATCTTTTTCTGCGTACCATTTGGAATCCCAGCTCTTGATGACGCCAAGCCTGAAACCTATAGGATTAACTTTCTGACCCAAAACCTCACCTCCGACCGGTTAGCTTATTTCTTTTCCGCCAGCACCACGGTGATGTGGCTGGTCGGTTTCCTGATTTTGCTGGCACGCCCCATGGCACGGGGAGTGAAGCGTTTGAGAACGGCGCCGCCATCGACGAAGATGGTCTTGACGTAGAGGTTGTCCACGTCGGAGACACCCTTCTGCTCGGCGTTGGCAACGGCCGAGGAGAGGAGCTTCGAGATGAGCTTCGCCGAGGGCTGCGGCGAGAACTTCAGCGTATTGAGCGCAGTCTGAATGCCCTTGCCCCTGACGAGATCGACGACCAGACGGGTCTTTCTCGGCGAGAGACGGACAGAGGATAATTTAGCCGATGCTTCCATTACATGACTCCTTTAAGAACCTTACTTCTTCTTCAGCTTGCTCTTCTTGTCAGCAGCGTGACCGTAGAAGGTTCTGGTAGGGGCGAACTCGCCCATCTTGTGGCCGACCATGTTCTCCGTGACGAACACAGGGATGAACTTCTTACCGTTGTGCACCGCGAAGGTGAGCCCGATGAAGTCCGGGGTGATGGTCGAGCGGCGCGACCAGGTCTTGATCACTTTCTTGGAGCCGGCCGATTCAGCCTGGACCTTCTTTTCGAGGTGTTCGTCGACGAAAGGCCCCTTCTTAATAGATCTTGCCATCTTTAAAATCCTCTATCCGGATGAATTATTTGCTGCGTCTTTTCACGATGAAGCGGGTGGACGTCTTGTTGGTGCGCGTCTTGTAACCCTTGGTCGGGATACCCCACGGGGTTACCGGGTGACGGCCGCCAGAGGTACGGCCTTCGCCACCGCCGTGCGGGTGGTCGACCGGGTTCATGGCGACGCCGCGGACGTGCGGGCGGATGCCCAGCCAGCGGGAGCGGCCGGCCTTACCGATGGAGACGTTCTCGTGGTCCGTATTGCCGACCTGGCCGATGGTGGCCTTGCAGTCGAGCAGGATCATGCGGACTTCGGAGGAGGGGAGCTTCACGGTGGCGTACTTCCCTTCCTTGGACATCAGCTGCGCGAAGGTGCCTGCCGAACGGGTCAGCTGGGCGCCCTTGCCTACCTTCATCTCAACGTTGTGGATGATGGTACCGAGCGGGATGTAACGGATGGGGAGCGCGTTGCCCGGCTTGATGTCGGCCTGGTTCGAGGAGAGAATGGTATCCCCCACTTTGAGGCCGAGCGGTGCCAGGATGTAGCGCTTCTCGCCGTCCACGTAGTTCAACAGAGCGATGCGGGCAGAGCGGTTCGGGTCGTACTCGATGGAGACGACTTTCGCCGGGATGTCGACCTTGTCGCGCTTGAAGTCGATGATCCGATACTTCTGCTTGTGACCGCCGCCCACATTACGGGAGGTGATACGTCCGTTGGAGTTCCTGCCGCCCGATTTCCTGAGGTTCTCGCAAAGAGACTTCTCAGGCTTAGTGGCGGTGATCTCTTCGAAGGTGGAGCAGGTCTGGGCCCTTCTCCCCGGAGATGTCGGTTTGTATGTCTTGATAGCCATTTCTTAAAACCCCCAGATTTCTATGCTTCGAAGAAATCGACGTCGGAGCCCTCTGCGAGGGTTACGTACGCCTTCTTCCAGTTGGAACGTTTGCCGAGGCCGTGGGCGGTGCGCTTGGTCTTGCCGGCTACGTTGACAGTGTTGACGCTGGCGACCTTGACCGGCTTCTCGGCGGTGCCGAACAGCTTCTCGACGGCGGCCTTGATCTCGATCTTGTTGGCTGCGCCGTTCACCACCAGGGCGATCACGTTATGCGCATCCTTCTCCACCGTGGTCTTCTCAGTGATGAGAGGCTTCTTTATGACGTCATAGATATTCATGACTGTAACACTCCTTCAACCCTGCGAACGGCAGCCTCGGTGAAGACGACGCTCTGGTATTTCATGATGTCGAAAATGTTGAGACCTTCCGGACCGGTCACCTTGACGTTCTTCACGTTACGTGCGGAGAGCTCCAAATTGGGGTTCGCAGTATCGGTGATGACCAGGGTCTTGTCAAGGTTAAAGGCGTTCAAGACTTCCACGAAGCCCTTGGTCTTGACCGCCGGCAGCTCGAAGCTGTTCAGGACGGTGATGGCGTCCTTCTTGTAGAGCATGGAGAGCGCGCTACGCAGAGCAGCTTTACGGGCCTTCTTGTTCATGGAGAGGCTGTAGGTCTTCGGCTGCGGACCGAAGGCCACGCCGCCGCCCGGGTACTGCGGAGCACGACGGCAGCCCTGGCGTGCGTTGCCGGTGCCTTTCTGCTTGAAGGGCTTCTTGCCGGAGCCGGCCACCAGAGCGCGGTTCTTGACCGCCACGGTGCCCTGCCTGCGGTTGGCGAGCTGGATCTTGACGGCTTCGTGGATCAGGTACTCGCGCACGTCGTCGTTGAAGACGGCGTCGTCGAGCTCGATCTCGCCGACTTTGGTTTTCTTGATGTCAAATACGTCTAACTTAGCCATGTCTATCTCCAGCCCCCGTTATCGCACGGTCTTGACGCTGTCCTTGAGGACAACGAGGCCGTTGGCAGAACCGGGGATCGCTCCACGGATCAGAATCAGATTGTCAGCGGCGTCCACGCGCACTACCTGCAGGCGCTGCACGGTCACCTTCTCGTTGCCCATCTGGCCAGGCATCCCCTTGTTCTTGAAGACCCTGGAGGGCCAGGCGGAGCAGCCGATGGAGCCCGGAGCGCGGTGGAAACGGGAGCCGTGGGAGGCGCGGCCACCCTTGAAGCCCCAGCGCTTGATGACGCCCTGGAAACCTTTACCGATGCTGGTGCCGGTCACGTCGATGAGATCGCCGGCTTCGAAAACGGAAGCTTCGATCACATCACCGACGTTGTAGGCATCAGTGTTGTCCATTCTGAGTTCGCGGTAGTGGGTGAACACCCCCTGCCCGGCGCCTTTGCAGTGGCCGACCTGCGCAGCGTTGGCGCGCGAGGCTTCTTTCGGCCCGAAACCTACCTGGATGGCGACGTAACCGTCTTTCTCCACACTCTTCTTCTGGAGAACCACGCAGGGCCCGGCTTCGACGACGGTGACGGGGATCCGTCTGCCGTCTTCGGCGAATATCTGGGTCATGCCCAGTTTTTTCCCAATCAATCCCTTATTCATGGTCGACTTCCCTATCCTTAAGTATTAAAGCTTGATCTCGACGTCCACACCTGCGGAGAGGTCGAGTTTCATCAGCGCGTCAACGGTCTGCTGGGTCGGTTCGAGGATGTCGATCAGACGCTTGTGGGTCCTGATCTCGAACTGCTCGCGCGACTTCTTGTCGACGTGGGGTCCACGCAGCACGCAGTACTTGTTGACAACGGTCGGCAGCGGGATCGGGCCTGCCACGCGGGCGCCGGTCCTTTTCGCGGTGTCGACGATCTCGCCAACGGAAGTATCAAGCAGCTTGTGGTCGTATGCTTTCAAGCGAATTCTAATTTTCTGACTAGGCATCTCTTCCTCGTGATGAAACAAGTTTTACAGTTTACAGCCGACAGTTCCCGGCGAGACCACAACTGCATCCCACCGGGAACCGAGGTGCTGAAAACCGGATTTTGGTACTGCTTACTCGATGATGGAGCTGACGACGCCTGCGCCGACGGTGCGGCCGCCTTCGCGGATTGCGAAGCGGAGACCTTCGTCCATGGCGATCGGGGTGATCAGGTTGACGGTGATGGCGACGTTGTCGCCCGGCATCACCATCTCGGTGCCGGCTTCCAGGTCAACC
>NZ_DATFBA010000344.1:0-4177 GCF_035254065.1 Geomonas sp.
CCCGCATCGACGGGCAGAAGGGGGAGCCGGTGACTAACTCGCGCCAGATCATCTGGAACATCGCCTCTCTTTCCAGTAACACGGTGCACACCGTCACCTTCCTGATGATCGTCGGCTCCGGCGTCTCCGAGGGGGAATACATCAACCGCGCCCAGGTGGCGGACAAAACTACCGGCGGCTTCGCCTCCGGCATGGCCTCCGCCACCGTGCGGGTGACCGCCGACCCCACCTTCGACTGCACCGACGTGATCGGCAAGGTCTTCGACGATGTGAACGTGAACGGTTACCAGGATGAGGGCGAAAAGGGGCTGCCGGGCGTGCGCCTGGTGACGGCCAACGGCCTGATCGCCACCACCGACGAGTTCGGTCGCTTCCACATCACCTGCGCGGTGGTGCCCAACGAGGACCGCGGCAGCAACTTCATCCTCAAGCTCGACGAGCGCACCCTCCCCACCGGCTTCCGGGTGACCGGCGAGAATCCACAGGTGCAGCGCGCCACCCGCGGCAAGATGCTCCGCTACGACTTCGGCACAGCCATCCACCACGTGGTCTCCATGGACGTGGCCGACGGCGTCTTCGAGCCGGAGAGCGCCAAGCTCAGGCCGCAGTGGCAGCCGAGGATCGACCTCTTGTTGAAGGAACTGCACAAGGGGACCTCGCTGCTCAGGCTCTCCTACCTGGCGGAGAACGAGAGCAAGGGGCTGGTGGAGGAGCGCTTGAAGGCGCTCAAGAAGGAGATCAAGAGCAGATGGGACGGGAGCTATCAGCTCACCATCGAGACCGAGGTCTTCTGGAGACGGGGGGCGCCCCCCTAACCGCAGCAAAGTCTTACACGCAGTAAAAGTCGTAACGCAGCAAAGTCACACAACGATCCTGTTCCCCTGTGCAATGTGACTCCAACTTTATCCGGCATTTCGTATCGCATCCCTGGGCGACCTATATCGCCCAGGGCGGATAGTGGACTCAAGCACACATGGGAGCAATGGTGAAGCGTCGTATCGCCCTTATAGTTTTCCTCGTCTCCGTAGCCGGAGCCAGGACCGTCGTCTGCGCCGAGAGCGCACCCGCGACCACCGTGAAAACGGACGTGGTGACGAGGGAGGCTGCCAGCTCCGGCGAGACGACCGAAATGCACCTGCCGAAAGAGCAGGCTCTCACCCCATGGCTCCTGGATCCCTCGGTCTTCAAGGAGGACCAGGGCGACCGCACGGAGAAGCGCCGGGTCGCCGAGAAGGAAGTCAGGACCATCAAGGTGGCCAACGTGGTCCCCGCCATCCACTTCCGCACCGGCGAGGCCGACATCCCCGAAGAGTACGTGGCCATGCTGCGCGGCGTGCTCGACAGGATGCGCGGACGCCTGAACGTCCGTCTCCACTTCGTCGGCCACGCCGATCCCCAGTCCCTCATCGGTCCCCTCAAAGCAAAATACGGCGACAACGTCGGCCTCTCCCGGGAACGGGCGGGGACGGTCGCCGAGTATTTCAAGAAGGCCCTCGAGCTTCCCGCCGAAGCTATTTCCTACGAAGGGATGGGCGACTCCAAGCCGGTCGCCACCAACGCCACCGAGGCCGGCCGCGCCCAAAACCGCCGGGTCGAGGTGGAGGTCTGGTACGACGAGATCGGCGAGAAGATGGTGGAGAAGGAAGTCATCGTCCCCCGCAAGGTGAGCCGGGTGAAGATCTGCCGCACCGAGACGGTCTGCAAGATGCGCTACAAGGAAGGCAACGTGCACCGCATCCGGGTGAAGAACCTGGTCGCCCCCCTGCACTACGACGCGGACACGGTGGTGGTGCCGGACTCTTTCCAGCAGCAGGTACGGCAGGCGCTGGCCAACCTGAAAGGGAAGGAGCACCTCGCGGTCAGGTTCATCGCCTACACCGACAACACGCCGCTTGAGGGGCGCGACGAGCGGATCTACGGCGGCCAGGCAGGGCTCTCCAAGGCGGTGGCGCGTCGGGTCGCCCTCGCGGTCCAGGACGGGCTGAAGGTCCCCGGCGTCGTCTTCGAGAGCGACGGCAAAGGGGCTACCCACCCGGTGGCTCCCAACGAGACCGAGCAGGGGAGGGGGATGAACCGCCGCGTCGAGGTCGAGTTCTGGCACGACGACGCGCTGCAGGAGCTGGCCGACGGGCCGCAGCTCTGCCCGGAAGAGGCGGGCGCCGAGCTGGTCACCCGCGTCTACAACCCTCCCTCCGGCCCCATCGCGCCCATCATGTTCGAGGAGGGCAACCCGGTGGTCCCCGAGGGTTACGCCGAACGGCTCAGCTCCCTGATGGACGAGATCAAGGATCGCATAAACGTCCGCCTGCGCTTCATCGGTTACATCAGCAACGAGCGGCTCGACCGGCGCAACGCGGTCATCTACGGCGACGACATCGGCTGGTCGGCGGCGCGCGCCCGCAGGACCATGGCCCTGGTGGGCGGCAAGTCCTGCCTTACCGGCAAGCAGGCGGAGTGCGAAGGGCACGGCTACGTGCAGTCCTCCGACGTGGTCAACACCGGCTTCACCGAGTCGGCCGTCTCGCGGGTCGAGGTGCAGGTAGTCTATGACGAGCAGGTCCCCCTGAACGACTATGAAGGGGTGGACATCACCCGGCTGACCCGCGAGGTGAACACCGCCAACGCCTACAGCCTCAACCTGATGCGCATCTCGGTGGACGGCAAGCCGGTCGACGATCCCCAAAAGAGCATCCCGGACGTGCAGCGCTGCACCGACCTGGCGCTGGACCGCGCCAAGATCGAGTTCAAGTACGACAACCTGCGTGCCGAGCCGCGGCTGAACGTGACCGCCTGGCCGCGCAGCATCCGCTACCAGCAGACTCCGGGGGCGGCCGTCGCCGACAACCTGGTCCGCTTCCGCCTCTACACCAACTACCACAGCTTCATCACCAAGGCCGAGGTGCGGATCTTCGACAAGGAGCAGTCCCTCCATGCCACCCCGCTGGCGGTGGTGCCGGTGAACAAGGAAGGGCTGGCGGAATGGCGGGCCAATTTCCCCTCCCTCGCCGCACCCGGCCGGGAGCTCAAGTACCTCGTCCGCGTGTACGACGCCAAGGGGAACTGGGACGAGACGGTGGACCAGCCGCTTTGGATCATCGACCAGGTAGATCCGGCCACCGCCACGGCTGACCCGGGCAAGGAGCTGCTGGCAGGCTACGGCGCAAGCCGCATCGCGCAGCGCAACATCCCGATCAGCGGTGGGACCGTGCAGGCCTATGGCAGCGAGCTTCCCGCTCAGCACCAGGTCTGGCTGGCCGGCTACCCGGAACCGGTCGACGGCAAGGGACGCTTCATCGGCGAGGAGATCCTCCCCAAGGGCTCGCACACCGTCGAGGTGGCCGTCCTCGACCAGAAGGGGAACGGCGAGCTCTTCCTGCGCGATCTCGAACTGAAGAAGAGCGACTGGTTCACGGTGGGGATCGCCGACGTCACCATCTCCGCCGACAAGACCTCCGGCCCCGCCAGCCTGGTCACCGTCGACCAGGAGCAGTACAGCCACAACCTGAACGCCCAGGGACGCTTCGCCTTCTACACCAAGGGGCAGTTCGGCACCGGCTGGGGGCTCACCGCCAGCGCGGACACCGGCGAAGGTCCCTTTGACGAGATCTTCAGCAACTTCCTGGACAAGTCCCCCCAGGCGCTCTTCAGGCGCATCGACCCCAAGTACTATTTCCCCACCTTCGGCGATGACAGCACGGTCGCCGAGGACGCCCCCACCAGCGGCAAGTTCTACCTCAAGCTGCAAAAGGACGGTAGCTACGGCCTGTGGGGGAACTTCCGCGCCAACTACGTCGACAACGACCTGGCGCAGGTGGACCGGGGGCTGTACGGCGGGAACCTCCACTACCAGAGCAACGACGTCACCAGCTTCGGCGAGAAGCGCCTGCTGGTGGACGGCTTCGCGGCCGATCCGGGGACGGTGGCCGGGCGCGACGAGTTCCGCGGGACCGGCGGGTCGCTCTACTACCTGCGCCGCCAGGATGTCCTGCAGGGCTCCGAGCGGCTGCGTATCGAGGTGCGCGACAAGGTCTCCAATATCGTGCTGGCCACCAAGGACCTCACCGCGGTCACCGACTACAACATCGACTACCTGCAGGGGCGGGTGCTCCTGACCCAGCCGCTGGAATCGACGGCCAGCGACAACCTGCTGGTGCACAGCGACGCCATGGGTGGCAAC
>NZ_DATFBA010000345.1:0-6883 GCF_035254065.1 Geomonas sp.
ATGACCGGCAATCCCAAGCATGCCGACATCCTGGTGGTGACCGGGTCGGTCAACTGCAACAGCAAGGAGGTGGTGGAGAACCTCTACGCGCAGATGCCGAACCCTAAGGTAGTTGTCGCGGTGGGGATCTGTGCCACCTCCGGCTGCGTTTTCCAGGATTGCTACAATGTGCTGGGCGGAGTCGACAAGGTGCTGCCGGTCGATGTCTACGTCCCCGGCTGTGCTGCCAGGCCGGAAGCGATCATCGACGGCATGATGAAGGCGTGCGCGATCCTGGAAGAGAGGGCCGCACGGCGGAAAAAGTCGAGGAGAGATGGCTGACATGAGTGAAACCCAGGAGATCATACCCGTAGCGAAGTGCGACCTGGTGGGGATGGTGGCCGAGCTATTCGCGGAGGGGTACCGGCTGGTCCAGATCGGCTGCAGCACGCTTTCAGGCGGCTACGAGCTCACCTACTCCTTCGACCGCGACTATCGCTTCACAAACCTCCGCTTCAGCGTGGCGCCGGACGAGCAGGTGCCGAGCATCAGCGCGATCTATCCCGGGGCCTTCCTGTACGAAAACGAGATCCATGACTTATTCGGCGTGGAAATCATGCACATCGCGGTCGACTACCGGGGCACGCTCTACCGGACCGCGCTCGCTACCCCCTTTAGCGTCGACAACGTTAAGTTGCCGGAGCCCCCTAAGCCAAAGGTGCAGCTGGAACCGGGAAAACCTGCATCCGCCGGCGACGGTCCCGGCGGGCAAACAGGATAGGAGATCGGCAGACCATGGCGCACAGGAACATCATACCGCTCGGGCCGCAACACCCGGTGCTGCCGGAGCCGATCCACTTCGACCTGGTCACCGAGGATGAATGGATCGTCGACGCCATCCCGTCGATAAGCTACGTACACCGCGGTCTGGAACGACTGGTGGAGACCAGGGACTTCCTCGACTTCGTCCACGTTGCCGACCGGATCTGCGGCCTTTGCAGCTTCATGCACAGCGTTGGGTACTGCCAGGCGGTGGAAGAGATCATGGGGATCGAGGTGCCGCCCCGGGCCCTCTACCTTCGCACCATCTGGGCCGAGCTTTCACGGCTCCACAGCCACATCTTCTGGCTGGGAGTGGCAGGCGACGCCTTCGGTTTCGAGAGTCTCTTCATGCAGGCGCTCAGGCTGAGGGAACAGGTGCTGAACATCTTCGAAGAGACCACGGGGGCGAGGGTCATACTCGCGGTCTGCAAGGTGGGTGGTACGCGCAGGGACATCGAGAATGAAGTACTGAAGGGGATCGTCGACCGCTTGGGCGGGCTGGGCGTGGCGCTGAAAGAGCTGGGCGACGTCTTCATCAACGATTACTCCGTCCAGCACCGGTTGTCGGGGGTCGGTTTCCTCTCCAGGGAGGACGCCCATGCGCTGGGCTGCGTCGGCCCCATGGCGCGGGCGAGCGGGCTGGCCATGGACCTGCGGCTTACCGGTTACGCTGCTTACCGGTTCCTTGAAGTGGAGCCAGTGGTAGAGCCGGCGGGAGACTGCTACGCCCGCTGCCTGGTCCGGATCAGGGAGATGTTCCAGTCCATAGAACTGATCAGTCAAGCCGCCGGAAAGATCCCGGCAGGACCGGTCGAGGTCAAGGTGACCGGGGCTCCCGACGGCGAGTACTTCTCCCGGGTCGAGCAGCCCCGCGGAGAGGTGATCCATTATGTGAAGGGGAACGGATCGCGTTTTCTCCAGCGGTTCCGGGTGCGCGTCCCCACCTTCAGCAACATCCCGGCCATGATCAAAGCCCTGAAGGGATCGGAACTCGCCGATGTGCCGAACATCATCCTGACCCTCGACCCTTGTATCAGCTGCACGGAACGATAACATGAAGATTTTCACCATGACGAAGATCGTCGGCTGGAACCTGGTCAAAGGTCCGGCCACCCTCATGTACCCGCAGAGGGAGCGGATTTTCACCCCCATCACCCGTGGGAGGATCGAAAATGCCATCGAAAGATGCATCTTCTGCGGCTTGTGCGGCAGGCGGTGCCCCACTTTCGCCATAGCGGTCGCGAAGGAAAACAAGGAATGGCAGATAGATCGCCTCAGGTGCTGCGTCTGTAACCTGTGCGTGGAAATCTGTCCAACCAAGTGCCTCTCCACCAACCAGCAGTATCCCGCGCCGGTCAGCGCAAGGGAGTTGGCGATCCACCGGGAAAACCAGCCACCCTCCCCTGCCGGCAAGGACGAGGCTCCACGCCAGGGCAATCGAGGTGATGCATGAACATGTACCAAAGGGTTCTGCTGGTCGATCCGGCCACCGGCTTCTACAAGATGAAAAGGTACAGCTTCGACCGTTATTTCGGGCCGGTGGACTTGGGGATCCATCTGGTCCGGGAACTCGGCAGCCTCAATTTCGGCGTCGGCATGTTCGCCGGTTCCATTTTCCCGGGCTCCAACCGCATGGTGGTAACCGGTTTTTCCCCCTGCTGGCAGGGGAACTACATCAGCTCCATGGGAGGGGCCGGGTTGGTGTTCAACAACCTCGGCATCAACATGCTGAGCCTGGTGGGGAAGGCCCCGGTGCCGTCGGTCCTCTACCTGAACCGCAAACACGGGGAAGAGATCGAGGTGGAGGTGGTCCCGGTCGACGTGGAGGCGATCTGGATAACTGGCCGGAGCGGTGTCTACGCCCTCACCGACACCGTCTACCAAATGTTCGGCTCCCGCTACGAAAACGACCCGCGCATCCTGACCTGCGGACCGGCGGCCCTGCAGACCGACTTGGGGGCCATCATGTCAGTCCCGATATCCAAGGGAAGCATCGGCCTGGTCGACACCTGGGCGGGCCGGGGTGGCCTCGGGAGCGCCATGGTACGGGAACACGGCCTCGTGGCGATCATCTACGGCGGTACCATGGTTGAAGAGGATTTCCGGGATCGCAAGGTGGCCGATCAGTGGTTCGAAAACAAGTACCGGCAGCGCCTGATGCAGAAGGACCTGGAGGTGACCACCAAGTACCGCTACGACGAGAAGCTGCAGACCGGCGGTACCTTCGGGGTCAACTACGTCACCATGGGAGGGAGGATCATAGCCTTCAACTACCGCACTGTTCAGTGGAAGGAGGAGGAGCGCCAGGCGCTACACCAAAAGTTCGTCATTGATCACTACCTCAAACAGTTCAATGAAGAGACCATCGCGTCCGCACGGCAGGCTACCTGCGGAGAGCCGTGCGCCGCCCTCTGCAAGAAGATGAGGGGCGAGTTCAAGAAGGATTACGAGCCGTACCAGACTATGGGGCCCCTTTGCGGCATCTTCGACCAGCGGGCGGCGGAAAAACTGAACCATCACTGCGACGCCATGGGTTTCGACGCCATCTCCTGCGGTGGTGTGCTGGCATGGCTCATGGACCTGCTGGACACGAAGCAGCTGACCTTGGAAGAAGTCGGCGTGACCAGGCTCCCCAGGTGGGAGATGGCCGGCTTCGACGTGGTAGCGGATTCCATGCATAACGCTGAACTGGGGTGCGAACTGATCGACGCGATCCTGGAGCGGCGCGGAATCCTTGATTTCAGGGAAGGGGCGCGCAAGTGGAGCCGAATCCAGTCACGGGAGAAGGGGGTGGCGCTGCACGACCGGCTGGTGTACGTCGCCTTCAGCCGCCGGGGATGGATGGTGCCCAACCAGTACTGGGTTGCCGGCGTCCTCGCCCCCATGGCCATCATGGGGAAGTACTACATGGATTACAGCTACGACTTCATCCCCCCACGGACCTTGGGGAGGATATGTGCGGAGCGAATGAAAAAGGAGCTGATCCTCGACAACCTCGGCGTATGCCGCTTTCATCGCGGGTGGGCGGAAGAATTCCTCCCCGAGGTGCTGGAGAACCTGTACCACTGCCAGGAGCGCTTCCAGCGTGCCATCGAAGTGCTGGCCAGCCGCCTGCACAGCAGCAACAGCCCCATATTCTGGGAATCGGAGCGTAACATCGACTTTGTGCATAGTTTCCTGAAGCGGAAAAAAGAGGTCGAGCGAGAGGGGAGCCAGGAGCTTGCCAGCTGGCTCGAGAAGTTCGAAGGTGACCGGTTGGAGGCGGCGCGGGAATTCTGGTACGAAATCCTCAAAGGAATCGACGAAACTCTGCGGGAATTCTTCTGACAGGAGTTGGCCATAAGGAGAGAAAGCCATGGCACTAGTAGAGATGAAAACAGTCGACGGGATAGGAACGATTACCCTCAATAATCGCGCAAAGCACAACTCTCTCAGCAAGGAACTGATCGATCACATCTGCGGCGCTCTCAACGAGATGAAAAGCCAGGGCATCCGCGTGGTGATTCTCAGGGCGCACGCCGGCTCGAAGGTCTTCTCCGCCGGTCACGACGTTCGGGAGCTGCCCATGAACGGGCGTGACCCCCTAACCTACAATGACCCGCTCCGGCTGGTGGTAAGAACCATAGAGCTTTTCCCCGCCCCGGTGATCGCCATGGTGGAGGGGAGTGTATGGGGAGGTGCTTGCGAACTGGTGATGAGTTGCGACCTGATCATTTCAGCCGATGACTCGACCTTTGCCATTACTCCTGCCAAACTGGGGGTTCCTTACAACATTTCCGGGGTCCAGAATTTCATGAACACCGGCGGCATCCCCGTCTGCAAAGAAATGCTTTTCACCGCGAAGCCCGTACCTGCCAAGCGGCTGGTTGCCCATGGACTGGTAAGTCACGCCGTGCCCAAAGAGGAACTGGAAAGCTTCACCATGACCATCGCTCAAGATATCGCGCAAAACTCGCCACTGGTAATAAGCCTTCTCAAGGAGGAACTGCGAATACTGTCAGCAGCTCACAACCTCAGTCCCGAGACTTTCGAGAGGATCCAGGCCATGCGTCGCCAAATCTACGACAGCCATGACTATCAGGAAGGCATCAAGTCTTTTTTTGAAAAGAGACCTGCGAAGTTCATCGGAAAATAGCCTGCAGCAAGACAGAAAGAAAAAGGCTCCTGGTAATGACCGGGAGCCTTTGCAATTTATCAACTTCATTTACACTGCCGCTTTCTTCCGTCTCTTACCTTGCTTTACTCGTGGAGACGGATTTCTTCATTGCCTACCTCATGAGGTACTTGACCGACACAAAGGGCTGCAGAATGCTGCTGATCAACTGCAGGGAGGGGAGGACATCGGCCAGAGCATCGTTCCAGTCGCCGTAGGCGCTCTTGGGCACGTAGACAACGTCACCGTTCATGAGCGGGAATGGCAGGGCCTCGCCGCGCAAAATCTTGTCGTAATCGACCACGATCAATTGGCCGCGGGTGGTGGAAAGGGAACGGATGATTCGAATGTGATGAAGATCGTAACCGGTATCGCGGATGTCGGCGCTGGCAATGGCTTGGGCAAGGTTCATCCCCCCCGGAGGGAAAGGAACCACGCCACCTTTCTTGACCGCCCCGAATACGAAGACCTGGGCGTTCTTGTTGTCGGGTATGAAGATGGTGTCGCCCCCCTTGAGCCAGACGTTTTGACGCATATCGCCGTTCAAGAGCAGGTCGTTGAGGTCGACCGGGATGATCTTGCCGCCGCGCGACAGCCGGGCGCCCGTCAGGTTTGCGGAGACATCGAAGCCGCCTCCCATGGACAAGGCCTGGGTGAGCGTCATCGGCCGGTCCATGTAGAAGGTGCCGGCAACCTTGAACTGGCCGATCAGGTAAAGGGGAAGGCTCTTGTATTCGAGGATCTCTACCGTGACCGAGGGATCCTGGAGGTATTTCTTGAGAAGCGGGTTGAGTTTCTGCTCGATCTGGGTAAGGGTAAGCCCGCGGACCTGCACGGCGCCAAGGTACGGCACGTGGATGTTGCCGGAGCCGTCGACGCGGTTACCGGTGACCTTGTTGCCGGTGTTCTGTATGGCGACGCTGAATTCCGTCCTGCCGGGGACGTTGATGAGCAGGACGTCGCCAGGTCCCACCTGGTAATCCATTGAGGGCGGTGGGTCGGCGGGAAGGGTCGGGACTGACACATCTTCCTGGGAGACGACACTGGAGCTCAGCTCCTTCACGGTGCCGGCGGGAATGTCTCGGTAACTGTAGTGGGCGCAACCGGGAAGAGCGAAGATGGCGAAAATAAGAGAGAGGAGGTAAAGGGAGGAAATGTGCTTCATTGTCTTCATTATTCACCTATCCTGAAAAAGACTGTACTGTTCATTAGCATTATTGGACCGATGAAGTCAATCATATATCCCACCCAGACAGATATCTTTCCAGCGCACAGTCAGGCACTTATGCATCAAATAGCAGTGCCGCCAAAACATGTCACTCATACCAGTTCTGTCAGGTAACCGGTGACAGCGGAACCACCTTCCGATCCGTTAGGCAAGCGGAACACTGAGTACCCTGAGAACGCCACCGACAAAGTGGCCCAGCCGTCAACCGCTACGCCCCCTAGGACAGGCCCATTACAAACCAGTTGTCGCCCCTTTCCGTTTTGATTGTTGACATCTGGTTCGCCAGAATTTACAGTTCATTTCGTCCTGATATTATAAGCTTCCAGCTCAAAAGGCTTCCGCATGACAAAAAGAACCATCGCCTTCACCATCGCCGGGGTTGTCACCACGTTGTCTCTTCTCGTGGTGCTCCTCGTGCCGATGATCAAGGGCCTCGGCCTTTCCAAAAGAAATGACGCCGATTATCTCCGCATGTTCGCCGAAGTGGTGGGAATCGTCAAAACGAGCTACGTCGACAAGGTCGACGACAAGAAACTGATGACCGGCGCCATCAACGGCATGCTTGCCGCCTTGGACCCCCACAGCACCTACCTCCCCGCCACCGACTACTCTGAAATGAAGGTCCACATGGCCGGCGCGTTCGGCGGATTGGGGATCGAGTTGGACATGCGCGACGGCAAGCTGATGGTGAACGCCCCCAT
>NZ_DATFBA010000346.1:0-3122 GCF_035254065.1 Geomonas sp.
ACAAGAAACTGATGACCGGCGCCATCAACGGCATGCTGGCTGCCCTCGACCCCCATAGCTCCTACCTCCCCGCCACTGACTACTCCGAAATGAAAGTCCACATGGCGGGCGAGTTCGGCGGCCTGGGGATCGAACTGGACATGCGCGACGGCAAGCTGATGGTGAACGCCCCCATCGAGGACACCCCCGCCTCCCGGGCCGGCATCCTGGCGGGCGACCATATCTGGCGCATCGACGGCAAGCCGACCGAGGGGCTTTCCATCAACCAATGCGTGAGCAAGATGCGCGGCACCCCCGGCACCTCGGTCACCCTGGGCATCTTAAGAAGCGGCTCCCCTCCCCTCACCTTCCACCTGACGCGCGCCATCATCAAGACCAAGAGCCTGAAGGCAAAACTACTGGAGCCGGGCTACGGGTACGTGAGCATCGCGGAGTTCCAGGAGCGGACCGGCGAGGATTTCGCCCGAGCGCTGAAGACGCTGGCGGCCGATAACGGCGGACCGCTCTCCGGGCTGATCCTCGATCTGCGCTACAATCCCGGCGGTCTGGTCGACCAGGCCGTGTTGGTGGCCGACCGCTTCATCGGAAAGGGGCTCTCCAATGGCCTGATCGTGACGACCAAGGGACGCGAGGCATCCTCAGACCGCATACTGACCGCCTTTGTCAACGATAAGGAGCCCCTCTACCCGATGGTGGTACTGATCAACGGCGCGAGCGCCTCGGCTTCAGAGATCGTCGCCGGCGCGCTGCAGGACCACAAGCGCGCAGTCATCATGGGGACCCAGAGCTTCGGCAAGGGGAGCGTGCAGTCCGTCATTACCCTCGACAACGGCGACGGCCTCAAGCTCACCACCGCCCGCTACTATACCCCCAACGGCCGCTCCATCCAGGCCAAGGGAATCACCCCCGACATCGTGGTCCCTTTCGAGAAAAAACCTGCCAAGGTGATCGCCGAGAAGACGCCGGACGTGCGGGAGCAAGATCTGGACGGGCACATGCAAGCCGTTCCCACCACGGAAGACACCAAAGACACCAAAGACAGCAAAGACAGCAAAGACAGCAAAGACAGCAAAGACAGCAAAGACAACAAAGAGCGCAGCAAACCTGCTGACACCAAGACGGTTAAGCCTTCCACTAAGACGGAGCTCAGCGAGCAGGAGATCCTGCAGAGGGATAATCAGCTCTCCCGCGCGCTCGACCTGCTGAAAGGTGTCAATCTTCTGAAGGCCAGCGGACGGTGAGGCCGGTTCAAAAGCAATCGCCCCTGTCCTCCCTTTATCAAGGGGGGGACCTCGGGGACGAAGATTCTCAACGATACAACCTACTCGTTATTTTGGGGGTTACCGCCTCCGGGAAAACGGGGCTGGGGGTGGAACTGGCCAGACGGCTCGGCGGAGAGATCATCTCGGCTGATTCACGCCAGGTCTACCGCGGCATGGATATCGGCACCGGCAAAGACCTCCACGAGTACCAGGAGATCCCCTACCACCTCATCGACACGGCTGACCCCGGTCACGAATTCAACCTCTTCGAATTCCAGACTCTCTTCCTCAAGGCCTTTCACGACATTTCCCACCGCCACAGGCTCCCCCTGCTGGTCGGGGGAACGGGCATGTACCTGGACTGCGTGTTGCGCGGGTACCGCCTCACATCTGTCCCCGAGAACCATGAGCTCCGCCGTCAACTGGCTCCGCTTTCCATGACCGAGTTGGCCGACCGGCTGCGGCTTGCCAATCCGCGCCTTCACAACAGCACGGACCTAACCGAGCGCAGCAGATTGATCCGGGCCATCGAAATCGCGGAATTTCCGCCCCAGGAAAGCGAGGCGTGGCCGGACATCCGGCCGCTGATCCTCGGGATTCGCTGGGACCGAGCCGTCATCAGGGAGCGGATCACCAGACGCCTGAAGGATCGCCTGGCAGCCGGGATGATCGAGGAGGTGCAACGGCTCCACGCCGAGGGAGTCCCCTGGGACCAGCTGGAATTCTACGGGCTTGAGTACCGCTTCGTGGCCCGGCACTTGAAGGGCGAGCTCTCCCGAAACGACCTCTTCCAGAAACTTAACAGCGCCATCCACGACTTCGCGAAGAGACAGGAGAACTGGTTCAGGAGGATGGAGAAAAACGGGGTGCGCATCCACTGGCTGGAGGGCGCAGGCGACCCGCTTGCGGAAGCGCTGGAAGTGATAAACAAATCCTGCTAACAGCTGGACCCAATGACGGCGGAAGCAACCGATTACCCGAAAAAAGGACAGGATGAATCTTTTTGGTCCTTTGTTTTGCTGCGGCGTTGTTTATAGTTGACGCAAACAGTGTGGTATGTTACGAAAAAAAGCTGACAGTTTCGGTTAAGCCGAAAAACAGCTTGTAAAGACGAACTATTAAGACCGTGGAGGCAACCATGTTTCGGAGATTGAGGGCAGACATCAGGGCGGTATTTGACAGGGACCCGGCAGCGCGCAGCACGCTGGAGGTGATCTTCTGTTACCCCGGTCTGCACGCGGTTTGGTTCCACAGGGTCGCCCACTGGTTCTGGACCAAGGAGTTTTGGTTTCTCGGCCGCCTCACCTCCCACTTCGGCCGTTTTTTTACCGGCATCGAGATTCACCCCGGCGCCACCATCGGCAAGGGGTTTTTCATCGACCACGGCATGGGGGTGGTGATCGGTGAAACCGCCGAAATCGGCGACAACGTCACCCTCTACCACGGGGTTACTTTGGGCGGGGTGAGCTGGGAGAAGGTCAAACGCCACCCGACCGTGGCGGACAACGTGGTGATCGGATCCGGCGCCAAGGTGCTTGGCCCCTTCACGGTCGGCAAGGACTCCAAAGTGGGCTCCAACTCGGTGGTGGTGAAGGAAGTGCCCCCCAACTCCACCGTGGTGGGCATCCCGGGACGGGTGGTGATGGCGACCGAAAAGCCGCAGGAGCGGATCGACCTGGAGCACGGCAAGATGCCGGACCCCGAGGCCAAGGCGATCTCCTGCCTGTTCGACCAGATCAGGGAACTGGAGAGGAAGTACAACGCCCTCGCCAAGGAGCACGAGGCGCTCAAGCAGAAGGTCGGGTGCTGAAAAAAGCCGCCCGCCTTGCTACAGGCAATCCCCCCTGTCCCCCCTTTATC
>NZ_DATFBA010000347.1:0-5812 GCF_035254065.1 Geomonas sp.
GGGGGCTTTGGTGGTTCCACTTCGGGGTGTCAATGGCCTTCATCGCCCTGATACCGCTCACCAAGCTCCGCCACCTCTTCCTCACCGGCATCAACTACCTGTTCACCGACCTGCGCCCCAAGGGCGCCATCGAGACCATCGACCTGGAAGACGAGAGCCGGGAGAGCTACGGTGCCACCGTCGTTTCGGAATTGAGCTGGAAGGACATCTACGACGCCGACGCCTGCACCGCCTGCAAGCGCTGCCAAGACCGCTGCCCGGCCTGGGTTACGGCCAAGCCGCTTTCTCCCATGATCGTGGTGCAGCAGGTGGGGGAGGTCGCCTTCAACAACAGTTCCGCGGACCTGGTGGAGACGGTGACCCGCGACGTGCTCTGGTCCTGCACCACCTGCCGCGCCTGCCAGGAGATCTGCCCGGCCAACATCGAGCAGGTCAACAAGATCCTTGAGATGCGCCGGAACCTCTCGCTGATGCGGGGCGAGTTCCCCGGCGAGGAGGTGCGGACCGCCTTTTCCAACTACGAGGTGAACGGCAATCCCTTCGGGCTCGCCTTCGCCCGCCGGGCGGATTGGACCGAAGGGCTGGATGTGGCGGTGCTCTCCGAAGGGGGGGAGGCGGACGTGCTCTATTTCGTCGGCTGCTACGCCTCCTTCGACCGCAGAAACCAGGCGGTGGCCCGCGCCTTCGCCAGGGTCTGCTCGGCCGCCGGCATCCGCCTCGGCATCCTCGGCAAGGAGGAGACCTGCTGCGGCGAACCGCCCCGCAAGATGGGCAACGAGTATCTCTACCAGTCCATGGCCCAGGCCAACATAGAGCGGATGGAGCAGCACGGCATCAAGAAGGTGGTCACCACCTGCCCCCACTGCTTCAACGCCCTGGCCCGCGACTACCGCGACCTCGGTTTTCAAGTCGAGGTGGAGCACTACACCACCTTCCTGGAGCGGCTTTTGCGCGAGGGGAAACTGCCGATTGAGGCGGCCGACCTTCACTGCAGCTACCACGACTCCTGCTACATCGGGCGCTACCAGGATATCTACCAGGAGCCACGCGCGGTGCTGACGACTGCGGGGGCGCGGGTTGCGGAGATGAAGCAAAGCGGCCGGGAAAGCTTTTGCTGCGGAGGCGGAGGTGGAAGGGTGCTGGCCGAGGAGCGGATCGGCAGCCGGATCAGCGAGACACGCATCGCCATGGCCGTCGCCACCGGGGCGCCGGTGCTGGTTTCCAACTGCCCGTTCTGCCTCACCATGTTCGAGGACGGGATCAAGACGGGGGGCTATGAGGGTAGGATGCAGGCAAGGGACCTGGCGGAGGTGATAGCCGAACGGCTGATGCAGGCTCCCTGACAGACCAAGCGGGAAAGGGGGGAAACCATGCCACAGGCAAACGTAGTGACTCAACCTTTCGGGTGGTTCAGTTTTTCCGTCGTGCTGGTGATCGTCGCCATCATCTTCTGTATTGTCTATCTCTACATCAGGAGGAAGGGACAGCCGCCGCGGATCGACGACAAGGCGGGCGACGAAGGGGAGGATTGATCGAATCTCCGGTGCCAGGCACCGTGGGAAGAGCTTTGCGGGTAGAGGAGTCCGGCTGAACGGCCACTCTCTCCAACCGTGGGGCTCTCAGCCCGCGGTGCCTTTTTTGTTTCTACTACAACCTCACACACGGTTTGCCCTGAGCTTGTCGAAGGGTGGCTCGTGAGAGACGGAAAAGGGGTGCTTCGACAAGCTCAGCATGAACGGCTGCCGATCTGCCCCTGAAGTTCGCCAAGGCTGGGATTCGAAATTCACAAACGCGGCGCTTGACGGCGTTTCGCAAAGGAGACGGCAATGATGAGCGAGCTGACGGTCGGTCCGGAGTGGGTACGCGAGCAAATGAAGAGGGGAGAGGCGGTCTTTTTCGTCGAAGTAAGACACGCCGGGGACTGGGATCTGGCGGTGCAGAAGGCTCGCGGTGCCTTGCGGCTGACCAGCGACGACGGCCAGCGTCAGCTGGACCGCATTCCCAGAGAAGGGACAGTCGTGGTCTATTCCACCGCTCCCAACGACCGGCCTGCCGAGGCGTTGGTGATGCTGCTCAGCGGTGCGGGCTACTCCGGTGCCCGTCTGCTGGCCGGCGGCTTCAAGGCCTATCTCAGTGCCGGGCTCCCAGTCGAGGAGATCGGCGAAGGAAGCAAGATGCAGCGGTTGAGAGGACTGTGAACTGGTTCTTCGGTGGTCCTAGGAATCATTAAAGTTTTTTCTTGAAATATTTGACATCTCTCAGAAGGAGGATAGTATTTGAAATCGTTAATTTATTATAACCAATGAATTAACTCGGCCCGCCAGCCGCAGTAGTGGCCCAGCGAGCGGTCCCAGCCACGGAGCTTCGCTATCAAAATTCACCCGCGCAGAGAAAGCAGCCCGCAATGCGGTGGCAGCTAAATTCCAACCGGAAGGTCACTCCCGCGTCGGAGGGCTTTCCACACCAAGGAGGGAAGGGATGAAAAAACTAGCGTTTCTGTTGGCCGTTCTAACCGTGCTGGCGCTGGCCGGCATCGCCCACGCCGGGGAAAGGGCAGGTGCCTTCTCCATCTCGCCGTACGTGGGCGGCTACCACTTCGATGAGCATGACCACAACGGCCAGGCGGCCCTGACGGAGAACAAGCCGATCTACGGCATCCGCGTGGGGTACGACTTCACCGACTCGCTGGCCGCGGAACTGGTGGGGAGCTACGCGCGAGCCGAGTACAAGATCAGCGAGCGCAGATTCAACGCCTGGTTCTACCACATGGATATCCTCTACAACTTCATCCCCCACTCCGTGGTGGTCCCCTACCTGGCAGTCGGTGGCGGTGGCCAGTCCATCGAGTACCCGGGCAAAAGCGCCACTGACGGGGTCTTCAACGCCGGCGGCGGCCTGAAGTTCTTCATGAGCGACATGGTCGCCCTGAGGGCCGACGGGCGCCACATCTGGGACTTCAGCTACAAGACCTTGCACAACTGGGAATACTCGCTGGGCCTCAGCTTCGTGCTGGGCGGACGCCAAGCCGCTGCGACGGCGGTCACTGCCCCGACCCAGGCCCCGGCGCAGGAGACCCCGGTGGCACCGGTGCCGGCCGCCGAGCCGACCCCCGGCCATTACAAGTACTGCGTGACCATGCACATCGAGTTCGACATCGACCGCGCGCTGATCCGTCCCGAGTACCGTCCGGAGATCGCTAAGGTCGGTGACTTCATGAAGAAATACCCCAGCACCACCGCCGTCATCGAGGGGCACACCGACAACGTCGGCAGCTACCAGCACAACATGGATCTCTCCCAGCGCCGCGCCCAGGCGGTGGTGGACTACCTGGTGGACAACTTCGGCATCGACCGCTCCCGGCTGACCGCCAGGGGGTACGGCTTCAGCCGTCCGGTCGCCGACAACGCCACCAACGACGGCAAGCAGAAGAACCGCCGCATCGAGGCGATCATCGACTGCGCCTTTGACGTCCAGAAGCTGGAACCGCCCGAGCGGCTTTGCATGTCCCTGGTGATGGACTTCGACACCGGCAAGGCCGACATCAAGCCCGAGTACCGCGGCGAGATCGCCAAGGTTGCCGACTACATGAAGCAGTACCCGACCACCACCGCCGTCATCGAGGGGCACACCGACAACACCGGCGACCCGCAGGCCAACATGCAACTCTCCCAGCGCCGCGCGCAGGCGGTGGTCGATTACCTGGTCAACAACCTCGGCATCGACCGCTCACGGCTCTCCGCCAAGGGGTACGGCGATACCAGGCGCATCGCCTACAACAACACCCCTGAAGGGCGTGCCGCCAACCGCAGGATCAACGCGGTCATCGACTGCGTGATCAAGAAGTAACCAAGGTGAAATGGCAGCGCTACTGTATCTAGAGGTGACATAGGCAGGCATAGTCGACGCCGCCACTGGAACAAAAAATAGCCCATAGCGATATGGGCTATTTTTTTGGGAGCCGTGTTGGGTGCAGGCGGTGCCGGGCGTTATTCCTGCTATACTAATGGCGCACGTTTTGAGGGAGTGAGACCTTTCGGGCCCGACTCAGGTACAGGACAGACAACAACGACAACGCGGGAAGAGGAGGCACGAGATGAAAGAGACCAGGTTGACACTGCCGCAGCTCGCTCTGATCGCCGGAACCAGGGTAGTGCTGGGGGGAGGCATCGGCCTTTTGATCGCGGACAGGCTGAACGACAGGGAACGCAAGATGGCCGGCTGGGCCCTATTCGTGGGCGGCATGATCAGCACCATCCCGCTGGGGAGGATGGTCCTGTCCCGGCGGCATGCCAAGGGTGAGTGCCGGGAGGGGAAGGCCCGGGCGGCTCGTTGACAGAGCCGGGCGGGTTGCTAATCTCTTTAATGAGAGGGTGCGCCCGCCCACCTCGTCCATTCCTGCCAGCTCGCGCCACCCGCAGCAGATCGCGCTTTTTGAAGAGCAGTGGCAGGAAAAACCGGCTGAATGCCGGAGATAAGGAGCTGCACCAATGACCCGTCAAGCTCAGCCGGCAGCCGAGGACCTCGACCGCCTCTGCATCGACACCCTGCGCTTCCTTGCCATAGACGCCGTCCAGAAGGCCAACAGCGGGCACCCCGGGCTCCCGATGGGGGCGGCCCCCATGGCCTACCTGCTCTGGACCCGCTGCATGAAATACAACCCGAAGGATCCAGGCTGGTTCGACCGCGACCGCTTCGTCCTCTCGGCCGGGCACGGCTCCATGCTCCTCTACGGCCTGCTGCACCTGACCGGCTTCGAGCTCTCCCTGGACGAGATCAAGCGCTTCCGCCAGTGGGGGAGCAGCACCCCCGGCCATCCGGAGCGGGGCGTGGCGCCGGGGGTGGAGGTGAGCACCGGGCCGCTCGGGCAGGGGTTCGGCAACGCCGTCGGCATGGCCATCGCCGAGGCCCACCTTGCCGCCCGCTACAACCGCCCCGGCTTCCCGGTGATCGACCACTACAGCTACGTGCTGGCAAGCGACGGCGACCTGATGGAAGGGGTGGCCTCCGAGGCCGCCTCGCTGGCCGGGCACCTCAAGCTCGGCAAGCTCATCTGTCTCTACGATGACAACCGGGTCTCGCTTTCCGCCTCCACCGACCTCTGCTTCACCGAGGACCGGGGGGGAAGGTTTCGCGCCTACGGCTGGCAGGTGCAGACGGTGGAGGATGGCAACGACCTGCAGGCGATCGGCGAGGCGCTGGAGAAGGCGCGCGCCGACCGCGAGCACCCCTCACTGATCATGGTCCGCACGCACCTGGGCTACGGCTCCCCCGGCAAGCAGGACAGCTTCGAGGCCCATGGCTCGCCGCTTGGCGAGGAGGAGGTGCGCCGCACCAAGGAGCACCTGGGGTGGCCGACCGAGCCGGCCTTCCTGCTCCCCGAGCGCGCCCTCGGGCACTACCGGGAGGCGGTCTCCCGCGGCGCCGCCGCCCGGGGCGAGTGGGATTCCCTGTTCCAGGCCTACCGGCAGGAGCATCCCGAGCCGGCCGCCGAGCTTGAGCGGGTCATGGCGGGTGAGCTCCCCGCCGGCTGGCAGGAGGCGATCGCCAGCTACCCGGCCGACGCCAAGGGGATGGCCACCAGGGTCGCGGCCGGCAAGGTGCTGAGCGCACTGGCCGAAAAGCTCCCCGAGCTGATCGGCGGCTCGGCCGACCTCGACCCCTCGACGCGCACCATGCTGAAGGGCCTCGGCGACTTCGGCGCCCCGTTCCCGGTGCACGCGGAGGGCGCGCCGCCCACGCAGGGCCTTGCGGGCGGCGGCGTGAGCTACGCGGGGCGCAACCTGCACTTCGGGATCCGCGAGCACGCCATGGC
>NZ_DATFBA010000348.1:0-7225 GCF_035254065.1 Geomonas sp.
GAGACGGTGACCGTGGAAAGGGCGGCCACCGCGCGCACGGTCCTGGGGGCGGCGCGGAAGGAGAGGATGTCCCCCAGGGTGTAGCGGCCGGCGTTACGGCACGGCTCGGCCACCACCAGCAGGATGGCGATGAATGAGAACATGGGGCCGACCGCATACATGAAGCCGTCGATGCCGTAGAGAGAGATCAGGCCGGACATGCCGAGGAAGGAGGCGGCGGACATGTAGTCGCCAGCGATCGCCCAGCCGTTCTGGAAGCCGGTGATCCCGCCGCCGGCGGCGTAGAAGTCGGCGGCCGAGGTGGTCCGCTTGGCCGCCCAGACCACCACGCAGAGGGTGACGCCGATGATGGCGAGGAACATGGTGAGGGTGATGGCACGGTTAGGCTTCACCTTGGCGGGAGCCCCTGCCTTGGCGGGCGTGAGGGCCGCGCCAGGCACCAGCGCCTTGGCGGTGACGGCCGCGGCGGAGGGGGTGGCTGCCTGCGCCGCCGGTGCGGCCACCGCAGACTTCACGGTCGATGCGGCAGCCGGCTGAGCGGCGGGTGCGGCAGCAGCCTGAGCGGCCGGGAGCTGTTTGGCCGGCTCGGCGGCGACGGTGGCGGTGGTGGCAGCCAGCAGCAAGGTGATGGCAACGAGACTCTTTTTCAGCATGATCCCCTCCTTATTGGACGGCCTTGACCAGTTCGTCGGTCAGGCGGTCGAAGTCATTGGCAACGCGGGTGTAGTAGATCGCCACGAAGAAGGCCACCACGAACTGGGAGAGGATGAAGAGGTAGCCGAAGTTGACGACGCCCACCACCTTGACCTTGAAGAGATCGGGCGCGTAGCCTGCCAGGATGGGTAGCATGAAATAGTAGATGGTGGAGGCTATCCACCAGCCGAACAGAAAGTTCCTCTTCCTGTTCTTCAGTTCGATGTACTTGGGATGCTGCGCCACTTCGCTCCAGTTGATCCGTGCACCAGCCATTGTGCGTTCCCTCCTTTTGGTTGAGTTCCCTACCTCGGGTGGATGAGGTTAAATCAATCCCAGTTGGCGATCTTCATGGTCCCGTGCTCAGCCAAGTGCTGCTGCATCTTGAAGACCTTGAAAAGCATGTGAGGCTCATGGCCGATGCTGCGTTCGCAGCATTCACGGCGTGACCTCTCGAAGTACTCCTGCATGATGGGGCGGTAGTCGGGGTGGACGCACTTGGTGATGATCTCTTTTGCGCGCTCGCGCGGGGAGAGCCCGCGCAGGTCGGCCAGCCCCTGCTCGGTGACCAGGATGTCCAGGTCGTGCTCGGTGTGGTCCACGTGGGTGGCGAAGGGAACGATACAGGTGATGCCGGTCGGGTCGCTCTTGGAGGGGCGGGTGGACGGGCTGTGCATGATGGAGAGGTAGGAGTTGCGGAGGAAGTCGCCGGAGCCGCCGATGCCGTTGATCATCCGGCTGCCGTTCACCAGGGTCGAGTTGGCGTGGCCGTAGATGTCGAACTCCGCTGGCGTGTTCATGGCGATGACGCCCAGGCGGCGGACCGGTTCGGGATGGTTGGAGTACTGGATGGGACGCAGCACCACGCGGCTGGTGTAGCGCTCCCAGTCGGCGTACAGCCGCTTGAAGCCGGGCTCGGAAAGGGAGAGGGAGGTGGCGGAGGCGAAGTTCAGTTTGCCGGAGTCGAAGAAGTCGAGCATGGTGTCCTGCAGCACCTCGGTCCAGACGTTGACGCCGGAGAAGGGACCTTGGGCGAGCCCCCCCACCACCGCATTGGCGATGTTGCCGACCCCCGACTGCAACGGGAGGAGGTTCTTCGGGAGCCGGCCGGCCTTCACCTCCATCTGGAAGAAGTCCATGATGTGGGCGGCGATCCGCTCGGATAGCTCATCGGGGGGAGCCAGGGGGCGGCCGCGGTCGGGCATGCTGGACTCGACGATGGCCACGATCTTGTCGGGATCGCAGGGGACGGTCAGCGTCCCTACCCGGTCGTCGACGCGGGTCACCAGGTACGGCTTCTTGAAGGGGGGGCGCTCGGTCATCACGATGTCGTGCAGCCCCTCGAAGGAGGGGATCGCCGTGTTGATCTCGATGATCAGCTTGTCGGAGTTCTGGATCACCTCCGGGGCAACCCCGACCGATCCGCACAGGATGATGGAGCCGTCCTCGGCGATGCCGGAGGCCTCGATGAGCCCCAGGTCGAAGCCCCCTCCCCTCTCCTTGGTGTAGAAGCCGTAGACCAGGTCCTGGGCGTAGAGGGAGAGGTGCTTGTCCCCCATCCGCACCGAGCCGTCGTTGACCTTCTTCTGGACCACCTTGCCGGTCTGGTAAGGCCAGCGCTTGTCGGTCATCCCCAGCTCTGCGAAACGGTCCTCTACCTCGGCTCCGATGGAGGCGCCGATGAAGAGATTGAAGCGCATCTTCCCCTGCAGATTGTTCTGCTCCACGTAATCGGCCAGGGCGAGCGGTACCACCTTCGGGTAGCCAACCGGGGTGAACCCCGACCACCCGAGATCCATGCCATCCCTGAAGAACTGGACGGTGTCCTCGGGCTTCATGATCCGGGCGTGAAGGGCTCTCCTTCTGATCCTCGAGCGGAACTCTGACATGCAAACCTCCGTTTTGTTATTCAGCTGAGATATTTTAAAGACAGCCAAAGCCCTACCGCCGTAGCGACAGAATCCATGAAGACGTCAGCAAAATGAAGGGGAATCAGATGTTGGGAGCCTGGGTTACCTTAGGCCATTAACAACGTAAAACCAGGTTGTTGCTGGACCGGACACACCTCAACTCGTTAAACGTATGCTCACCATATCTTACGTTTACGTTCATGTCAACCATAAATAGAACAGATTTTTACTGCACTCAAACTCCTCATGGTGGAAGGGAGGCGGAAGATGCATCAGGGTGACAGGCGGAGGTACTCCCTGTGACTGCCCTCTTCCGGGTTGCAGAAGATCTCACGCGCGGTATACATTAATGTATTTTAAGTTATCCTTCTGGTGACAATTCAGGCCGAGGTGGAGTGACTTCAGCGGGGGAAACGACATGAACGTCCTACTGGTAGCGGGGGCACGACCCAATTTCATGAAGATAGCCGCCATTCACCGAGCTTCCGCCTCCTTCAGGTCGGTTCGCTGCAGCATCGTCCACACCGGTCAACACTACGACCAGGAGATGTCACGCACCTTCTTCGAGGAGTTGGAGATACCGGAACCGGCTTACCAGCTGAACGCCGGTTCCGGGAGTCATGCGGAACAGACGGCCAGGGTCATGGTGGGCTTCGAGGAGGTCTGCAGGAAGGAGGCGCCCGACATCGTGCTGGTGGTGGGGGATGTGAATTCGACGCTGGCCTGCAGCATCGTGGCCAAGAAGTGCGGGATCCGGGTGGCGCACGTGGAAGCTGGACTGCGCAGCTTTGACCTGGCCATGCCGGAGGAGATCAACCGGATGGTGACCGATGCCATCACCGACTACTTCTTCGTCACCGAAAAGAGCGGAGCTGCTAACCTGCTGCGGGAGGGAAAGCCGGCCGGCTCGATCTTCCAGGTGGGGCACGTCATGATCGACAACCTCCTCCACCAGCTTGACCGGCTCTCCGAGATCGACCTGACCAAGCTCTCAACGTACCCGCTCAAGACGCGGGAGCCGTACCTCTTTCTGACCCTGCACCGTCCTTCCAACGTCGACTCCTCGGAAACCTTTGGCGGGATCGCCAGCGCGCTCAACGAGTTGGCGAGGGACCGAAAAATCTTCTTCCCGGTTCACCCGCGAACCAGGCGCATGATGGAATCCTACGGGATGCAACTCTCCGAGCAGGTGATCTTGCTGCCGCCGCTTGGCTACCGCGATTCCCTCTTTCTGTGGAAGGATGCCGAGGCGGTGCTGACCGATAGCGGAGGGTTGCAGGAAGAGACCACCGCTCTGGGGGTCCCCTGTGTGACAATTCGGGAGAACACGGAACGGCCGGTCACCATAGAGATCGGCACCAACGTGCTGGCAGGAACTTCTCCGGAGGCGATCATCGCCGGCTATCGCGAAAGCCTGGCGAAGCGACAGCAGGCGCAGGTCCCCCCGCTTTGGGATGGATTGACCTCGCAGCGGATATGGCAGGTGCTGACCACGGTGCGGATGGGGAAGTGAACCCGCTAGGAAGTGGGGCAGCGGTCAGAGGAGCTAGCGCAGCATCCTCACCCCCTTGTGAACGTTGGCAAGCAGGGGGCCAGAAAGAAAGCTCAGCAGGTAGAGGAACCTGGCTTCCAGATTCCATCCCATCCACTGCGCCCAGTCCGTCGCGTACTTTCTCGCCTCCTGCGGACACCCCTCCGAAAGGTAGTGCCTGGCGAAGATCCGGCAACACTCCGCCGCTCTGCGGGTGATGAAGTCCCGATCGTCCTCTGACATATCGGGAAAGGCAGCGAGCATCTTGCGCGCATGGCGGATGTTGAAATCGTGATAGAGGTGCTGGAACTTAAGACCGGTCAGGTTGTCGGCATGCAGCCTGCGCCGCATCACGACCCTGTCTACGCAGAGGAACCGGAAGGATCGGACGGCGCGCAGCCAAAAGTCGCGATCCTCACCCACCCGGAAGCTTTCGTCAAAGCGGCCGATGGTTTCGAAAACGTCACGCCGTATCAAGGCCCCCCCCATCGGAATGAAGCTCCCCCTGAGCAGAGGCGAAAAGAGCCGGTCGTCAAAGAGGAAGCTCTGGTCGGCCAGGACGGCGTGAGGAGTGTTGTCGATCTGCTGGTTCACATAGTCACGCGGAGGAAGCTGTGGGCAAGAGTCGTCGAACTCGTTGAAGCGCCCGAAGGCTACGCCGGCTTCCGGTACCCGGTCCAGGGCTTGCCTGAGAGTTTCCAACGAGTCCGGCATCAGCTGGTCGTCGGCATCCAGACAGAGGACGTTGCCGGAGCGGACGGAGTCGATGCCGGCATTGCGGGCGGCACTGATCCCGCCATTGGAGGGGAGGGAGATACAGCGGACCCGGTCGCCGTAGCAGCGGGCGATTTCCAGGGATCCGTCGGTCGAGCAGTCGTCAACCACGACGATTTCGTCGACCAGCGCACCCTGGCCAAGGACGCTCTCCACGGTAGCGGCGAGGAAACGTTCGGCGTTAAAGCAGGGAATGATGACCGCAACGCTCTCCATGATCTCTCCTGGAACGATCCACTACCTACAAAGCCGTCAGTGATACACAGCTATTAAAAATATCTCACGGTTCTACGAAAGCAAGCAGCCACTCTGCTCTCAGTCTATGGCACTAAACTCAATCCCTCTGTCAGCTCAACTTCCCCTTACCCCATCCTCACCCAAACCATCCCCTTGGAAGATGGGGGACCCTTCTTCACGGATGCGCCTATTGAATGGGTAAAGAAAAAGCCCGGGCTGCTCTAGGCAACCCGGGCTTTTGGTCAGCTGCGGAGGCTTTTGCTCCCGCCTGCCTCTTACAACGCGGTCTGCATGTCGGTCTGAATCTGAGTCTGGGTGAGGGCCTTATTGTACACCCGAACCTCGTCGATCTTGCCGGAGAACCACTCCCCGTAGAGGCTGTCACCACCGATCTGCAGCGGAGAGGTCGAGGACGGTATCGGCACGCTCTGCGACTTGCTGGCGACCAGGGCACCATTTACGTACAGGCGGGATGTGGTGCCGTCGAAGGTGGCCGCCAGGTGGGCCCAGGTGTTGGCGGTAAGGGCAGAGGTGCCATAGACACGGTAGCTGGTGGAGGAGTTCGCAGACCCAACCGGTTCAGAGTAGGTGGGCGAGGTCGCTTCCAGGTAGAACGCGTCGTTTCCTTTGTAGATGACGTCCTGCCACACGCTGCTTATCTTGGTCGGCATCACCCACGCCTCCAAGGTCATGCCGGTGCTTAGGTGCAGCGAGGTGGAGTCCTTGACGGTGACCATGGAGCTGGTCCCGTTGAAGCTCAGGGCGTTGCCATATTTGCCGGTGGTCCAGGTGGTGTTGGTCAGGGTGCCGCTGTTGCCGTTACCAGACTTGTCAGCCACCGTGGTGCCGGTCCCCTCGTTGAAGGAGTAAGCCGCCACCAAGCCGGCGGTGGTAGTGCCGGTAGTGCTGCCGCTGGTGGTACCGGTGGTGCTGCCGCTGGTAGTGGTGCTGGTGGCAGAGGTGTTGTAGGCGCTCAGCAGCTGGAAGTACTTGGGACCGATGCGGTTGCCGTCGATGATGACGTCGTCGATGAAGTACCTACCGTCGAGGGTAGAAGTGGTGGTGCCACCGGAGCGGCGGTTACCGCCCAGGACTATCTTGTTCACGTAGTGGTCGAAGTGGTTCAGGTTGAGCTGGCCGGTGACGGCGACGTACCCTTTCTGGACGCCGTTCTTGTCGTAGATCCACAGCTCCGAGGTGCCGTTGCTGTTGCCCAGGGTGCCGACGTCGAATGCATACTCGACGCCGAACCAGTCGCCGGACTGGGCGTAGCTTTGCAGGTCGCTTGCGCCGTTTACTGACATCTTGGTAACCGCACCATTCTGGTACTGCCAGTAGCCACCACTATAGACGGAGTTGGAAGCGAGGTTGTTGAAGAAGAGGCTTGAGGCATTGGAAAGTCCGCCACCCTGCAGCTGTACCAGGGAGCCGCCGGTTGCACCGTACTCCGTTTGGTTGTCGGGATTGGGGTAGGTAACTGCGTGCTCGCTCGGGGTCCCGAAGTAGTTGATGGCGGTGAAGCCGGGGCACATGTCCCACATCTTCAGGAAGCCGACGTAGTTGTAGGTGGTGGAAGTGGCCATGGAGAAGAAGTTGGGGGGGAACTTCATCATCATGAACAGATAGGCCTTTTTAAGGCCGCTCTTGCCGGTGACGCCGTCCCCGAAGAAGAGCCCCAGCCTCTGGGCGCCCACACCTTTCATGGCGTTGGCGTCGTTGTCATTATCACCCATGTTCATCATGAGCGATTTGGTGTGGCCGGCCCAGTTGTAGGCGGTACCGTGGTCGCCGATTATCTTCGGCCAAGCCACCATCTTGGCGCAGGCGCTCGAAGTCATGCCGGTGAGGGTGTCGCCGGGAGCAAACTTGCCGCTGGCCGGAGAGGTGGCGAACTGCATGTAGGTCTGGCCACCGATGGTCCAGTACTTCTGGAAAACCAGGGTGGCGCTGGTGTTGCTGCGCACCGTCTCACCCGCCTTGAAGGTTCCCGAAATAGGGGTTACCTGGCAGGTAGGTCCCTTGTTGTTCCAGTATCCCCACATGGAGGCCGACCCGTCCGCCTTTTTCGGGAGATTGTTGG
>NZ_DATFBA010000349.1:0-35751 GCF_035254065.1 Geomonas sp.
CAATGGCTTCGGGCGCGAACTGGCGGAAGCATGCGTCGCCGCGCAGCTCCACCTTAAGGGTACTGAGGGCCTCGGCAATACGCGGCACGAAGGTCTCCGCCACGTCCTTGTGGATCAGGAGGGTCTCCAGGGCGTTGCACACCCCGGGGCGCTGGGTCTTGGCGTTGACGATGATCCGTTCCGCCATCTCGTAGTCGGCCGAACAGTCGACGAACACGTGGCAGACCCCCTTGTAGTGCTTGATGACCGGGATCTTGGACTTCTCCACCACCATCCGGATCAGGCTCTCGCCGCCGCGCGGGATGATGACGTCGATGAACTCCTCCTGCTTGAGCATCTCCTCCACCCCCTCGCGCTCCACGAACGGGATCAGGGAAAGGGCCGCCTCCGGGATGTCGCGCTTGGCGAGCTCCTCCTTCAGAAACCTCGCAATCGCGACGTTGGAGTAGATCGCCTCGGAGCCGCCGCGCAGCACCACCGCGTTGCCACTTTTCAGGCAGAGGGCGGCCGCGTCGGAGGTGACGTTGGGGCGGGATTCGTAGATGATGCCGATGACCCCCAGCGGGATGCGCATCTTGCCGACCATCAGCTCGTTGGGGCGCTTCCACATGCCGGTCACCTCACCTACCGGGTCCGGCAGTTGGGCGACCTCGCGGATGGCGGCCGCCATCCCCTTGATGCGCGCCTCGTTCAGCATCAGGCGGTCCAGCATCGCGGAGGAGAGGCCCCGTTTCTCACCGGCGGCCAGGTCCTTCTTGTTTTCCTCTATGATATGCGGCGCATTGTTGATGAGCGCCATCGCCATGTCCATCAGCAGGTCGTTCTTCACGCTGGAAGAGAGCTTGGCCATGGCAAAGGAAGCCTTCCTCGCCTCGGCTGCTATAGTACGGATCTTCTCGGCAACACTCATTGTAGATACCTCCACACCTTTAATGCTGAACAAACAGACCGGATGCCGCGTATTCAAACAGCGATGATCTTCCGTTATCACGTCCCCCCCTTGATAAAGGGGGGACAGGGGGGATTTGCCTTGGCATTTAACAATGCTATCAGCCAATTGCCAATTCTGACTACAAACCCTACAAGCAATCCCCCTAAATCCCCCTTTATCAAGGGGGACTTAAGAGCTAAACAGCATCTTCTACGGCTACAACAGTACCAGATTGTCTCTATGAATGACATCGTCCCCGTAGCGGAAGCCGAGGATCTTCTCGATGTCGCTGCTCTTGTGCCCGCTGATCTGGGCGATCTCCTGGCTGGAATAGTCGACGATGCCGCGGGCGAACTCCACCCCCTCCGGATCGAGCACCCGCACGCAGGCGCCGCGTGCGAAACGCCCGTCCACCTTGGCAATCCCGGAGGGGAGCAGGCTCTTGCCATGCTTCGCCAGCACCTCGCGTGCCCCGGCGTCCACCTGGATGCTGCCGGCGGGCCTCAGGGTGTAGGCGATCCAGTGCTTGCGCCGGTTGAGGGATTCTCCCGAGGGAAGGAACAGGGTGCCGACAGTATCGCCCGCCATGATCCGCCCGAGATTCCCCTTCACCTTGCCGGCGAAGACGATGGCGGCCACCCCCGACTTGACCACCTTCTTGGCCGCGGCCAGCTTGGTGGCCATGCCGCCGGTCCCCACGCTGGTACCGCTGCTGCCGGCGCCGCGCTCCATGTCCCGGGTGATGGTCTTCACCTGGTTGATCAGGGTGGCGCTGGGGTCCTTGCGCGGGTCCGCGGTGTAGAGCCCGTCGATGTCGGTCATGATCAAGAGCAGCTGGGCCTCGGCCAGGTTGGTGACCAGCGCGGAGAGGTTGTCATTGTCGCCGAACTTCAGCTCGTCGACCACCACCGTGTCGTTCTCGTTGATGACCGGAATGATGCCGCAGGCGAGCAGGGTGTCCAAGGTGCCGCGCGCATTCTGGAAGCGGCGCCGGTTGGCGAGGTCGTCCCTGGTCAACAGGATCTGGGCCACCTTCAGGTTGAAACGGGAGAAGGCCTCCTCGTAGGCGCGCATCAGCCTGGACTGCCCGACCGCGGCAGCGGCCTGCTTCTGGGGGAGGGTCTTGGGCCGGTCGGAAAGTCCCAGCGCCTGCCGTCCCGCAGCCACCGCGCCCGAAGAGACCACCACCACCTCGATCCGCTTGGCGCGCAGCGCCGCGATCTCCTCGGCCAGCCCCTCCAGGAAGGAGGGGTCGATGTCGTTGCCGCCGCCGGTCAAGACGCCGGAGCCGATCTTGACCACGATCCTCTTAGTTTTTCTCAGCAGTTCCTTGCGCATCGCCCTGCTCTGCATCCATCATGAAGATTTTTAAAGATGGGAATCTTAGCACGTTTCAAAACCCTTAGCAAACCACTTCGCGTAAGAGCTGCCTTAAATGAATTGACAAAGTCCGAGGGGGACTTTAGACTGAGCCATCTTCGAGGTGACTATTTGCTGAACAAAGCGCTCTGGAAAAAACGAATCTACGCCATCCTCTCGCTTGACAGCCATCCCGCTCACATAGCCGCCGGTTTCGCCGTCGGGGTATTCATAAGCTTCACCCCCTTCTTCGGTCTCCACACCCCCATCGCCATCGCTGCCGCCTTCATCTTCAGGCTGAACAAGCTGACCTGCGTGACCGGGGCCTGGGTCAACACCCCCATTACCGTGGTCCCGGCACTCACCGTGAGCTACAAGCTGGGGAGGTTCCTGCGGGGCCGGCCGGTGAACGAGCTGCCGCTGCAGACCCTCAAGGCGCTGGAGGGAGGCGGAGACTGGCACAACCTGGAGAAGTACGCGAAGTCCCTCCTGCTCGGCTCTTCCATCATCGGCTTCTTCGCCGCCATCATCGCCTATTTCGTCTGCTACTACCTGGTCCTCAAATTCCGCGCCAGCGACAGCACCCAGGCCGAACTGGCCCGAGAGATGGAAGAGGTCGGCGAGGAGCTGGAATAGGTCACAAGCTCAAAGCCTGGCCACAGAGGGGGCTCGGAGGACACAGAGGAAACCCTTATTTCGAGGGTAGAAAGAAAGATCCAAGTTTTTCCTCTGAGTCCTCCGTGGAACCTCTGTGTCCTCTGTGGTCGGCTTTTAAGTCTTTGAAATACAAAAAGCGCCGGCAGCGTTCATTCCGCTCCCGGCGCTTTTGCGTATGTGGCTTCTTTTCCTACTTGCCGAGGAACGGCGTCAGCACGCTATAGCCCAGGAACCCCATGAAGGCGGAGGCTGGGATGGTGATCACCCAGGCCATCACGATCCGGTAGGCGACGCCCCAGTTGACTGCGGACATCCTCTTGGAGAGGCCGACCCCCAGGATGGCCGAGGTGATCACGTGGGTGGTACTGGTGGGAAGACCCATGGCCGACGCCCCCAGGATGACACCCGCGGAGGCGGTCTCCACGCAGAAGCCGTGCACCGGCTGCAGCTTGACGAAGTCGTGCCCGACCGTCTTGATGATCCTCCAGCCGCCGGCCGCGGTGCCGAGCGCCATGGCGACGGCGCAGCCGACCTTCACCCAGGTGGGAACCTCGAAGGTGGCCAGGGTCCCGTAGCTGACCAGCGCCATTGTGATGACGCCCATCGATTTCTGGGCGTCGGCGGTGCCGTGGGAGAAGGCCATGACGGCAGCGGACAGGATCTGCAGCTTGCGGAATCCCTTGTTCAGCCCGTAGGGGGCCTTGTTCCTGAAGATCCACATGAGCGCCACCATGAACAGAAACCCGAAGAAGGCGCCCACGATCGGGGAGACCAGCAGCACGGTGATGATCTTCTTAAGTCCTGCCCAGTGCAGCGCCCCGACACCGGCATGGGCGATCACCGAGCCGACCAGGCCGCCGATGATGGCATGCGAGGAGGAGGAAGGGAGACCGTAATACCAGGTGATCAGGTTCCAGATGATGGCCCCCAGCACCCCGGCCAGTACCACCATCTGGGTGACGATGTTGGGATCGACGATCCCCTTGCCGATGGTGCCGGCCACCTTGGTGGAGATCATGGCCCCGACGAAGTTCAGGCCGGCAGCCATGAGGATGGCGGCCTTCACCGAAAGGGCGCGGGTCGAGACGCAGGTGGCGATGGCGTTGGCCGTGTCGTGGAAACCGTTGATGTAATCGAACAGCAGCGCCGAGACGATCACGGCGACCAGCAGAACGAGTGTCGTCTCAGGCATTTTTTACCACCACGCTTTCCAGGATGTTGGCGGCGTCCTCGCACTTGTCGGTGGCGGTCTCCAGCGTCTCGTAGATCTCTTTCCACTTGATGAGCTGGATCGGGTCCTTCTCCTCGTCGAACAGCCGGCTGATCGCCTCGCGGCAGACGCGGTCCGCTTCATTTTCCAGGGCGTTCACCTCGATGCAGTAAGCGCTGATCGGCTCCAGCTTGCCACCCAGGACGGCCACCGTCTTGTCGATGGTCTGGCAGGCCTTGAGGATCAGGAAGCCAAGTTCCTTGGACTCCGCGGTCGGCTTCTCCACGTTGTACATCACCATCCGGGCCGCGGAGGCGTCGATCAGGTCGAGGATGTCGTCCAGGGCGGAGGAGAGCGCGTAGATGTCCTCGCGGTCGAAGGGGGTCACGAAGCTCTTGTTCAGCTTCTTGATGATATCGTGGGTGATGGTGTCACCCTTATGCTCGATCTCTTTGATCTTGCGCTGGCTGGCAAGCGGGTCGTTGAAATTGTCCAGCATGTCCTTGAGGAGCTCCGCCCCCACCACGATGTTGTGCGACATCTCTCTGAACATGGCGAAAAATTTCTCGTCTTTCGGAATCAACCCAAACATGTAAACCCTCCAAAATGGTAGCGACCATTGCCGCCCGGTTACAAAACTGTAAAGCTATAACACAACCGCAACAAACATTACAGCATGAAATGTCTCATGAGAGTGCTACTTTGCCTTGATTTCACTCGATATTTCGCTTATGTTGCGTATACTTTTCCGTCAGCAGGAGTTTTTCTCATGAATCCGATACACGCAGCGGTGCTGGGCGCCGTCCAGGGACTGACCGAAGTGCTCCCCATCAGCAGCTCGGCTCACCTGATCCTGATCCCCAAGTTCCTCAAGTGGCCGGAGTCCGGTCTCACCTTCGACGTCGCCCTCCACCTCGGCACCTTTATTGCCTTGGCGCTCTACTTCTGGCGCGACATCCTGGAATTGACCGGCAACTTCTTCAGCGCGCTGCACGGCGGCATCAACACCCCGGCCAAGCGGATGCCGTTCTACATCATCGCCGCCACCATCCCGGCCGCCTTGGTGGGGAAGACGCTGGAGGGGCCGATCGAGGAGACCTTCCGTAACAGCCCCGCCACCATCGCCATGTTCCTGATCACCTTCGGCCTGGTGCTCGCCTTCGCCGACACCGCCGGGGCCAAGAGGTGGCGGATGGACCGGATCACCCTGAAGATCGCGCTGCTGATCGGCCTCGCCCAGTGCCTCGCCCTGATCCCCGGGGTCTCCCGTTCCGGGATCACCATCACCGCCGCCCTGTTGCTCGGCTTCCACCGGGAGGCCGCCGCCCGCTTCTCCTTCCTGATCTCGCTCCCCATCGTGGCCGGCGCCGCCATCCTGAAGGTTGGGCACCTGGCGAAGAGCGGCATCCCCGCAGGCGAGGGAGTCCCGCTGGCAATCGGCATCGTCACCTCCGCCGTGGTCGGCTTTCTGAGCGTCGCCTTCCTGCTGAAACTGGTGCAGCGCGATTCCCTCTATCCCTTCGTCTGGTACCGCCTGGTCGCCGGCAGCGGCGCCCTCGCCCTCCTCTTCTTGTAAGCTCCCGCACATGCTTTCTGGATTGGCCGTTCACCCTGAGCCTGTCGAAGGGCCACCTCCTGACTCCATCCCCTCTCTGCCGCCCCACCCTCGCCCTCCGGGAGAGGGGCAATTGGCCTGCCCAGCCCCCCTACGTCCCCTCCCCTTCAAGGGGAGGGACAGGGTGAGGATGGGTTGCGTGAGGCTCGCACTGTAGCAATCTCATCCTCCTGCGGTATCCTTAAGCATCGCTTTTCGGCCCAAATCGTTCGGGAGGTGCTGCATGAGCGGCGGAATCAAGAACTGGCCCAAAGGTGAACGCCCCCGGGAGAAGCTGCTGCAGCACGGCTGTTCCTCCCTGACAGACGCCGAACTGCTGGCGCTTATCATCGGCAGCGGCGACGCGGCGAGCAGCCGAAGTGCCATCGACCTCGGCCGCGAACTGCTGATCGAGTTCAAGACCTTGCGCTCCCTCGCTGATGCATCCTGCCGGGAACTGCAGCGGGTCAAAGGGGTGGGCCCCGCCAAAGCGACCTGCATCAAGGCCGCACTCGACCTGGCCAGGCGCGTCAGGGAGGGGGAGAGGCCGCTGGAATCGCTGACCCGCTTCACCTCGGCCTCCGAGGTGTTCGAGCACCTCGACTGCGAGTTCAGGGACGTCCAGAAGGAATACTTCATGGCGCTGCTCCTGGACGGAAAGAACCGGATCATCAAGCGCGCCCGCATCTCCGAAGGCTCCCTCAACCAGAGCATCGTCCACCCGCGCGAGGTCTTCAACGTCGCGGTCAGGGCATCAGCCGCCGCCATGATCCTGCTGCACAACCATCCCACTGGGGACCCTGCTCCCAGCCCCGAAGATCTGGAGGTGACCCGCAGGCTGCGGGAGGCGGGCGACCTGATGGGGATCAAGGTAATCGATCATATCATCATCGGGGAAGGCAGGTTCTACAGCTTCGCGGAGCGGGGCCACCTCTAGCCTTCCAGCAAGGGAATACAACCAAAAAGGAGAGCCGCATGCGTAAAAGCCTCATCCCGCACGGCGGGAAGCATGTAGAGGAGGGCTGGCTCGACCTGGAAGAGCTTGCCCAGGTGGAGATAACGTCGGAGGACCATACGCATCCCATCGAGTCCGCGTTGAGGAGCGACGGGGGACTCGGCTGGCGGGCGGCGGGGCCGGGGCCCCAGATAATCCGGCTTCTATTCGACCAGCCGCTCCGGATCCGGCAGATTCACCTCGTTATGGAAGAGAACGAGCACCCTCGTACCCAGGAGTTCGTGCTGCGCTGGTCGGGCAACCGGGGCAAGAGCTACCGGGAGTGCGTCCGCCAGCAGTTTAACTTCAGCCCGCCGGGAACCATCAAGGAAGAAGAGGATTACACCGTCGACCTCGCCGAGGTCACCGCTTTGGAGCTGGAGATCAAGCCGGACATCGGCGGCGGCAACGCCCGCGCCTCCCTGGTCCGCCTGCGGCTCGCCTAACACGAAGAGCTCCTATCCTTTTATCTGAAGAACACACTAGTGATGGCGTCCCCCCGGCGTCCCCTCCCCTTCAAGGGGAGGGACAGGAGCTTGCCCGCCGTAGCCTGTAGGCGAAGGCGGGTGAGGATGGGGTTCAATTCAGGAGGGAGAAATGCAACACAAGTTCGACGTCTTGGTGATCGGCTCCGGCACCGCCGGCTACACCCTGGCCCTCGCCTGCCGGAAGGCGGGACTCAAGGTCGCGGTGGTCGATGACAAGCCGTTTGGAGGGACCTGCGGCGCGCGCGGCTGCGAACCCGAGAAGTTCCTGGTAGTCGCGGCGGAACTCGTCCAGCTCAGCCAGCAGATGTCGGAAACGGGCATCCACCCATCGGCCCAGTTGGACTGGCCGGCCCTGGTCCGCTCGGTTTCGGCCTTCACCACCGGCGTCCCGGACCGTGCGGAGCGGGGACTGGAATCGGCCGGAGTCAATTTGTTTTTAGGGAGTGCCAGCTTCGTGTCACGGGAGGTGGTCTCCGTGGGGGGTGGCACCACGGTGCGCGCCAACGCCATCGTGATAGCCACCGGAGCCAAGACCGCCGATCTCGACTTCCCCGGTGCCGACCTGGCCATCACTGCCCAGGACTTCATGGAGCTTCCCGTGGTGCCGCGGCGGGTACTGTTCATCGGGGGAGGCTGCCTCGCCATGGCCCTGGCCCCGGTGGCCCGGGGGGCAGGTGCCGCGGTTACCATTCTCAACCGCGGCGAGCGCATCCTGAAGAAGTTCGACGCCGACCTCGCCAAGCGGTTGGCCAACGCGTCGAAGGATGCCGGCATGAACATCGTGACCGGCATCACCGCCAGCATGGCGGAAAAGTATGGCGGAGCCTTCCTGACTTACGGCAAGGCGGGCTGCGCGGAGTCGTTTCCATCCGACCTCATCGTCAACACCTCCGGCAGAGTGGCCTCCCTGGAAAAGCTGAACCTGCGGGCGGGGGAGGTGACCGCGAGCGGCAAGGGAGTCACCGTCAACGAATTCCTGCAAAGCGTCAGCAATCCGCGGGTCTGGGCGATCGGCGACGCCTGCGACTCGCCGTACCGCCTCACCTCGGTTGCCCACATGGAGGGGGATGTGGCAGCGGAGAACATAATCAACGGTAACGTCAGGCGCCCCGATTACAGCTGCGTCCCCTGCGTGGTCTCAAGTTTCCCTCCCATAGCCCAAGTTGGGATGACTGAACAGCAGGCTGCCGAAGCGGGGATCCGCTGCAAGCTGAACCGGGGAGCCATGGAGTCCTGGCCCTCCTCCCGCCGGATCGGCCAAAAGCACGGCTATTACAAGGTGCTGATCGAGCAGGAAAGCCGCAAGATCGTTGGCGCCCACATCCTCGGCCACAACGCAGGCGAAACGATCAACATCTTTGCCATGGCCGTCAAGTTCGGCCTCACCACCCGTGACCTTCTCGACGTCCTGTGGGCCTATCCCACCGACGTCTCCGACATAAAGGAAATGATCGCCTGAGGACAAAAAAAAGCGCCAAGACGAAAGGAGAACTCCATCGAGGCGCAAAGAGTGATTTTTTGTTGAGGTCGCTTCGGTTGCCTGAGCGACAACATGTACTATACAAAACGGGTGCCAAGCTGCCCTGGCCTCCAACTGCCCTTCAAGTTGCGGCTTTCACTACGTTTTTCCCAAAAGGCCTTAAGGCCCCCGCGGCTCAGGGTGTTGCAACTTTTGAACAGAGACAAACTTTCGACACGGGAAGAAGAGATAAAATCGCTCCCCCGGCACATTGCAGACCTTGACCACCCCAGTTCAGACCTTGCACACCCCTGCACGCTTCGGCTCCCGGTCCGCCAGATAACTCCTTCACGGGCCTTCTTGCTCCCGATCTTGTTCTTAATCCAGATTTGCCTTCCTTATTTCTGCACCCATTTCCCGTTGGGGAGCTGTATCCACCATCCCGGCTGGGCCTCTTCCTGCCTGGTCTCGGCGAAGGTGGCCGCCGCCTTCGGCATCACCTGGTTGAGCGCCGCCTTGCTTTCCTTCTGCTTGCCCAGCTTCAGGATGGCCTTGGCCATGCCGGCGACCACCGTTTTACGGCTCTGGTTTTCTGCCGTCACCAGACTCTCGTCCTGGGGAGAGAGCTTCGTCTTGTCACGCACGCTGACCAGCCCCTGGTTGGTGAGGCCCACCCCTCCGGAGGTGAAGAGCTGCTGGATTCTGGGCAGTCGCTGCCTCATGTCGGTGTAGGCTTTGAGGACCTCCGGCATGCTGGACATCTCGATGGCAAGGGCATCCGCCTCGTTGTCGGCGGCAAAAGCCGGGGTGACCAGGGCGAGTGAAGGGAGGTGATCCAACAGCCGGCTCTGCGGCTTGGCCTGTTCCTTTTGCTCAGCCGGCGGAGCGGGAGCAGCCGGGATGGCGGCACCGGGCGACTTCGGCCCAGGTTTCAGGAGCATCTCATCCAGCGACTTGTAGGCATCCTTGGCGGCCTTTTCCGGGAAATAAACGTTGACGGTGATCACGGCACAAGCGGCCAGCAGGAAGCAACTGAGAGCCAGCAACCATTTCATAAGCATCTTTCTCATCGGTATCCTCCAGACCTGCGTATTTTTGTCCTCTCTTTTATCTCTCTCGAATACTCTCTCCACCCTGCCGAGCTGCGACGCTCCGACAGTCCCCTCTCCCGGAGGGGGAGGGTTAGCGAGGGGGAACGCTGCTTCACAGTATGTGGCGGCATTCACCTTGTAACGGAGTGCCCCGTATTGGTTCTAACCAAATATAGCATGTACGCTTCACATTGGAACATTGCACAGATCGCTCTCATGACCCCGCTGCCAGCGCTCCCTCTCCTTCCGGGAGGGGGCTGGGGTGATGGAAGCCTCATATCTCCGTGGACACTTCCCTCACCCTAACCGTCTCGAACCAGCATCTACCTGTGTTGCCCCTAACATTATCGCCAGAGGATCACTCACCCCACTTGAACTCCGGTGCGGGGGCCTCTGTTCCTGGCGCCTCGCCCGGCGCCTCTGCCGGCGGCGCCGGCTCAGAAGGTGATGCCGGTGACGCCGGAGCCTCCGGTGCCGGGGCCGGGCCTTTGGATGCCTTCGGCTTGCCACGCACCGCCGCCTCCTTGATGGTGTCCAGCAGGTGATTGAAGGCGATCCTGTTCTGGTCGGTGGCGACCGAGACGCTCAAGTCGCGCACGCCGATGAAGTTGGTGTGCTCGATGACCAGCTTGTCGAAGGTGAGGTATCCTTCCTGCAGCTCCGCCTTTATCTCGGCCTGGTCATAGGGACGGTTGGAGCTGAAGAAGAATCCGGCAAGTTTCTGCTTGGCCAACCGCTGCAGGAACTCCTTGCTCACCTCCATCTTCTCCCCTCGCTTTTCCCTGGCCCACAGCTCCATGAAGCCGGTCATGTCTGCCACACCGCCCCCGTGCCCGCTCAGGCTGACCACACCGTCCACCCGGCCCGAGATGTAGCCGGCGATATTGGGGAACACGCTGCAGAGCGTCTTCAGACTGAGGTTGTGGATCAGCAGATCGCCCCGGTAGACGACTTTGTCGCCGATCAACACGTATCCTTTCCCCAGCACCTCGCCCTGGAAGAGGGTAGTTTTGAGCGAGCTGAGCCGGGTAACCCCGTTGACGGCGGTGAGTTGCGTAGTCAAGGTGCCGAACTCCACCGGTCCAAAGGCTATCTTCCTGATGGAGAAGTTTTCCCCGCCGGTACCCTTCCGCAGCTGGCCAAGCAGGGATCGGAAGTTGTCCCGGCTGAAGCTCATCGCCTGCTCAGGGGCCCCCCCCTTGCGCGAGAGGTCCAGGGAAACCGGTATGTTGCCGTTGATGTCGGCCATCACCAGCTTCTGTGCCGGGACCGAGAGCTGCCCCCCCTGCACCGCGATGGTCCCCTCCAGCAGCTGTCTTCCATCTTTCAGGGTCAGCTTCCCTTGGGCGCCAATGGTCCCGTCCAAAGTCGCTGCCTGCAGGAGGCGCGGCAGGACGTTCACCAGCGGGTCGACGACGCTGTTCACGTCGGCTACCGGGAGGTTGAAGCTGAGAACGCCGGAGCGCCGGTCGGTGAAGGGCTGCGCGATATCCCCCTGCAACCGGAGCGAGACCTTGGGAGCAAGGGAGACGACACCTTCATGGACCGAGAGTTTTTCCCTCGCCACCTCGCCCGACAGGGAGAGTCCGGCGCCCGCTACCAGCCTCTTACCTCCTGCGCCGGAGATGCCGACCCCGCTCCCCTTCCCCTCGAACCGGCAGGCGAAGCCGTCACGGGCGGAATAACCACCGGCGAGGTGCAGATCCAGTCGCCCCTCCGTCGGCTTGACGGCATCGGCTTTGGGGATGAAGGGCGATCCTGCCGCCACGTCGGCACCCGCCACCCTGGCATCGAAGGTGGTACCCGCGGCGGGCGCAAAGGGGTTCAAGGAAGCCGTCCCGGACAGCTTCCCCCCCAGCAGGTCCCCGCCTAACTCGGTCTTGGCGCCATATTTGGAAAAAACCGCGTGGAGCACCGGCGCCCCCAGCCGCTTCCCCTGCAGGAGCAGGGAACCGGAAGAGAGGTCCCCCCTCCCGTCCAGCCACCTCTGTCCGCCGTCGTCATGGTAGTTACCGCGGATGACTCCCGTGAGATCAGTTACCGTCACCTGCCGCTGTTTTACCGTGGCGCCCGTCACCTCGACCGCCAGAGGGAAGCCGCCCGCCTTCGCTGAGGGGTGCCCGGAGGGGAGGCGAGCGGCGAGGCGGGAGACGGCGATCTCCAGGCCCGCCGCGTTGGCCTGGACCTTTTCCAACTGCAGGAGGTCATCAGCGACCTTGAAGGCCAACTTGGCGTCTCCCCCCTTGCCATCCACCAGCAGCTGCCCAAGCTGGGCATCGCCCTGGGCAGCCAGTTTCTCTCCCCTCCGCTCTCCGGAGGCCGCCACAGCTCCGCTTTTCACCGAGAGGGACTTCTTCCCCAGGCTGCCGCGGAAATCGGCCACCTGCAGCTTTGCCGTGCCGCTCAGCTCCCGGGCGCCCTTCCCGGCGACATCCAGAGTGAGGGAGCCGGTACCCGAGGAGGCCTGCAGTCCGAAACGCTTGAACTGTCCGTTCAGCGCCGAAAGCTGAAGGGTGGGGATCTTCACGGAAGCGGCGAGAGGGGCGCGGCTCGAGGCGGCGTAACTCAGGTTCCCGGTCATGGGGATGCCCATCATCTTGGCGGAAAAGGCCGTGACCTCCGCCGCCAGCGGCTTCAGCCTGGGGGACAGGGTGGCGGACAGGGGGAGATCCAGCTTCTCCAGCAGGGCCTTCGGTTGAGCGGTCGAAACCGACAGCCTCCCTTTACTGGCAATGGCCGACTGGTTCCGGGAGAATCCCAAGGTCCCCGACAGTCCTGCCACCACAAGCTGGCCCTTCCTGGTAAGGGTGCCGTCCTGAAGCTCGATGACGCCAGTGGCGCTTCTCATCCCCTGGGCCGCGCTCCCCTCGACCTGCAGCCGGTCACAGCGAAGCCTGCCTCCCACCAGCGAGCCCTTCCGGACTTGATCCGGCAACAGGACGTTCAGCGTGCCAAGGTCGAAATCCTCCATGCCGAGGAGGAGGGAAAACTCACGCCGGCTTTTGAGAGCGGTCGCCTTTCCCTCCGCGTGGAGCCGGGCCAGCTTTTCCACGGCCAAGGTCGACCTCCGCAGCTGTGCGCTGTCGCTCTTGGGATCGTAGTCGGCCGCGAAATGGAGGCTCCCGGCCACCGGGTAGGGGACCTTGCCGGGAAGAGTGACGCCGCGAAAGGTGACATCGCCGCTTACGCTCACCTCTCCCTTGTGGAGACTGAGGTACATGCTGAGCGCGCCGGTGCCGCCTTGGAACCTGTCGGGGTCCTTGAACTTCAGGAAGGCTACCGTCTGCTTGAGCGAGAGGGAAGGGGCCGTCACCGTGAGATCCACGGCGGCATCGGCGCCGGCGCGGGCCTTTCCCTTCACCTGGAAGAGGTTGCCGGCCGGGTCCTGGAAGGTGAGAGCAAGCTTGGAGTCGAGCGAGCCCTTGGTGGTCAGGTTGTAGATCTGCAGCGAGAGCCCCTGCACCCCCTCGCCCTGCAGCTTTATCGCCCCATCCCTGATGACCAGCTGCTCGACCACCGTTTCCTTGGGAGAAGGCTTGCGGGACGCCAGCAGGCGCTGCAGGTCGCTGTAATTCCAGCTCCCCCTGGCGTTCTTGTCGAGATTGACGGTGACGCCCGAGAGGAGTATTCGCTCGAACCGCTGCCTGCCGCGCAGTAGATCGAACCAGGCGGGCGCGACGGCAACCGACTCCGCCGTCACCAGCGGCCGTGCAGGAAATCCGGCGGGACTTTGCAGCCGGACCCCCTTGAGGACGACGCTGCCATCGGAGAGTTGGAGCTTGTCGACGGTGAAATCCTGGTGGAGGTAGGAGGTGACCAGCTTGGACAGCAGGGGAGCGGGTAGCCCGCTAGCGAGGTAAATCCTGATACAGATCGCGAGGAGCAGCAATACGCCGAGACAGACGGCGACGACGGTCAGGCCGATGCGGATCGGCCTTCTCGGCCCCGCCGTACTCCGTCCATTTGTCTGTCCCGGTTCCGTCATCGCCGCCTTCTTCCCACCTATCAGGCGCCACCGGGGCACCCGTGGTATCGACAACTTCACGTTAATTTTATCAGGAGGAAGCGCCATCCCGCCAGGGTAGGGATCATACCCCGTGTGAAAGAAGGAATCAATGAAAGTTGACTGGTGAAGAGACGGGAGCGCAGGAGGAAAAATCCTGGCCTCCAAGCTGCCAAGCGACTTCGCCCCCCGCGGCGGAGCCATTATACAAATTGTGGAACAAATGTGCAGGAAATGTGCAAGAAAGTGGTTGAGACGCGAGGCGAGCTATGGTTTAATTAACCCTTCCAGCCAGTCATCCGTTGCCAAACTGCCGGTATTTCGGCTTTTTGCTACAGGACTTGGCTGGTGGGCAGGGCAGGAGGCCGGGATGCCGGTATTCGAGTGGAACATCAACTATCTGATCGGGATCAAGGAGGTCGACCAGCATCATCAACACCTGGTCAGCCTGCTGAACGATTCGTACGCCGAATGCAAGAAGGGGATGTCGGCGGAAAAGATGACGGCATTGATCGAGGAGTTGATCGACTACGCCGATTACCACTTCTCCTATGAGGAGGGCCTGATGGAAGAGGCGTCCTATCCCGATCTCCCCATGCACAGGAGGGAACACGAACTGTTCGCCAAGCAGGTGAGGGAATTCCAGAAAGGCCACCAGGAGAACAAGGTTCCCCCCATCTCCGTGCTCTCCTTCATAAGCAACTGGGTCACCCACCACATCCAGCAAACCGACGTCAGGTTCGGCGTCTACATGGATTCCCGCAACATAAGAAGAAGTTCCACCCCGCCCCCCACCAGCAAATCCTGATCAACGCTCTCCCGCCCCTTTTCTCTGTCGAGGCTTCGGCTGCTCCTTTATACAGGATTACCGACTTTGGACCTCAACACTCGACGCAATTCCTCAACGTCAAACCCCGCACCGGCAATCCTCTTCGGTACGATATAGAATAGCTTCGGCGCGATGTATGCCAGCAGGTACTCGTGGTTTTCCCGCCATTTCAAAAGAGATTGCCACTGGGCGAGATTTTCGCCGGTTTTTGTGGCAACCCAGAATCCTTCCGGCTTGATGTCGATCAACAAGCCGCCGTGCATTGCCTTGTAATTGCGGTATGCCTTCCTGGCTTGCCACGGAGTTATCACATGGAGGGCGCCATAGTAACCGAAGATGCCGCATAATAAGCCGCAAAGTCCGGTCGGCCTCAGGTGGAGGGGGTCCAGGACTGCGACAGCAAGAAGAACTGCAGCCGCCACCAGCAGCCAAGTCGATTGCTTCCGGCTTGCGCGCCCCGCGAGTACTGCCGCATTTACGTAATCAGATTCAGTAATGGTAAATTCAGTAGCCATTGCTCTTATCCTTCCCTCCGTTATCGGTCATGCGCTGTTCAGATCCTGTGCACGTCTATCATCTCTTCCCCCATCACGTACTCCGTCTTGGCGTCGCGGGAGGCGTCAGCGAGGCGGGCCACTATATGCCGGATCTTGTCGAATTCAACTTTCATCTCCGACAGATGTGCCCGCGCATTCTCGTTTCCGTCGCCCAGCTCCTTGAGCACCAGGTGCAGCTGCCACAGGATGGCGGTCAGGGGGTTGTTGAACTCATGGCTGATGGCCACCGCCATCTCCCGCAACAGCTTGAGCCTCTCGAGCTCTATCGCCAACCGCTTCTCCCTTCTCGAGGCCAGATGGAGAGAGACGCGCGCCACCAGTTCCTCAGGGTAAAAAGGCTTCACGATGTAGTCATCGGCCCCCGCCTCGAACCCCTTTACTTTTTCCTCTCCCGTGTCACAGCCGGTGAGGAAGATGACCGGTATCTCCTTGGTTCTGGCGTCTTCCTTTAACTTGCGACAGATATCGTAGCCGTTCATGCCGGGGAGATTGATATCCAGCAAAATCAGGTCTGGAGCGGTCGCCAAGGCGACAAAAATCGCCGATGCGCCGTCCTCTTCCACGGTGATCTCATACGCCGATCCCAGGATGTCGACTATCTGCGCCTGCGAAACCTTGCTGTCCTCTACCGCGAGGATCTTTTTCATAGTAGTGTCAACCACCGCCACTCTCCTGCCCTGCCTTCCAGGTCTTGCCATCACGCTTCAAGAACGCCCTGACGACCTCTCCAAATCTGTTTGCAGTATCGGGATTCTTATCACCCTGCGGCTTCGTCAGATTCCCTTATCCGCTATATCGGCTGTTTCACAGCTCTTTAGCTTCTCACTTCGGCTCAGCTGCTTTTTCCTCGAGAGCTTTCAAATACGTCGCACTTTCTTTTGCACCAAGTGATCGGGCTTTTTCAAGTTTTTTCCACGCTTCAGTGTACTTGCCTTCTCTGAAATTGGACTGTGACCAGCGAAGCCAGGAATCAGAGTACTTGGGATCGAGGCGAGTGCTCTCCAGAAAATTCTGGTCGGCGACAGCAAAAAAACGGGCCCGCTCATCACGGCGATCTTTAGGAATGCTGTCGCCCTTGTACGAATAGATCGTTCCTACATCGGCAAGCAAGGCTACTTTCTGGTAACTGTCATCGCACAGGCTCTTTGCCTTTTCCAGATATCCGATGGCGTCGTCGAGCTTGTCCTGTTCGGCTACGATCCGGGCAAAGCCCCAATACGGTTGATAGTTGTTCGGGTTTAGCAGCCATGACTGGTTGTACCGTCGCATGGCATAGTCCAGGTTACCTTCACGCATGAACTTTTCTGCCTGAGTGTACCATGCCTTGCTTGCAGCCTCGCGACTGCCGAAACCACTTGTGGCTTGTTGAATGAACTCTTCGTCGGCTTTTTTAAGAAAGTCTGGACGTTCGACGGCGGGCTGGCCGTACATCGGTATGTTGTCAATCCTTGTTCCAGGGTTTTTCGCACAACCAGCCGAAAAAATCATCAGACAAATCAGAAAACCTGCAAAGCCATGAATGGTCTTTTCCATTTTCCTCTCCGGACTTAGTTCAATGCCTGGGTGCCGGTCAAGCCACGCCTTCGGCTCAACCGGCACCCATACCGTTACAGCGTGGCCGGTGGACCGCTTTCTCCACGCTTGTGGCTCTCGCCCTGATGCTGGACCAGGGAACGGAGATCTACGCCGGGAAGCAGGCGGCTCAACTGCCCCATCAGGCCGTCCGCAGCGCTTCCGCCGCCGGTCACCAGCACGTCCGGGACGATCTTGATGGCGCCCTGCTCGATGGCCTGGGAGATCAGCTCGACGATCTTGATCTGCTTGATCGCCTCCTCGCCGATCGCCTCCTGCTGCTTCTCGTACGCCTGGGCGGTAGCCTCGCCGATGGCGGCGATCTTGGCTGCCTCGCCTTCGCCGATCGCCTTCAGCCGCTTCCCTTCGCCGCTTCCCTCCAGGGCTTTGGCCTCGGCGCTCCCCTCGGCCAGCGTGATCATCTCGGTCTTCTTCTGGGTGGCGACCTTCACGGCGATCTCGGAGGCGACCAGGGTCGGCTGCTGGTCCGCGGTGGCGCGCATCTTCTCCATCTCGGTGCGCTCCGCCTGGGAGCGCTGCTCCATCTTGAACATCTCCTGCTGCTGCTCGGCGATGATCCTCTTGGTCTGGGTCTGCATCAGCTCCTCGGGAAGACGGATCTGGCAGATCAGCACGGAGACGCATTCGACATGGTAGCGCTCCAGGTCGGCCCGGGCCCGAAGCTCGGCCTTGGCCTGCTCCTCCGACCGGCTCTGCAGGAAGTTCATCGCCGAAGCGGTCGATGCCTGGTTGCGGAAGGAGGAGTCTATCATCGGGTGGATGACGTGCTGTATCAGGTTGTCGATGGAGCCGACCTTGGCGACCATGTAGGGCGCCTGGTCGGGACGGACCCTGATGACCACCTTCACCGAGACCTGGATGGGGAAGCCGTCCTTGGAGATGACGGTCAGCTGGTCGAACCGGGTATCCTCCTGGTCGTCCCAGTCGATGGTGATGTTGGTGGTGTCGATGATGTAGGCCATGAAGGCGCGCCGGTTGAGGTAGTAACGGCCGGGGCCGGCCACCTCCTCCTGGATGCCGCGGAACCCCTTGGGCACCACGTAGCGCTCCTTCCCTTCCTCCTCGGAGGGGTCGTGCTGGGAGGCCCCCAGCCGCTTCTTCATCTCCTCGGTCGGGTCCTCACCGACGTTGGAGACGATGACCCCGACCTGGCCGCGCTCGACCACCGCCACGTTGTCGATCTCCACCGCGAACATGAGGGGGTTGATGTAGTAGGTGCCGGGGCGCAGCACGTCGAGCTGCGGTCCGCGCTGGCCGTTCTTGGAGAGGAAGGCGGAGCCGTCCTGGTAGTCGTTATGCCCGGTGATGGGCGCAGCCACGTACTCGCGCTCGGGGAGCGGCCGGCCGTCCAGGGCGGTGACCAGGCCGATCTTGTTGGCCTCCACCACCACCGCCGGGGCTACCTGGATCGAGAAGAGGTTCAGGTTGATGCGGTAGGTACCGGGGAGGAGCACGTCGATCTGGGGCCCCTTCTGACCGCCGTTCTTCAGGAATTCCTCCCCGTTTTCGTAGTTGGAATGCCCCGGCACGCTCTGCGCCAGAAGACGTCCCATCGGGATCGGCGCACCGTCCTGGGCGGTCACCACCCCGACCTCACCCTTGTTGATGACCACCGCAGCGGCCTTGGTCACCCGGAAGAGGTTCGGATGGATACGGTAGACGCCCGGCGGGAGGATCTCGGTCTGCGGCCCCTTCTGCCCGCCGCTGGAAATGAAGTCCTGTCCGGACTGGAAGGAGTTGTGGCCCGGTACGACGCTGGCGAAGATACGGCCGGCGGGAATGGCGGAACCGTCCGACGACTCAACCAGCCCGATCTCCCCCTCGCCCACCTTGGTGGCCTGGCTCTTGGTGACCTTGAAGAGGTAGGGGTTGATGCGGTAGTTCCCCGGCGGGATGATCTCGATCTGCGGCCCCTTCTGCCCGCCGTTGTTGATGAACTCCTCGCCGTTCTGGTAGGAGGAGTGCCCTCCCACCGCGTGCGCGTAGATCCTTCCCTCGGGAATAGGGGCGCCATCCACCGACTCGACGATGCCGATCTCGTTGTCCATGATCTCGGTGACCTTCCCCTTGGTGAGCTTGAACAGGTAGGGGTTGATCCGGTACTTGCCCGGAGGAAGCACCTCGATCTGGGGACCCTTCTGTCCGCCGTTGCGGATGAAGGCCTCGCCGTCCTGGTAGGAGTTGTGGCCGGTGGCGACCGCCGCGAAGATGCGGCCGGAGGGGATGGCCGAGCCGTCGACCGATTCGATGAGCCCGATCTCGTCATCCAGGATCTCGGTAAAGACGCTCTTGGTGGCTTTATAGATGAAGGGGATCAGAAAGTGGAGGCCCGGGCCAAGCGTGCGGGCCTGGATGCCGACCTCGTTGCCGAGGGCGACCACCCTACCCTGCGGCATCTTATTGCCGAACCAGCGGCGCTCGATGAGGGCGATCTCGTTGCCGCTGACCACGACGATCGAGTTATACAAAAGAACGATGAGAAGAACGAGGGCGATAACATAGTAGTAGTGGTGGGCAATCCAACCAAGCAGCGATACTGCATCCATCTTCTCTTCCTCCGTGTGTGACAAGCATTGAAAGGTCCAGTTACACCAAAATCAACGGCCTGCACCCGTTTGCTTTGACGACGGGTTCAGGCAAGCTTTTCCTCCTGTAAAATGAAGTAGATAGTGAGCGTCCCAGGGCGCATATTCGTTCATCGACAGTGGAAAATCAAGTCAATTTAATGTCAAGATTTGTCGTCTTGTTGGCAGGAGTGAGTTTGGGGCTTTGACTGAAAGATGGGAAAAAAGGGAATTCCTGCTGCTGGTGGGAAAACGGGATTCACCCTCCGACGAAATATTCAACGCTGACAACATCCTCGAGATGCTTTACAAGGATCCGTTTCACTCCACCCTACTGCTCTCTCTGACCAAATCACGCCCTTTCACGGTGAGATTCAAACGGCAATGGCAGTAGGAGATAAGGTCAAGCTTGGAAAGAGCCCGAAAAACATTCGCAGCAGACTGCGGGTTTCGAACGGCAGCGCTTGCCCCCCGAAGGTCCTGTTGAGCAAGTTTGCACAGTACGGCCGCGGCGTCGTTAAGTTCCGATTCCGTTAGCCCGCGCCAAAGCCAGCGGCTGCCGAAAATCCCTCCGTAGGATTCCAGGATCAGGTTAGCAGCGGCACTGGCAAATCCGAGGCTGATATGCGCCCGGTCAATGTCGTCACGAATGGTAAAGGGATCATCAATGAGAATCGGGCCACCGGTCCATCCCAGATAGTAATTGTCTCCGGGCTCGTAGGCTTTACCGAAACATCCCAACATGGCCATCGCCGAGACCAGGTAGAGTGTCCAAAATAGTGCGGTGTGTGCAGTAGCGAGTTGGGTGAGGTGGGACCGTTACCGGATGCAGGTGAGACGGTATCAGTCGCAGGTGAAACGGTATCAGTCGCAGGTGAAACGGTATCAGTCGCAGGTGAGACGGTGTCAGTCGCAGGTGAGACGGTGTCAGTCGCAGGTGAGACGGTAGCAGTCGCGGGTGAAATGGTATCGGTCGCAGGTGACTGGCGGCGAGGGTGATGGTGGGATCAGAACAGGTCGAGGAAGGTGTTGCGGGAAGTGGACCGGACGTGAAACGAAAAAAGGCGCCCCGACTGTTAGCGGGGCGCCCTTTTTTCTTCAGATGGTATCTGCGGGTTTAGCTAGGCTTTCGGCTCGACCGGCAGGGTCGGGAGCTCGAGGCCGGCCATCTTCTGGACCATGCGAACGACCTGGCAGCTGTAGCCGAACTCGTTGTCGTACCAGACGTACACTACGCAGTGGTTCCCCTGCACAATGGTGGCCAGGGAGTCGACCACGCCTGCATAACGGGAACCCACGATGTCGCTGGAAACGATGTCGGGGGAGTTGGTGTAGTCGATCTGGTTCTGCAGCGGGGAGTCGAGCGACATCCCGCGCAGATAGCCGTTCAGGGCCTGCACGTCGGTCTTCTCGGACAGCTGCAGGTTGAGGATGGCCAGCGACACGTTGGGGGTCGGGACGCGGATGGCGTTGCCGGTCAGCTTGCCGGTAAGTTCCGGAAGCACCTTGGCGACGGCCTTGGCGGCGCCGGTCTCGGTGATGACCATGTTGAGGGCGGCGGCGCGCCCGCGGCGGTCAGCCTTGTGGTAGTTGTCGATCAGGTTCTGGTCGTTGGTGTAGGAGTGGCAGGTCTCCACGTGACCGGAGACGATCCCGAAGCGGTCGCTGATTGCCTTGAGCACCGGGACGATGGCGTTGGTGGTGCAGCTTGCGGCGGAGAACAGCTTCTCGTCCTGGGAGATCAGCTCGTTGTTGACGCCGAAGACCACGTTGGGGATGTCGCCTTTGCCGGGGGCGGTGAGCAGCACCTGGGAGATCCCTTTGGCCTGCAGGTGGCGGCCAAGGCCCGGACGGTCGCGCCACTTGCCGGTGTTGTCGATCAGGATGGCGTTGCGGATGCCGTACTGGGTGTAGTCGACGTTCTCGGGGGCATCGGCGTAGATGATGCGGATCATGTTGCCGTTGGCGATGATCGCGTTCTCTTCTTCGTCGATGGTGATGATGCCGTTGAAGGGGCCGTGCACGGAGTCGCGGCGCAGCAGGCTCGCCCTCTTCACCAGGTCGTCGTCGCTACCCTTTCTTACAACGGCGGCGCGCAGCCTGAGTTTCTCGCCGGACCCAGCCTTCTCGACCAGGATGCGTGCGAGCAGACGACCGATGCGGCCGAAACCGTACAGCACGATGTCCTGCGGCTCGTCCAGCAGCGGGGTGCGGCCGGTGTTGACCGAGGTGAGCTCCTGGCGGACGAAGTCGTCGATCCCCAGTTTGCCTTTCTGCGCCTGGAAGCGGACGGCCAGCCTGCCCAGGTCGATGCGGGCGGGAGCCAGATCCAGCTTGCCGATGGCCTCCAGGATCGGGAAGGTCTCGAGCACGGTCAGTTCCGAGTCGAGGATCAGGCGGGCGAAGCGGTGCGCCTTGAGGATGTCGATAGTCGCGATGTTGACGAGCGGGCGGCCGTACACGGTGGTGACGATGTTGTTGTCGCGGTACAGGTGGCCGATGATGGGGAGCATGCGCTCCGCGATCTCTTCATGGCCCTGCCATTCCTTCAAATACGTTTCCTGTTTCTCAATCTTCATATTCCATCCCTTCACAGAAAATATCGCCGACACCTCAAAGGCTTCATTCGGCGCGCTTGCCATTGTCAAAGAAAGCGGCGGCGGTTTCTCTTCGTCAGTGGCGGTACTACTTCCCTGCGCCCTTGACAGCAAACTGCCGTAGCTATACAAAAAAGGCGTGTCATAGTACTGCATCAGGGGCTCCAGACAAAGAAGAAAAATCCTTAGACGGGGCTCCATCAAAAAATAATGAAATAGCTAATTATAAATCAATAATTCAGCACCAGGTAACACCGCCGCTGAGAGCTTTGAATTTCTGCGGTTCATCGTGTTATCCTGCGTGAATAGAGGTAAACCTCCCCTTCGTGGTAGCTCCACCAGCCTCGGCCTCACCGGCAGGGGTGGCAGCACGTTAACGGAGCCCTGAATTATAAACGGCAGCTAAGGAAGCTATGAGAACCATCGTCCTACTCGTCATGTCCAATGTATTTATGACCTTTGCCTGGTATGCGCACCTCAAGAACCTGCGCAGCGCGCCGCTGCTGGTGGCGGTCTTGGCCAGTTGGGGGATCGCCCTCTTCGAGTACCTGCTGCAGGTCCCGGCCAACCGGGCCGGCTACGGGGTCTTTTCCCTCGGGCAGCTGAAGATCATCCAGGAGGTGATCACCCTCTCGGTCTTCGTTCCCTTTGCCGTCTTCTACATGGGGCAGCCGCTCAAGCTCGACTACCTGTGGGCAGGCTGCTGCCTGGCCGGGGCCGTCTTCTTCATCTTCCGCAGCTGACAGCAGCTGGAAAGGGGACAGTTGGAGGTAGCGGGAACAGCCAATCGGACACCCTTCTGCAGAGGACGCAAATAGATGGTAAAGCTGCGAAAACCTGATCACCACAAGGGGCTGCGGGTGGTCGCCACCTTCGAAGCAGCCAAAGGCGCTCTCGTGCTGCTGGCCGGCTGCGGCCTGCTGACCTTCATCCACCACGACCTCCACCAGGCAGCCGTCAAGCTGGTCAGGGTCCTGCACCTCAACCCCGCCAAGCACTACCCGAGCATCTTCATCGACGCCGCCGACCGCGCCACCGACATGCAGCTTTGGGTGCTGGCGTTCTCCGCGCTTCTCTACTCGGTGATCCGTTTCGCGGAGGCCTACGGCCTTTGGACCAAGCAGCAGTGGGCGGAATGGTTCGGTCTGCTGTCGGGCGCCATGTACATCCCGGTGGAGGTATTCGAGGTGTCCCAGGATATCTCCTGGCCGAGGGTGACCGTGCTGGTGGTGAACCTCGGGGTGGTGGCCTACCTGGGGGATATCCTGGCCAAGTCGAGGAAGCGACGCCGGCAAAGTTCGAAGACGGATTGAAGCGAGGCGAATCCAGAGGTCGCGGAGCAGACTTCAGGAAGGGCCTCTTTCACCTGCGCGGCCTCGTGTGCGCTCTATGCTTTTAGCCTTGGAGGGAAGAATGAAGCACAAGGTGACCAAGAAACAGTACAATTCGAAGCTCTGCTTCGTCTGCGGGTTGAAGAACGGGTCGGGGTTGCAGGCCTCCTTCTACGAGACGGAGCGGGGGGAACTGGTGGCGAGTTTCCTGCCGGGGGTCGAGCACCAGAGCTACCCGGGACGGCTGCACGGTGGCATCGCCTCTGCCATCCTGGACGAGACCATCGGCCGGGCGGTGATGGTCGGCAAGAGCGAGGAGGTCTGGGGGATCACCGTCGAGCTGAACATGTCCTACAAGAAGCCGGTCCCGCTCGGGGTGCGGCTTAGGGTGGTGGGGAGGATCACCTCGCAGAACAACCGTTTTTTCGAGGGGAGCGGCGAGATTTTGCTGCCGGACGGAACGGTGGCAGTCAGCGCGCGGGGCAAATACCTGAAGGCGCCGCTGGAGAGGATCGCCGACTTCGACCCGGTGGTGAACGAATGGAGGGTGGTCCCTGATGAGGACGACCCAGTGGAGATCGAGCTGCCGGAGTAGCAGGATGTCCCTGGCCTAAAGGTCCGTAGTCGGGGACAGCGGCAGGGTCGGCGCCGGCCACCGGTCTTCATGGTTGCCGGCGATCCCCACCAGAAGAGAGATCTGTGAGCGTGTTCGATGCAGGCCCGCCTAGCGGAGATAGCGCTCCAGCGACACCAGTGAGCGCTCCAGGTCAGGCTTGCTGTGCGCCTCGATGGTGTAGGCTGCTCGCGGCGCGTAGCGCTCCATCAGCGCGAAGAACTGGTCGAAATCGATCCCCCCCTCGCCCGGCGGCGCGTGATCGTCGCGGGTGCCGAAGTTGTCGTGGATATGGACCTCCGCGACCCTTTCCCCCAGCGCCTCGAACCACTCCTCCATCCCCACCCTCTTGAACAGGTTCCAGTGACCGACGTCGAAGCAGTGCCCAAAGGCGGGGTTGTTGACGGCCTCGAAGAGCGCCTTCAGGGTGGAGGGCTCCTCCTCGAAGATGTTCTCCACGGCTATCATCGTCCCGATCTCCCCCGCTCGCGAGAGCACCGACTGCCAGACCGGCACGCTCAGCTCCAGCCACTGGTTGGTCGCCTCGCCGTAGCGCCAGCGATCGAAGCCGGGATGAAAGACCATCACCTCGGGGCGCAGGATCTCGGCGGCGTCCATCACCTGGGTGAAGCGGTGCACGGTGGCGTCCCGCAAAAGCCTCTCCAGCGAGCCGGGGTTCAGGTCCATGAAGGGGGAGTGGATGGTACAGAGAAGCCCCTCCTCCCTGAGCGCCGCCGCAGAGCCGGCGAGTCCCTCGCGATCGAGCCGGTCCAGGGCATCGGCGGAGAGAAAGATCTCCGGGTTCAGGCGGCGCTCGATGAGAAAGGGGAGATGCGCCTTCAACTGCGTATAAGGTACGTGGACGAAGAGTCGTTTACTTGTTGTCATGCTGATGGCTCTCGTGGTTGTGGTGGTTGTGCTGGTGGCCGTCATGGCCCCTGCGGTGCTTCTTGATCAGCTCCTCCGCACAGCTGCTGCAACGCACCAGCTGGTCCAGCTTGAGGATGGCGTCCGGCTCGCCCAGCACGATCAGCGTATCGTCGGCCTCGATCCTGGTGTGGGATTCGGGGTTGAAGCCCATTTTGCCGCTCTGCTTCTTGATGCCGACGATGATGACCCCGGTCTCCTTGCGGAAGCCGGAACTGGCCAGGGTCTCGCCGATGAAGCCCGAGTCGGGGGGGATCAGGATCTCCTCCATCTGCAGCTCCATGTGCTCGTGGCCGGTGGCGATCTCGATGAAGTCGACCACGTTGGGACGGAGGACCGCCTGCGCCATCCTGGAGCCACCGATCAGGTAGGGGGAGACCACCTTGGTGGCCCCCGCCCGCTTCAGCTTCAGCTCGGACCCCTCCTCGCCGGAGCGGGCCAGGATGAAGAGGTCGGGGTTGAGGCCACGGGCGGTCAGCGTGATGTAGACGTTCTCGGTGTCGGAGGTTACCACCGAGATGAGCCCCTTGGCCCTCTTGATCCCCGCCTTCAAAAGCGTGTCGTCCGCAGTGGCGTCGCCGCGCATCACCAGGTAGCCGTGTCCGTCCTGCGCCATCCGTTCGATGATCGCCGGGTCCTTCTCAACGATCACAAAGGGGAGCGGCTTGGCGGCGAACTCCTTGCAGATCAGGGCGCCGATGCGTCCGAACCCGCAGATAATGTAGTGCTCATCCAGGGCGGCAATGGCCTTTTCCACCTTCTTCCTCCCTATGATCCGATGAAACTGCCCCTCGAACATGATCTGCGCCAGCGAGCCGACGATGTAACCGAGCACGCTGACGCCGAAGAAGATCAGCACCATGGTGAAGATCTTGCCGGAATCGTTTAACGGGTGGACCTCCCGGAAGCCGACCGTGCTCAAGGCCAGCACCGTCATGTAGAGCGCGTCGAGGCCGTTCCACCCCATGATGGCGATGTAGCCGAAGGTGCCGAAGGAGACCAGCAGCGCCAGCACGCAGATGGAGATCTTGAGATGTCGGACCGGATCCATAAATACTCCCTCAGCGCGCCAAGATACCGTTGGAAAGATCAAATATCAAGTCATTTGAGCGCCGCGGGGCATACGGTGGCTCGCATCGAGGGGAACTCAAAGGATAGTGTCTACAATATCTTGACAATATCTGTATACTGTATACAATACGACCCTGCATTGTTGGGGGGGCTCGTATGAAGAAAAACGTGGAAAAACACCTGACCCTGAGGGAGCGGATCCTGGAGACGATCCGCGACGCCATCATGAGCGGTGCCCTCAAGCCCGGCGAAAAGGTCGCCGAGCCGGAACTGGCGGCGCGTTTCGGTATCAGCCGCACCCCGATCAGAGAGGCGTTCCGGCAGTTGGAGTCCGAGGGATACCTCTCGGTGGTGCCGCGCAAAGGCGCGCTGGTGGCCTCCTTCTCCGCCAAGGACGTCGAGGAGTTCTACGCCATCAAGAGCATCCTGGAAGGGTACGCAGCCAGGAAGGCCTGCGCGCTGCTCTCCACCCGCGAGATCAACAAGCTGGAGGCGATCAACGAGAAGCTCCGCGAGATCGCCAACGAAGGGGACGTCCGGCACTTCTTCAAGGTGCACAACAGCTTCCACGACCTCTTCATCAAGGGTGCCGGCAACGACAAGCTGCACGACATGATCGCCGCCCTTTTGAAGAAGTTCCAGCGCTTGAGGCTCGCCTCGCTGAGCAAGCCGGGCAGGATGCTGATCTCGGTGGAGGAGCACGAGAAGATCATCGAGGCCTTCCGGAGCAGGGACGCCTCGCTGGCCGAGATGCTGGTGCAAAAGAACGCCGAGTACGGCGGCCGCGTGCTGATCGACGAAGACTGCACCCCCGGAATCAGCTCCGCCCCACCGATGGACCTCTAGAGACCTTCAGATCCCCCTTAGAACTAAGGGGGATTTTTTTTGCCTTGCCCCCCTCGCCCTCCGTTCAGCTTTCCTTTTGCCTTAGCCGCCCATTTGCGCTACATTGGCGCGATTCCACCAGCAGGAGGCGCCGATGCAGCAGCTCAGGTTGATCCCGAAAGTCGACAAGGTCTTTGAGTGGGAAGCGATCCGCCAACTCTCGACCCGCTACCCGCGCCCCCCCCTCCTCAAGGGGGTGCGCGCGGTGCTCGACCGGCTGCGCGAACAGGCCAAGGCGAAAGAGCTTCCCGAGGAGGCCTTCTCGGAAAGCGCCATCTGCGCCGAGATCACCCGCGAGCTCGCCCTTTTGACCGCCCCCAGCCTCAAACGCCTCATCAACGGCTCCGGTGTCGTGATCCACACCAACCTCGGCCGCTCCATCCTCCCCGAGGCGGCCCGCGCCCCCTTGAACACCATCGCCTTCTCCTACTCCAACCTCGAGTTCGACCTCTCCGCCGGCGTGCGCGGCAGCCGCTATAGCCACCTCGAGTCCCTTTTGTGCGAGCTGACCGGCGCGGAGGCCGGCATCGTGGTCAACAACAACGCCGCCGCGGTGCTCCTTGCACTGAGCGCGCTGGCAGCCGGGCGCGAGGCGGTGGTCTCCCGCGGCGAGCTGGTGGAGATCGGCGGCTCCTTCCGGATACCGGACGTGATGAGGCTCTCCGGGGTGACCCTGAAGGAGGTCGGCACCACCAACCGGACCCACCCCCGCGACTACAGCTCCGCAGTCACGCCCGAGACCGCCCTCTTTCTCAAGGTGCACTGCAGCAACTTCGCCGTGGTCGGCTTCACCGCGGAAGTGACCGCCAGCGAACTGGTGGAGCTGGGCAAGGGCGCCGGCGTGCCGGTGCTGGCCGACATGGGGAGCGGCAACCTGGTGGACCTCTCGCAGAGACTCGGCTGCGACGAGCCGACCGTGCAGGATTTCGTGCGAGCCGGGGTGGACGTGATCACCTTCAGCGGCGACAAGCTGTTGGGTGGACCGCAGGCGGGGCTGATCGTGGGGAAGAAGGCCTTCATCGAGCCGATGAAGAAGCACCCGCTTTTGCGCGCGCTCAGGATGGACAAGCTGACCCTGGCGACCCTGGAGGCGACCCTCGCCCTCTACCGGGACGAGCTGGTGGCGCTGGCCGAGGTGCCCACCCTGCGGATGCTGACCGCCAGCGTCGCCGAGGTGGCCGCCCGCGGCAAGAAGATGGTTCGCCAGCTGCGCCGCCGGCTGCCGGCCGCCGTGTCCCTGGGCTTCCAGGAGGGTACCTCCCAGGCCGGTGGGGGGACGCTGCCGCTGTTGAACCTCCCCACCCTGCTGATCGAGGTCGGCGTGGAGGGGCTTTCAGCCAACGAGATCGAGGCGAAGCTCAGGAATTCGGCGGTGCCGGTGATCGGCAGGATATCCAAGAACGCCTTCCTGCTCGACCCCCGCACCATCCTGGACGGCGACCTCCCCGACCTGCAGGCCGCCCTGGCCTCCCTGGCGGGCGAATTCCCTTCACCTTCCTGCTAACGTCCCCTCCCCTTCAAGGGGAGGGACAGGGTGAGGATGGGTTGCCGCAAAATCCCCTTGTCCCCCTTCCCGAAGGGTAGTAATCTAATTAAACCCACTCCCCGTCCGCTCTTAACCTTTCGTCCGCCGGCCCCTGGCGAGCGCGCCATCCCCTCGAACTGCGCGTGACCTCGCTTCACAGGCCGGCCGGACGTTAGATTTTACTGGTTTTTTCCCGCCACCACTGTATAATTCAGCGATTTCGGCAGTGACTTCTGCCCGATCACGGCTTTAAGAGGTTTGCCTTGAAGAAGATCTTCGCCCTGGTCCCCGCCGCCGGCATGGGAAAGCGGATGGGAGCCGGCTCCAACAAGCAGTACCTCCTTTTGGACGGCATGCCGATCCTGGCCCACACCCTGCGGGTCTTCCAGGACGCCCCCTTCATCGACGGCATCTACCTGGTCTCCCCTGAGCAGGAGATCCCCTACTGCAGAAGCGAGGTGGTGGAGCGCTACGGCTTCTCCAAGGTGAAGGCCTTGGTGGCGGGCGGCTCTGAGCGCCAGCACTCGGTGATGAACGGGCTTTCCGCCATGGAAGGTGCCGACCAGGACGACCTGGTGCTGATCCACGACGGGGTGCGCCCCTTCGTGCCCGTCGCCGTCTTGAAGGAGGCCGCTGCCGCAGCAGCCGAGTTCGGGGGCGCGGTGGTCGCCGTGCCGGCCAAGGACACCATCAAGGTGGCCAGGGAGGGCTTGGTGGTGGAGACCCCTCCCCGCGAGGAGCTCTGGCTCGCCCAGACGCCGCAGGCCTTCCGCTACGGGCTGATCCTCGACGCCTACCGCTCGGCCGCCGAGGCGGGCTATCTCGGTACCGACGACGCCTCGCTGATGGAGCGGCTCAAGCGGCCGGTGAAGGTCGTGTTGGGCGATTACCGGAACATCAAGATCACCACCCCAGAGGACATGCTTCTTGCCGAGGCGTTTCTCAAGGGTTAAGAAAGGAAGCTGCATGCGGATCGGAAACGGATACGACGTACACAGGCTGGTGGAGGGAAGGAAACTGATCCTGTGCGGGGTGGACGTCCCCTACGCCAAGGGTCTCCTGGGCCATTCGGACGCCGACGTGGCGCTGCACGCGCTCTCGGACGCCATCCTGGGGGCCATCGGGGAGGGCGACATCGGCCGCCACTTCCCGGATACCGACCCCGCCTACAAGGGAGCCGACAGCATGAAGCTGCTGCGGCACGTGATGGACCTGGCCGAGGCCAAAGGATACCGGATCGGCAACGTGGATGTCACCATCGTGGCCCAGCGCCCCAAACTCGCCCCCTTCATCCAGCAGATGAGGGAGAACGTCGCGCGCGCCCTCGGAAGCGAGGTGGAGCGGGTGAACGTCAAGGCCACCACCACCGAGGAACTCGGTTTCGCCGGGCGCGGCGAGGGAATCGCCTCCTACGCCGTGGCCCTGCTGGAGCAGAAAAGCTAACATCACATTCCGGAGGCGCTCGCCTCCCAACGGGAATCGATCATGAACAGTACTGAGACTCCGCTGCCGGAAAAGGCAAACAACTTCATCAGGAACATCGTCACCGAGGATCTCAAGAGCGGCAAGCATAAGAGCATAGTGACCCGCTTCCCCCCCGAGCCCAACGGCTACCTGCACATCGGCCACGCCAAGTCGATCTGCCTGAACTTCGGGCTGGCCCGCGACTTCGAGGGGCGCTGCCACCTGCGCTTCGACGACACCAACCCGGCCAAGGAAGAGGTCGAGTACGAGGATTCCATCAGGGAGAGCGTCAAGTGGCTCGGCTTCAACTGGAAGAGCCACATGTACTACGCCTCCGACTACTTCGAGAAGCTCTACCAGTACGCGGTGCGGCTGATCGAGATGGGGAAAGCCTACGTGGATGGCCTGAACGCCGAGGAGATCAGGAGCTACCGCGGCACCCTGAGCGAGCCGGGCAAGGAGAGCCCCTTCAGGAACCGGCCGGTCGAGGAGAGCTTGCAGCTCTTCCGCGACATGCGCGACGGCAAGTACGAGGACGGCGCCCTGGTGCTCCGGGCCAAGATCGACATGGCCTCCCCCAACATCAACCTGCGCGACCCGGTCATCTACCGGATCAAGAAGGTCGAGCACCACCGGACCGGCGAGACCTGGTGCATCTATCCCATGTACGACTACGCGCACTGCCTCTCCGACTCCATCGAAGGGATCACCCACTCCATCTGCACCCTGGAGTTCGAGGATCACCGCCCGCTCTACGACTGGGTGCTGGATGTGCTCAAGGTCCCCTGCCACCCGCAGCAGATCGAGTTCGCCCGCCTGAACCTCTCCTACACGGTGATGAGCAAGCGAAAGCTCCTGGAACTGGTGCAGGAAAAGCTGGTGGACGGCTGGGACGACCCGCGCATGCCGACCCTGGTGGGTCTGAAGCGGCGCGGGTACACGCCGGAATCGATCAGGAACTTCTGCGAGACCATCGGGGTGGGCAAGGCCGACAGCATCATCGACATGAGCATCCTGGAGGACGCCGTGCGCGAGGACCTGAACGTGCGTGCCCCCCGCGTGATGTCGGTCCTGAAGCCGCTCAAGGTGGTGATCGAGAGCTACCCGGAAGGCGAGAGCGAGGAGTTCGAGGCGGCCAACCACCCGAGCGACCCCTCCATGGGAAGCCGCAAGGTGCCCTTCTCCAGGACCATCTATATCGAGCGGGACGACTTCCAGGAGGAGCCGGTCAAAGGGTTCTTCAGGCTGGCGCCCGGCCGCGAGGTGAGGCTGCGCTACGCCTACATCGTGCGCTGCGAGAGCGTGGTGAAGGACGAAAACGGCGAGGTGGTCGAGGTCCGCTGCAGCCACGACCCCGGCTCGCGCGGCGGCAGCGCGCCGGACGGCAGGAAGATCAAGGGGACCATCCACTGGGTGAGCGCCGAGCACGCCATCGACGCCGAGGTGAGGCTCTACGACCGGCTGTTCAGCACCCCCAACCCGGGCGGCAAGAACGAGCCGGACTACCGGGTCTCGCTCAACCCGAACTCCATCGAGGTGCTCACCGGCTGCAAGCTGGAGCCCTCCCTGCAGCAGGCCACCCTGGAGAGCCGCTACCAGTTCGAGCGGATGGGGTACTTCTGCCTCGACTCCCGGTCCTCCAAGCCCGGCGCCCTGGTCTTCAACCGGACCGTCACCCTCCGGGACTCCTGGACCGCTAAATAACACCAACACTCCCCCCTCCCGACAGCTCCCCCTCCCCTGCAAGGGGAGGGCAGGGGTGAGGATGGGGTAACTTGAACGAGGATTTCCATGGCCTTACGCGTCTACAACACCCTCTCCGGCAGCAAGGAGGAGTTCGTCCCCATCAACCCCGGCAAGGTCGGCATGTACGTGTGCGGGGTTACCGTCTACGACCACTGCCACATCGGCCACGCCCGCGCCAACGTGGTGTTCGACATGATCTACCGCTACCTGAAGGCGAGCGGCCTCGAAGTCACCTACGTCCGCAACTACACCGACATCGACGACAAGATCATCAACCGCGCCAACCGCGACGGCGTCCCCTACTACGAGATCTCGGAGCGCTTCATCAAGGAGTTCGACCTCGACATGGCGAGGCTCATGCTGGAGCTCCCCACCTTCCAGCCCAAGGCCACCGAGCACATCCCGGAGATCATCGCCCTGGTCGAGAAGCTGATCGAGAAGGGGTACGCCTACCAGTCGGGAAGCGACGTCTTCTTCTGCGTGGACAAGTTCGACGGCTACCTGAAGCTCTCCAAGCGGAACCTGGAGGACATGCAGGCGGGCGCGCGCATCGAGGTGGACGAGCGCAAGCGGCACCCGATGGACTTCGCGCTCTGGAAGGGGGCCAAGCCGGGCGAGCCGTTCTGGGAGTCCCCCTGGGGACAGGGGAGGCCGGGCTGGCACATCGAGTGCTCGGCCATGAGCGGCAAGTTCCTCGGGGAGACCTTCGACATCCACGGCGGCGGCAAGGACCTGATCTTCCCGCACCACGAGAACGAGATCGCCCAGACCGAGGCGGCCACCGGCAAGCCGTTCGTCAAGTACTGGCTGCACAACGGCTTCGTGAACATCAACGCCGAAAAGATGTCCAAGTCGCTCGGCAACTTCTTCACCATCAAGGAGGTGCTCGACCGCTACGACGCCGAGGTGCTCCGCTTCTTCCTGCTCTCGGCACACTACCGCTCGCCGATTGACTTCTCCGACCAGAACCTCAAGGAGGCGGAACTCGGGCTGGAGCGGATCTACAAGGCGCTGGCCGGGATCGACGAGCGGCTGGCGGCCGGTATCGGCGAGCCCCCCGCCAGCGAGGAGAGCACTGAGCTGGAGGAGAAGTGTGCCAGCATCGGCGCACGCTTCAGGGAGGCGATGGACGACGACTTCAACACCGCCATGGCACTTGGCCACCTGTTCGACCTGGTGCGCAGCGTGAACAAGGCGCTGCCGGTGGCGGGGGCCCCGCTGCTTCGGCAGGTGAAGGAGGAAGTGGCGGCAGTGGCCAGCGTTTTGGGGATCTGCGACTCGCAGCCGGCCGCCTTCCTGCAGAGGATCAACGACCGCAAGAGCGCGGCCATCGACATTACGCCGGAGGAGATCGAGCAGCTGATCGCCGAGCGAGCGGAGGCGAGGAAGGCCAAGAACTTCAAGCGCAGCGACGAGATCAGGGACGAGCTGCTGGCGAAGAACATCCTCCTCTTCGACAGCGCCCAGGGGACCACCTGGAAGGTCAAGTAACTCACAGGGGACTGGCTCCGAAGGTGCCGGCCCCCTTTTTCTCCGCTCGTGATCGGTGACCGCGGCGGAAAAAGGACGAAAAAAAAGGCCGCATACGCGGCCTGTTTTTTGGACTTCGTGGTCGAGCTTTGAGTCCGGAAGGCGGCCTAGGCCGCCTTCTGGCTCAGTTCCACGGCGCAAGCCCTCATCTTCACGAGTTCCATCGCCTCGCGCATGATGTCGGAAACGCTCTTCTGGGTGGTCTCCATGATCTGCTCCAGAGTCTCACGCTCTGCGTCGCTGATCCTCATCGAAATGACGTTGTACCTCGGATTCTCTCTCATTCTTCCCATGTCATGCGCTCCTTACAGAAACTCGTATAGTGTTACATCTTGACCTATACATTGCCATTTGCGTGCCAACCGCGACCGGCGCCCTCCCAGAGCTGTAACTAGCTGAAATAACACAAGATAAAAATTTTAAAATTAAAAATGGGGCCGAAAATACTGTATACAAACTGAGCCACTTTTGGCACACGATACGAAAGTGTGTCCGAATGTACCATTTTGACCCCGCCAGAATGGTACATTGGTCTTAATCCTACCCCTCGTCCTCCTCCCGGGCCCTGATCGTCCGCCCTTTGAGGCCATGTTTGTCCAAAAGACGGTAAAAAGAGCGCCGGGGGATGTTGGCGAGTTGTGCCGCTTTTGACACATTGCCTCCCGCATCCGCCAGGTAGCGCTGGATCAGCTTCTTCTCGACCCGCAAGACGTGCGGCTCCCTCTCCTTCTTGAAGGACCTGAGGTCGATGACGTCCTCGGCCTCCTGCGCGTAGCTCTCGGCGAAGGCGAGCGGCAGGTTCCCCAGCTTGACGATGTCGTCGTGGGTGAGCACCGCAGCCCGCTCGATGACGTTCTGCATCTCCCTGATGTTGCCGGGCCAGGGGTACTTGACCATGGCGTTGATGGCCCGCTCCTCGATCCCCACGATCTGCTTGTTCAGCTTGTTGCGCGCCTTCTCCAGGAAGTAGTGGGCGAGCTGGGGGATGGACTCCACCCGCTCCCGGAGCGGGGGCATGGTGATGGAGAAGACGTTCAGCCGGTAGTAGAGGTCCTCGCGGAACCAGCCGTCGCGCACCCCTTCTTCCAGGGGTTTGTTAGTGGCGGCGATCAGCCGGACGTCCACCCTCTTGGCGGTGGTCCCCCCCACCGGCCGCACCTCCCCCATGTCCAGGACCCGCAACAGCTCCGCCTGCAGCTTGGGGGTGATGTCGCCGATCTCGTCCAGGAAGATGGTGCCGCCGTCGGCCGCCTCGAAGAGGCCCTTCTTGTCGGCCAGCGCGCCGGTGAAGGAGCCCTTCTTGTGGCCGAAGAGCTCGCTCTCCAGCAGCGAGTCGGTGATGGTGGTGCAGTTCACGGTGACCAGCGGCTTGTCGTTTCTTTTCGAGTAGCGGTGGATGGCGCGGGCGGCCAGCTCCTTGCCGGTCCCCGACTCGCCGCGCAGAAGGACCGTGGTGGGGGTGGGGCCCACCTGCTTGATCTGGTCCAGCGCCTCCAGGGTCCGGCCGTCGCTTCCCACGATGAACTCGTCGCCGTATTCCCGGTCCAGCTCCCTCTTGGCCAGCTCGTACTTCTGGATCAGCCGTCCCCGCTCCTCCTCCAGCTGCTGCAGGTTGTGCGGCAGGCACATCTCCAGGTCGGCCAGCCCCTGGAAGACCGCCACCGCGTACTCGCGGCAGGTCCGGTAGCCGCAGGTGCGGCAGTTCAGCTCGTCCTTCTGGGTGAACTTGTTGGTGGCCTGCAGGATCTTCTTGACGTCTCCCGCCCGGGGGGTGGGGAGCTTCGCGTAGCGGTCCGAGAACCAGCGCGACAGGGAGAGCTGCGGGCGCTCCTTCAGGTAGGCCGGCGAGGTCTTGTAGGGGACCTTGTTGCGAAAGTGGGAGATCACCAGGTTGCGGCGGGAGAACTCGGTGAGCGCCTGGTTTCTGCCGGGGCCGCCGATGCAGCCGTCGTAGCAGAAGCGCAGGTCCACCAGCTTGGGGCTGATGCGGCCGTCGGCCAGGTCCCGCACGATCCCCATCACGTTCACCTCCCCTTCGGCGGTGACGATCTCGGTGTCCAGGGGATCGGTCTGGATGCCGAAGGCCTGGAAGGAGCCCTGGGAGAGGGAGAAGACCCTCCCCAGGTGCGGCTCCCGGCCGTCGAAGGTGGACTCCTCCAGGGAGCCCAGCTCGATGCCGCGCGCCCTGAACATCGATTCCAGCTCGCGGTAGGTCAACAGCACGTCCACCGCGCCCCGGGTCTCCTCCGCCTGCACCTCGAACTTGCCGGCGATGCAGGAGCTGATGTAGACCACCTTCACCTTTCCGTCGAAGACCTGCTTCAGAAAGCGCCCCATGGCCACCATGTGGGTCACCACCCCCACCAGGTTCTTGATCAGCTGCGGGTAGTGCCGCTCGATCAGGTCGACCACCGCCGGGCAGTGGGAGGAGATGAGCGGCAGCTTGGCGGAGTGCACCGCCTGCCGGTACTCCTCGGCGATCAGCTCCACGCCGCTCGCCCCCTCGTGCACCTCGGCAAACCCCAGCGCCTTCAGACCGGCGGTAAGCTGTCCGGGGGTGGCGTAATGGAAAAAGGCGGGGAACGAGCAGCCCAGAACCGCAATGACCGGATCCGGACCCGCCAGAAGCTCCTCGGTCGCTACGACCTTATCGGCGAGAACCTTCGCGTGCTGCGGGCAGGTGCTGAGGCAGTTGCCGCATCCGATGCAGCGTTCAAAGATGATTTCGGTGTA
>NZ_DATFBA010000350.1:0-5448 GCF_035254065.1 Geomonas sp.
GTTCCCATCCCGAACACGGAAGTTAAGCCTCTCAGGGCCGATGGTACTGCACGGGTAACTGTGTGGGAGAGTAGGTCGCCGCAGGGAATTTATTGAAAAAGCCCCATCCACCAGGATGGGGCTTTTTTGCGTTTAGGGCAGGCTTATTGTAGTTGCCTCCTCACTTGGAGTATTGTAGAAGTAGCCTGTGAACTTGTGAAAGGAGGGGAGTTATAGGAAATAGAGGAGTCTCGCTATGACACGGAATGCTATCAGGATTTTGTTGATAATCGCGACTCTACTAATAGGAACCGGTACCCTCCCTGGATGCCACTGGTGGACACCGCCGGCGCCTCCTGGATTACCACATCCCCCGCCTATTCCTGTCCCCTGACAAAATCTCTTTGATCGGAGTGTGAGAATGACCAAGCCTGACGCCATTGACGGTCTGAAGCCTGTACTTTTCTGGAAATGCTTCGCTGAAATCTCACGAATTCCCCGTCCCTCCGGACATGAGGAACGCATCGCCCAATTCATCCTGGAACGAGGCAAAGAGCTTGGACTGGAGACCCGTCAGGATGCCTGCGGCAACGTCCTGGTCAAGAAGCCTGCCTCCTCAGGACGAGAGGGCGCTCCCTCCATTTGCCTGCAGTCCCACCTCGACATGGTTTGCGAGAAGAACGCCGGCAAGGTGCACGACTTCATGGCCGACCCGATCGAACTCGTTCGAAACGGCAACGTTGTGACGGCGAACGGCACTACTCTCGGCGCGGACAATGGCGCCGGTGTCGCCACCAGCCTCGCGATCATGGAGGATGCCACCCTCGAGCACGGTCCGCTAGAGATGCTGTTCACCCTGGAAGAGGAGACGGGCCTTAAGGGCGCACTCAACTTGAGCGGCGATCTTGTCCAAAGCAGGATCATGCTTAACCTCGATTCCGAGGATGAAGGTGTGGTCTTTATAGGCTGTGCCGGTGGGAAGGACACTTTAGCCAGATGGCAGCTTGCCTATGACAGTGTTGGTGCTGACCTGGCACCCGCCGAGATTACCGTTAAGGGGCTTAAGGGTGGACATTCCGGCCTCGAGATAGATAAGGAACTGGGTAATGCCATCAAGATACTGAATCGGGCCCTGATGAAACTCTCCGGCCTCGGCTGCCGAGTTTCCTCAATCGAGGGTGGCAACATGCGTAATGCCATTCCTCGGGAGTGTACCGCAGCAGTCTATCTTCCCAACACGAAGCTCGATGAGGCTAAGTCGCTCGTTTCCTCACTCAATGCAACCTTCCAGTCTGAGCTCTCCTCCATTGACCCTGGATTTGTGCTCGCCATCTCTCAGTCAGCATCGGGCAGTGGCAAGGTCTTGCAGCTGCCACTGCAGCAGAAGATACTGATGACCATTGCCTCCCTCCCTACCGGCGTCCAGCACATGAGCGTCGACATGCCGGGACTGGTGGAGACCTCCACCAACGTGTCCGTGATCCACACGACGGATAAGGAGGTTGTCCTCATTACCAGCCAGCGGAGCTCCGTCGCCTCGCGCCTCGCTGAAATCGTTCAGACGGTTGAGTCCATCCTGCAGCTGGGTGGTGGTACGGTCGAAGGTAGTTCCGGATATCCGGGATGGAAGCCGGACATGCATTCCCCCATCCTCGGCGTCGCCAAACGCTGCTATCAATCTCTGTTCGGGAAAGAGGTCGAGGTGAAGGCGGTACATGCCGGGCTGGAGTGCGGCATCATTGGCGAGCGCGTCCCCGGGATGGACATGATCTCCTTTGGCCCAAGCTTGCACGGGGTCCACTCGCCCGACGAGGTCATCTACATCGACAGCGTTCAGCGCTACTGGGATTTCCTGCTGGAGATTCTCAGGTCTGTTCGGTAGCCGGTACGAGATCGCAGACGAAAGAGATTCGGACAGGCAAAATGGCGTTGGTGCCGGCGATCATGACTCTCTGCGTCATGACCCGGCACCGCCGTCCGGTCAGGCATTCCAACGAGATGTCATGCAGGCCGGTGGCGCACTGAAAGACACGAAGCGTATCACCACTTCTGTTCTCACCGACGTAGCTCCCATCGATCAGAACCCTTCCTTTCCGCAGGCAAGAGACGGTAAAGAATTCCATTCGCGGTCCTTCGCTCTTCCAATAAAGATTAGATAAAACCAAGCTTCAGTATCGCTGGAGATCGCAGGTATGCAAGTGGGAACTCTGATCCCCTCGCCTCTTCAGGGGAGAGGGTGGCCGAATGCCGGGTGAGGGATCCCCGGAACTGGCGGAAACTGCCGCCCTCACCCCAGCCCTCTCACCCGAGGGGGCGAGGGGGAGTAAAAAAGGAGGATGAAGCTGCTAAAGGTAACTAAATGAGGAAGCTGGTGGAGTGCGGGGGAAAAAGAGGGGAGATCTAACGGACGGAAAGGACGTCCACCCTGAGCCCCTCGCCGGGAGCTGAGCGGTAAACAAAAGTTATCTCTGTTTCGCCCTCGGCCCAAGGTGTTGTTCGATAGTCCCTGGCGAACTGGCGTCGGTACTGTCTGATTCGTTCCCCAGCTCTGGGCGCAGGCAGCTCCGCGGCTGGTCCTTTGGGGGCTGTTTTGGCCGTCGAGTCGAAAAAGGCGGGGGTATTTCCACCTGGGTAGCCGGTGAGGCAGAAATCATAGCTCAAGGCATCGCGAAACTCTTCCTGGCCCTCTGCCGGCATTCGGGAGCAGGCGAAACGCCAGATGGCTTCGAACAGTGCGGTGAGCGAAAGGTTCTGGACGCCCCCTTCACCCTCGAAGAAATCGGCGGCCGCGGCGAACACTTCGGAAAGAGGAGCGCTCGCTGCCAAAACCTCTAGAGAGGCAGGAAACCTGCCGCTATTGTAGACGAGTTCCAGCAGCCGGCTGACGCCCTCGATCTTCCGGATCTCCAGAAAGGTGAGCCACGGGGTGTGGAGAACCTTGTACGGTGCCGCGTCGGAGTAGGCATAACGGTGCTTCCTCGCGAGCCCGCGCATGGCGGTCCCCTTCATCACCTTGAGCGGTTCCACTTGGATGTGATCGGGGCGAAGTTCGAACAGGCTCTGCAGGGAGTTGAGAAATCCTTCCATAGTTTCGGCGGGGAGGCCTGCCACCAGGTCGAGATGGATGGTAACCGCCGTTTCCGCTTTCAGGCGCCGCACGTTTTCGAACAGGCGATGGAGACTCGACTTCCGCTCAACCTTGGCGAGCGTCTCCTCTGCGCCGGACTGCACGCCGATCTCGAAGCGGAAGAGATCGGGGGGAACCTCGGCGAGCAGGGCAAGATTGTCCTCGGTCAGCAGGTCTGCGGCAATTTCGAAATGGAACTTGCTGGTCCGGTTGTTGTCCAGGATGAAGCGCCAGATCTCGTTGGCCCGTGCCGCATCGTAGTTGAAGGTCCGATCCACCAGTTTGACGGTCCGCACCCCTCGCTCCATGAGCAGTCCCAGGTCCTGCCGTATCCGCTCCATGGAAAAAGACCGGACGCGATTTTCGATGGAAGAGAGGCAGAAGGCGCAGGAAAACGGGCAGCCGCGGGACGTTTCGTAGTAGACGAGCGGCTTGTCGAGATCGGCCAGGTCCGAGCTGAACGGTGAGGGGATGACGTCCAGCGCGGGGAGGGGGCCACGATCGGGGTTGGCGATGACATCATCACCTTCCCGGAAGGTGACGCCGGCGATATCGTCGAGCGGAGTGCCGTCACGCAAAGCCAGGAGCAGTTCCCGGCAGGTCGCCTCGCCTTCACCCCGCACGATGCAATCAATCGCCGGGAGCTGGACCATCATCTCGAAGGAGCCGAAGGAGACCTCGGGACCACCAAGGACAACGAAGGTGCCCGGTTCCACTTTCTTGAGGTCCGAGGCGAGCTTCAGGGTGAGCTCGGTGTTCCAGATGTAGCAGGAGAAGAGCACGACGTCGGCGCGGGACGCATAGAGGCGGGCAAGCAACTGGTCCTGCTGCTCGTTCACGGTCAGTTCGACAGTCTCGAATTCGAGCCCTTCCAGATCTGCGCAGAAAGAGGCAAGGTAGGGTAGGGCGAGCGAGGAGTGAACGTACTTGGCGTGCAGCGTGGCGAGCAGGATTTTCATGGGCGGGATTGTAGCATGAAAGGCCAAGAACCTTAACCACGAAAGGGAGGAAAGGTTTTTTTTCGTGTCCTTTCGTGTCTTTCGTGGTGGAAGCCTTTCTTGTCTTGTTTCTTGCCCCGTTTGCCGATTTTTGTTACTGTGACAGGTTGCAACGCCGTGCTCAAAAAGAGCGCTATGGCGGTAAGGATTTAACATGAAAAGTAAAAGACTTCCGAAACTGCTCTACGCGGACAGCAAAGGAAACATCTACGATCACCCCTATCTCACCATGGCCGGGATGAGCGGCAACGAGGCCCTGTTGCCTGAGTCGGTGGAATTGATCCCGCTCCCGGAAGACAGCCGCCTCTTTACCATTCCCGATACGCCCCCCATCGCCTGGGACGCCAAGGCCCGCCGCTTCGTCACCGTGAGCCGCGTCCAGGAGGGGAGGCGCTCCATGGCCGTGCAGGCGGTCTCCGCTTTCATGGCTCCTGGCTACATGCGGACGCTGCTGCCGGCCTGCGATTACAGTAAGAAAAAGGTGCACCTGCCGCTTTGGTCCTACACGGCGGTGGGCTGGGACGAGGAGACCGAGCGCTTCGTGGTGGCGGCGACCCGGGTGGACGACAACGAGAACTGGCTTCCCAGGAATTACGACGACAGGAAGCTCGACCCCTTGGTCAGGAAGATGCTCGCCCAGTTCCCGAAGAACAGGCTGATCGAGCAGCTCTCCCGTTGCGCTGTCGACTACCACTGCTTTGCCGCCAAGAATCTCTTCTTCCGCCGCTGGGAGGCACCCATCCCGACCTCGCCGGTCTGCAACTCCCGCTGCCTTGGCTGCATCAGCCTGCAGCCCTCCGACTGCTGCCCGTCCAACCACGAGCGGATCCCCTTCGTGCCGACTCCTGAGGAGATCGTGGAACTGATGCTGCCGCACCTGAAGGAGGCCCCGGAGCCGATCGTCTCCTATGGACAGGGATGCGAGGGTGACCCCATCATGCAGGCCGACACCATAGCCGAGGCTACCAAACGGCTTAAAGCGGGGACCTCGCGCGGTACTGTCAACTTCAACTCCAACGGCTCGTTTCCTGACCGGGTTCGCATGCTCTGCGACGCCGGCATGGACTCCATGCGCTTCTCGATGAACTCTGTGCAGGAGGAGACCTACAACCGCTACTACCGTCCCAAGGGGTACAAGTTCGCCGACGTGGTCGAATCGGTCAAGGCCGCCAAAGAGAAGGGCCTTTTCACCATGATCAACTACCTGGTCTCCCCCGGCGTGACCGACAGTCCCTCCGAGGTCGAGGCGCTGCTCAAGTTCATCGGGGATACCGGGGTGGACATGCTGCAGATGCGCAACCTCTCCATCGACCCCGCCTTCTACAACGAGCGGATGGGTGTGGA
>NZ_DATFBA010000351.1:0-8213 GCF_035254065.1 Geomonas sp.
CACCGACCCCTTCGACACCGATACCTTGCAGCTATTGGAGACGAGGTGCGGAGCCAGGATCGTACCGGTATTGGCCACCCGCGAGGACATCCTGGAAGGGGTGAAGCAGCACTACCTGCGCGGGATGCCGGCTCGCAACGAAGCGCCCCGGGTGCTGCTGGTGGTGGACGACAGCACCGAGATAACCTCCGAGATAGCACAGGCCTTGAGCAAGGAAGGGTACCAGATGCTGATGGCCAACGACGGGGTGCAGGGGCTGACCATCGCTTTCTCGCAAAGGCCTGACCTGATCCTGTGCGACGCCACCCTCCCCAGGATGGACGGCTACGCCCTGATGCGGGCAGTAAAGGCCAACCCCGCCACCGCCGGCACACCCATCATCCTGCTGACCGCCAAGGTCTCCCCCGAGGAAGAGCACCGGGCACTGAAATCGGGTTTCCAGGACTTCATCGCCAAGCCGATGATGACCGTCCGGGTGGTCGCCCGCGTCAAGCGCGCCTTCGACCTGATGCACCACAACCGGCAGCAGCAGGCGGTGCCGGCCGCTTGATCTTCCCGCCTATCGCCACGGCCCCCTTTCATCTCCTCACGATGTCTCCGCCACGGAGGCTGCGAAGATCGCCAGCGCCTCCTCCAACTCCTCGTCGGTCACGTTCAGCGGCGGGATGAAACGGATGGCGTTTCGCCTGAGCCCGCAGCCGATCAGGATCAGCCCCTTGCTCAGACACTGGTCGATGACCGCGGCGCACCGGCGGCCGTCAGCCACACCCGCGGCGTCCACGAACTCGATGCCGATCATGCACCCCTTCCCCCGTACATCGCCGATGCAGGGATTGCGCGCGGCCAGATCCTGCAGGAACGAGAGAGCCCGCCCCCCGGCCACCGTCGCCCGCGCCAGGAGCCCCTCGTCCCTGATCACCTCCAGAGTGGCCCGGGCAGCTGCGCAGGAGACCGGATTACCGCCGAAGGTGGTGCCGTGGGCGCCAAGCTCCCACTTCTGCATGACCTTGCGGGAGCTGACCACCGCCGAGAGCGGGAACCCCGAGGCGACCGCCTTGGCCACCGTCATGATGTCGGGCACCACGCCGGCATGCTCGCAGCAGAACCATTTCCCGGTCCGACCGATCCCCGACTGGACCTCGTCAAAGATCAACAGGATCCCGTACTGGTCGCAGATTGAGCGCAGTCCCTGCAGGTAGGGCGCGGGAGCCGGGTAGTAGCCCCCCTCCCCCAGGAAGGGCTCGATCAGGATGGCGCAGACCTCCTCGGGCGGCACCTGGCGCTCGAAGATCCTGCTGATCTCGTCCAGGCAGCGGGTGCCGCAGGACTCGGGGGTGAGGCCGTAGGGGCAGGTGAAGCAGGCAGGGTAGCTTACCTGGTAGATGGAGGGGAGCAGCGGGTGGTAGCGCCGCCGATAGGCGGAGGAGCTGGTAGTGACCGAAAGGGCCCCCATGGTCCGGCCGTGGAAGGCCCCGGTGCAGGAGATGATCGCCTGGCGGCCGCTCGTGTAGCGGGCGAGCTTCAGCGCCCCTTCCACCGCCTCGGCGCCGGAATTGCTGAAGAAGAGCATGTCCAGGCCCGCCGGGGTCACCGAGACCAGCTGCTCGGCCGCGGCCACGGTCGCTTCGCTATAGTAGATCCCCCCGGTGTGGATGTACGCTTCCAGTTGGTTGCGGGCGGCTTCCACCACCTTGGGATGGTTGTGACCGATGTTGAGGACCCCCAGCCCGGAGGTGAAATCGAGGAAGCGGAGCCCCTCCTGGGAGTAGACGGTGCATCCCTCACCCCGCGAGATGGAAAACTGGTAGTAGTAGTGGGCGGCGGGGGCGAACACCGACAATCCCCGGTTCACAACCATTTCATCCTTATTCATAGTCACCTCACCACGGGTTTACATGAAGAAACGATGATAGCATACCCCGGTGGCGCCGCAACCGCGCCGCCTGTCTGCCTGGGCGGCAGGTTTTTATGGTCAGTTGCTTGCATTGTAAAAACATTAGATTAAACTAACCTCTGTTTATGCCAACCCGGCGATCTCATCTAAGCAAGAAGGGAGGGGCGATGTACAAGGAAAAGAGAAATTTCGCGAGGCTGGCCCTGCACGCAAAAGCCAACATCCACCTCAACGAACAGATCATCGAGGGTGAGGTCGAGAACCTCAGCATGAAGGGGGTATTCGTCAGCACCGAAAGAAGGATGGAGATAGACGACACGGTAGCCATCACCATCTACCACACCCTGACGCCGCAGGTGCTGTGCGACCTGAAGGCCAGGGTGGTGCGGGTGACCGACAAGGGGATGGGGCTGCAATTCGAAAAGACCCTGCTGGATTGATTGCTCACCCTTTCAACTGGCTTCGGCGCGAACCCTCGCGCAGTTTCCCGTTGCAGCTTTTCTTCGCTTCCTTTCCCCCTGTTGCAGCCGCCGGTCCTGCAGGTCCGGCGGCTTCATCCCTCGCCCATGAAAAAGAACGCTGACTGCCAGCGCCCCCGTCCTCCCCCCTTCATCAGTTGTTGATCGTCAGACCCCACCCAGCGTGAAGAAGAAGGTCGCCCCCTTCCCCACCTCCCCTTCAGCCCAAATCCGTCCGCCATGCCGGCTGATTATCCGTTGCACCGTGGTGAGCCCGATACCGTAACCGGGGTACTCCGCGCCGCTGTGCAGCCGCTGGAAGGCCTGGAACATCCGCTGCGCGTTGGACATGTCGAAGCCAACCCCGTTATCCCGCACGAAACAGGTACTGGGACCGGCCGACTGGCAGGCCCCGAACTCGATACAAGCGGTTTCCCGCATCGAGGTGAACTTCCAGGCGTTTCTGAGCAGGTTCTTCAGGGCGATCTCGAGCAGGCGGAGGTCGCCCACCGTGCGTATGTGCGGCTGGATAATGAAATCGGCCCGCCGCTCCGGTGCCCCCTGCCTGAGCTCGTCGGCAGTCTGCCGCGCGATCTTTGAGAGGTCGACTACCTCGCGCTTGAGGTTTTGGTAGGAGAGTTGGGAGAGATCCAAAAGTGCCTCGATCAGCTCACTCATGTACTGTGACGAGCTGCCGACGCGCTCCAGGTAATCAAGAACCTCCGGCTCGAAGCTGCCGCCATAGCGCTCCTGGAGGAGGCGGGAGAGGTCGCTGATCCTTGCGAGGGGCGCGCGGAGGTAGTGGGTGACCGAATGGTTGAAGGCCGCCAGGTCCCGGTTGATGGTAGCCAGCCGCTCCGCCTGGTCGGACAGCAGGCGATCCACCTGCGTTGTCAGCAGGATGACCGCCTCCCCTGCCGTTGCCAGCAGGCTCCCGATTGCTTCCAGGGACCTGAACGCGGCGCGTCTCAGGGGATCCGCACAAGCGGTCTCGGTCGGGCTCACAGCCGGAATTTTTTCGTCCAGGGCTGACACGCTCTCATCTCCCTTGGCAGGACGTTGGGCAAATCTCCGGTTCCTTCCCCGCCGGATCAGACCGTGAAATACAGGGTCCCTCCCTTGTCCGCCTGATCGGCCGCCCAGATCCTGCCACGGTGCAGGGTGATGATCCGCTGCACCGTGGCAAGCCCGATCCCGCAGCAGAGGTGGCCCGGCTTTTCCGCGGCCGGTGGCAAACCAGCGATCGTCACCAGCCGGGGGCCGTTGTCGCTCACATAAAAACTGCGAGCCCCCTCTACCTCTGCGATTCCGAAACGGATCACCGGATGCTGCACGCCAACCGTATAGTTCCAGGCGTTCTCCAGCAGCTGTTCCATGGCCAGCCGGAGCAGCCTTGCGTCGCCGGTGGCGGTCAACCCGTCCTCGATCTGGAAGGTGACCGGGCGCTGGCAGTTTCCTTTTAGCTGGGCAGCGATCTCAGAGGCCATGGCACTCAGGTCCACCTCCTCCGGCTGCAGTCCCGCCGAGGCGAGGGTGGTGAGACGCTGGAGCGCATTGATCCTGCCGGCCATCTCGCTGGTGGACTCCAGGATGCTTCTCAAAAGCTCCCGGCACTGGGGAGAAAGGGCCCGGCCGTAGAGCTCCTGCATGGTGGCACAGTGGCCGCTGATGCTGGAGAGCTGACCGCTTAAGTCATGGGAAACGGCCTGGCTGAAGGCGTCCAGTTCTCCGGTCCGGGCTTCCAGCTGGTCGGTCAACGCCTTCAGGTCTCTCTCGGCATGCAGCTGCATGCTCAGGTCCAGCCCGACGATCCAGTTGCCCCAGCCGGGAATCTGCACGTAGCGCGAGCAGTTCGACCAGGAGGTGCTCTTCGTGCAGCCATCCTTGCAGCGGATCTCCCACACCTTGCCGCGGTACTCCCCCCCCTGTTCGGGATGAAGGGCCAGCAGCTCTTCCTCCAGCCCGCCCGGCACCTGGAAAAGATCAAGCATCGACTTGCCCATCACCTCTTCCGCCTTGAATCCGGTCACCCTCTCGAACTCGTGGTTACAGGACGAAAGAGAGAGCCCCGTGTCGAAGGCCATCAGCATGGCGGGGAGATGCTGGAGGATGGTCCGCACCCGCCTTCGGTGTCCAAGCAGGGCCTCCTCCTTCTGCTGAAGTTCCAGCTTGTTTTCGCGCAAGAGGTCCTCCTCCTGCCAGTTTTCGTAGATCTTGCGCGCCAGCGCGGCGTAGGCCTGCTCAACCTCCTGGCGCAACTTATCGATTTCGGCGCCGGCCAGCGTCGAGGCGTACGCCGAGCCCAGGAACTGCTCCAGTTCGGCGGTTGCACGGTTGGGACCCGGGTCGCTTCCGGCAGCGATGAAGAGGGGATTGCGGCAGAGCTTGCCGTTGATAACCAGATGGGGATGGAGCCTGGCCACCTTCAGCAACAGCTCAGCGGAAAAGATGCGGCGGTCGTACAGGCACAGAACGGTCGCCTCATGCTTGCCGGCAAACTCGCTCAGGGCGGTTTCCAAGTCAAGCAGCAGTTCCCGCGCGTCGGGGTCGTTGACCATCCACCCCAGGTCGCAGATAACGCGGGTCGACTTGTAGCCGTCCTCGGCACTTTGGACGACGGCCGACTGCAGCACCCCCATCACCCGCAGCGGCTGGAAGCTCCCTCCCTGCAGCCAGCCATCCCGCAGCGGAAGCAGCTTCAAGGCCTCCGTCTCCTGGCTGTCTCCCGATGCGGCATTTTTCAGCACCCGCTCCCGCATCTCGTCTCCCGGGCTCAGGTAGACGCAGCGCTCGCCCAGGGACAGGCCCTTCTGGACGAACAGAGTCAACGCGGCGGGTAAAGCTTCCTCACCCTCGTGGAGAAGGCAGAGATGGTCGTGCCGCCCCACCTCCGCCAGACCTGGAAGCTGAACGGGTTCCCTGTCTAGCATGGCGCCTCGCATGAAAATTATTTTTGTCTAATATACAGGAATTCCGCTCGCCCGCAACGAAGGATGCGCCGATCGCTGGGCATCAATCAGCGGACCGCTACAAGGAAGAAGAGGTTTAGCCATCAAACCGAGAGGGGGACGGGTGGCTGAGGAGGGAGAGTGGTGAGCGGATGAGCAGCGGCGGGGATGTGGACAGCGGAGCAGAGTGCGTCAGCTCGTGCAAAACAAGGTTTTCTAAACTGGCATAAAAAGCAACCTGAATGGTGGAAAGGTAGGCGTGGCACCAGGAGAGCAGCACCGGCCCGGAGGAGGCCGATCGCCGTCAGCAACCGGAAACGATGAAAAGCAGTTAGCTTTCCTGAGAATTTCCTCTTTAATGAGAAAAAAGACCATCCCTTCTGGACAAGGCAAAGAAAGCGTGATATACAAAACACCGTTTGTTATTCCAGCAGGAGGGACGATGTCGAAACATATTGTGGTCATTGACGACTGCAAGGTGGTCCTGGCGATGGCCAGTGACTTCCTGGCCGCGGCCGGTTTCAAGGTCTCGACCGCAGACAACGGGGTCTATTCGAACCATCTCATCTACTCCAACACACCGCCGGACCTGATTCTCCTCGACGTGGTCATGCCGCTCATGTCCGGGGACAAGAAGCTGAAGCTCCTGAAATCGCGAGACAAAAGCCGCAACATCCCGGTGCTGCTCATCTCTTCCAAGGCGGAAGAGGAACTGAGCGAGCTGGTAGAGACGCACGGCGCGGATGGCTATCTATCCAAGCCTTTCACCGCCAGCCAGTTGGTGCGCTCGGTACAGAGCATGCTGGCTGCCTAGGCTATCGCCCCCCTCCCCTCCTGCGCCGGGGAGCCTCCTGGCGCTGCGGCAGTCGCGCCAGGTAAACCACGTGCCGCAGGCCACCCCGACCGGGTCGCTCGGTGGAGACCACGAACCCCGCTGAGGAGAGACGTTTTTCGAAGCCCGCATCCCGGTTCTCCCCCCAGACCGCGAAGGTCCCGCCCGGCTTCAAGGCGCACCGGGTCAACTCGATGGCGACAGTGCCGTACAGCGGATCAGCAACCTTGTCGGTACGGGCATGCGGCCCGGTGTAGAGATCAAGCACGATGGCGTCAAAAGAGCCCCCCGAACCCGCGCTTTGGCTGATGACATCCGCCACGTCGGCGATCTGCACGCTGACCCGGGGATCATCGACGGCGCCGGCGGTCAGCGAGGCAAGCGGCCCTCGACACCATTCCACCACCACCGGGTTCAACTCGGCTACCACCACCTTAGCCGTCGCCGGCAGACAGTCCAGCACGGCCCTCAGCGTGATGGCCATGCCCAGCCCTGCCACCAGCACCCGCGGGGCAGACTCTTCCTTCAGATGCCCGCAGGCGACCTGGCCCAGGGCGAGCTCAGAGCGGTGCAGCGAGCTGTTCATCAGCACCAGCGAGTTGACCAGGATCAGAAAATCCTTCTCCCCTCGCTGCCTCAGTTCCAATTTGCCATCTTTGGTCTCTACTGCATCCAGAACCTTCCACGGTTGCGCCATTTCAATTTTCTCCTGAAGGGATCGATCACTTCTTGCGCGGCCTCCGCGCTGCCGCGTCTTCGGCCGCCTCGGCCTCGGCGAGGATGTCGAGGTAGCAGCGGTAGCGGTCGGCGGCAAGCTCTCCCCTTTCCACCAGCTCGGTAACCGCGCATCCCGGCTCGCTGCGGTGGCGGCAGTTGTGGAAACGGCAGCCGTTCTCCTCCAGGGACTCGAAGCCCGGGAAGTACTCGACCACCTCCTCCGAGGAGATATCGACCAGGCCGAAATCACGGAAGCCGGGGGTATCGACCAGCTCGCCTCCGCCAGGGACGGTGTGCAGGGAGGATACAGTGGTGGTGTGCTTGCCGAGCCAGCGGTGGTCACTCAGCTCGCCGACCTTGAGGTTGATCTCGGGGCAGAGGGCGTTCAGGAGCGAACTCTTGCCGACACCGGTGGAGCCCACGAAAGCCCCTCGGTGTCCTTCGCGCAAAAAGCCGCGCAGGTCCTCGATCCCCTCCCCGCTCGCGGCGCTCAGGGCGAAGGTGGAAAGCGAGCCGGCATAGGTGCCAGCCACCTCCGACGCCAGGGCCCTCGCCTCCGGCAGATCGCACTTGTTGCAGACCAGGAACGGCTTCAGCCCGGCCGCGCGGGCGGCCACGATGGCCCGATCGGCGAAACCGGAGGGTGAACCGGGAGCCAGTACGATCCCCAGCACGTCCAGGTTGGCTGCCACCAGGTGCACGCTGCCGCGGGCATCCCGGCGGCGCAGTTCCGTCTGCCTGGGGAGCCGCTCCAGCACCTCTCCGGCAACGCGGACCCGGTCCCCGACCACGTGGCCGGAATTCCTCTTCACCCTCACCATCCGGCGCTCGCCGCCGCCGAAAAGCACCTCGACAGCCACCCCGAAGTGGGATACTATCAGCCCGCCCGTCTCGGGCGCGCTCTCCGGTGCCTTCCCGGTGGACATCTCTTTTCCCGCTTCTTCCAACCGCATCTCCACTTTTGTCTTTGCCGTTACCGGCCAGCCTTTTGGTCACATGCCGCCAGCTGGCGGTTTTCCAGAATGAATAGGGGGCCAAACCGCCGCCCCCTTGAGTTGACACAGAGCACCTTTTCACCGATATTTAGGTTATGGGATGGACGCCTATTCCCCGCGTGAAATCCCGTACCGCCGGCATTGATTCCTTGATCTATTTTATAAAGCACTCCGCGCAGCAAGCGGACGCCGGGCACCAGCCCGAAAGGTGGTCAGTCATGAACAAAGATACGGCGGATGAGGCAATTGACATATACGTATCGGAACGAATGGCTAAAGGAAAGCAGACGGCAATCAGACATTTTCTCGCCCGTATCTACCTGAAGGAGCAGAACTGGGAGATAGCGGATGCAATGCGCAACGTGCGAG